>JAGLTQ010000019.1 GCA_023135195.1 Gammaproteobacteria bacterium | reverse complement strand
ATATCGAACGTTTGGGTTATTTTAATCCAATGGCTAAAGGCCAGGAAGTTCGTTTAAACCTGGAGCAAGATCGTATCGATTATTGGGTAGGTCAAGGCGCTCAGACTTCTGAACGTGTTGCTAAGTTATTGAAAGCAGAAGCAAAAGCAGCTTAATTGCTTTAGTTAAAATTCAGTATCTAGCTGAGTAATAACGTTATTGTTTATGAGTACCGATACAGAGCAACAGCAAGAATGGGTACCCGTAGGCAAGCTCAACGGTTTGTTTGGTGTGAAGGGATGGGTGAAAATTTTTTCTAACACACAGCCGAAAGAGAATATTCTTGGTTATTCCCCTTGGTATTTAAAGCGCAACGGGCAGTGGCAAGAATTTAAGCTACTTTCGGGTAAATCTCACGGTAAAGGTGTGATTGCACATTTAGCCGGATGCACTGATCGAGATATTGCAGCGGAATTAATCGGCTCAGAAATTGCGATTAAGCGTGAGCAACTGGCTAAACCTGCTTCTGGTGAATATTACTGGAATGATTTAATCGGGCTTTTAGTGAAAAATTTAGATGGCGTTGATTTAGGTAAGATTACTTCAATGCTGGAAACCGGTGCCAACGATGTTATCGTGACGACCGGTGAGAAAGATAATAACGGGAAGAAACGTGAGCGTTTGATTCCTTTTATTTTCGAAGAAGTTATTCAAGAGATTAATCTTGAACAAGGTTTAATGACTGTTGACTGGGATCGTGATTTTTAGAAACGCGGGGTTTTAAGCAAGTTAATAGTAGGGAGAAGTAAGCATGCACATTGAAGTGGTGACGCTTTTCCCGGAAATGTTTTCCGCTGTGTCAGAGAATGGTGTGACAGGCAGAGCCATCCAAAAAGGATTGGTTCAATTGGGGACAGTTAATCCCCGAGACTTTACTAATGATCGACATAACACCGTCGATGCCCGTCCCTACGGAGGCGGCCCCGGCATGGTCATGATGGTAGAGCCATTGCGTGATGCGATTAGCGAAGCCAAAAAGAAGCTTGGGGATCATGGCAATAAAGCAAAGGTGATTTATTTATCACCGCAAGGTCGAAAGCTAGACCAGGCCGGTTTGCAAAGCTTACTTGAACACGAAGAACTTATTTTATTATGTGGTCGTTACGAAGGTATAGATGAACGACTCATAGCCAGCGAAGTTGATGAAGAGTGGTCGATTGGTGATTACGTTATCAGCGGCGGTGAACTGGCAGCCATGGTATTGATTGATGGCATTACACGATTAGTACCTGGTGCGTTAGGGCATGAGGAATCAGCCGAGCAGGATTCATTTATGAATGGTCTGCTTGATACTCCTCATTATACTCGTCCAGAAGTTTTAGACGGGGAAGCCGTACCCGATGTTTTATTGAGCGGTCATCATAAAAATATTGAGGTTTGGCGTCTTAAACAGGCTTTAGGCCGCACATGGTTAAGAAGACCGGATATGCTTGAAAAGTTAACACTAACTAAAGCACAAGAAGATTTATTAGCGGAATTTATTCGCGAACATGAATTAAATGAACATAAGTAAAACTCGGGAGAGTTTGGAGAATATCATGAGTAATATCATCGCAGAACTTGAAAAAGAACAAATGAGCAAAGAGATTCCTGATTTCGCACCAGGTGATACAGTTGTTGTTCAAGTAAAAGTAACAGAAGGTACTCGCGAACGTTTACAAGCCTTTGAAGGTGTTTGTATTGCGATTAAAAACCGTGGTCTTAATTCTGCTTTTACAGTACGTAAAATATCTCATGGTGAAGGCGTTGAACGTGTTTTCCAAACTTACTCATCTGCAATTGATAGTATTGAAGTTAAACGTCGTGGTGATGTTCGTCGTTCTAAACTTTATTACTTGCGTGACTTACAAGGTCGTGCAGCACGTATTAAAGAAAAACTGGGTTAAGTTTTTCTTTATCCTAAAGCTGAAAAAATTGCTTAAGGAAAAGTTAAGTAATTTAAAAAAGCGGGTAGTGCGCAAGTACTACCCGTTTTTTGCATTCCCCTTCTTTATTTTTTTTACTCCTTTCACTTTTGCCACCGAGAATGTATCTACAGAAATTCAGCAGGTTAGAATTATTGCTGAAAGCGGTGCGGTGTCTTTAGCATTACAATCTATTGATGTGCAACAACAAGCTCTTGATATAAAAAGTAACCTTAAAGCGTGGTTGGAATGGGAGCATGAGCGTCTTAATATTTATCAATCAGGAAAACGCTGGCAGGATTTACAAAAACGAGTAAGTAACTATGAAGATGATTTGCCTGATGATTTTTATTTTTGGGCTAAACAACAACAAGTTGATGCTCTATTGATACTTAAGCTAGGACAGCAAGCGCGTCAAATTTTACAAAGATTAATCTGGTCTGGAAAAATAAATTTAGAAGATTCTGAAGTACAAAAAAAATGGTTACCTATATGGCAACATAGAGTCATAAAAAGTTACCTGGTGGATAACGAAACGAATGATGCTTTACTGGCTGCGCAGCGTTATTACCAGGACTATCGCAGCAATAACATTGAAGATCGTTTATTACGCGCACGCATTCTTTTAATAAATAAGCGTGAAGATGAAGTAGTAACATTATTAATGAAAGATACAAAACATCCAGAAGGCGGGATGTTGTACTTATTAGCGCAGTTACGCAGTAAAGCAAGGCCCCCACAAAAAGTATTACAAGCAGCCTATCGTCAAATGCGCGGTAAGTGGGCCAGCAAAAAATTAAAATTTATGCTTTGGGCTGTGGTTGCAGAGTCAGCACAACGTAGTAACGATAGACCTTCAATGGCGAATGCACTTGAATTTGTTTTAGCCGGGCACAAAAATATTGAACTGCCTGACGGATTATTTTATTTCTCGTCAGACACGTTGTGGGATGTCTATATTGATTATGCGAATTATATTGGTAACAGCCAGCAATTTTTAATTGGTGATGATCAGCAATGGTTAAATGCTGCAGTTAAGGCGCAAAAGAAAGAACCGGTTAAAGCACGTTCTTTATATGCCATGGTAATGCTTAAAGGTAATAATGATGAAGCGCGTTTGCGAGCGGCAAAGGGTTTTTTGAATTTAATGCACAAGCGTAAACGTGGTGCTGAACTGGTAACAAAATTATTTTTAAAATCAGAATATTTCAAAACAATAAAATATATCCCTAAGCCAGTTCGCTATGATCTCGTTAATATAGCTTTAAGTCGATCTAATATTGAACTGGCATCAACGTTAATGGCTACAATTAAAACGGCTCCAGCCGGAGTAGATAGTTACCAATGGCTATTAAGACGATCGCGAATTTTTGTTTTAGGTGGCAATGCCGAAAAGGGAAGCCAGGCTTTAAAATTATTACTGGAAAACAATAAAAAATTAACAAGCGATCAAATTGATAAGTTTTTACAAGTGATCTTTGATTTACAAACGGTAAAAGAGCATGAATATGCTTATCAATTATTTAATACAGTTTTGCCTAAAATTGATGATGAACGTTTACAGCGTGAAATTTATTACTGGATGGCAGATTCTCGCAAAGCTCAACAAAACTATGCAGCAGCAGCCCGTCTTTATTTACGTTCAGCAATGTATGGCGGTAACAATGGTTTAGATCCGTGGGGGCAAACTGCGCGCTACCAAGTGGCAGAAATGTTAGCCAAAGCTGATTTATTGCAGGATGCTCACACCTTGTACTCGCATCTGTTGCGAGTTACCAAAGAACCTGCACGTCGTGCTGTTTTAAAGCATGAGTTACAGAAGCTTTGGCTACTTAGAGAACTGGATAAAGATGAAAATCAAATTAACTATGATGAGTAAAATAATCCGGCTTTAAGCTTGAGTTTACTTACTGGATAATGAAGTTAGTAAAATAAAGAGACTCTACGATTGGATCTTCTTCCAATTTCATCATCACTTTTTGTATTGCCTCCAATGCATCTTTTCGTAACTGTTCCTTACCCAATGCACTGCTTATCGTTGCCGCATCCTGACTGCTTAATAGAAGGATTAACTCATGTCGAATTGGACCTTTATGTAAATCAATTTTTGCTGAATTTGCAGGATCAACAAGTTTAATTTCAATAATAACCTGCATATGACGAATACGCTGACCATCCACAATGTTGACAACAATAGGCGGGTTAAGAGCAATAAAAGGAGATGAGCTATCACCACCGCCGCCACTCGCAAAACTTGCAGTAGAAAGAAGAAGAAGCGAAATAAGCGATAAATACTTCATAGAGTAACTCTCCTGAGTTGTTACATTTTTGCGAACTAATTAATTAGTATCTTCGGCTAAATAGTAAAAAACTTTAATTTTGAGTATATATTATGTGTTAAATTGAAAACTAATTATTATTTGGACAAATTTACTGCATATTTAGTATGGCTTCAGAAATCACATTATATTTATCATCTGAAATTGGTCACTTAGTGCTTGAATTTCAGCCAACAGTACAAAAAATTTCATCTCTCTCTATCAATAAAAGGGTGCCAGCAAAGCTTTGCCAAACGAATTCAAATATCAATTTAGATCATCAGAAGACAAAAAGGGTATTACAGCAATTAATTGATTATTTTTCATCAGCTGTGTCGCTTAAAACTATTCCTGTTGCATTAGCGGGAACGGTATTCCAAAAATCTGTATGGAAGGAGTTAAGAAAAATACCCCTGGGTGAAACTCGAACATATGGTGAAATTGCAAAAAAACTCAATTCCAGCCCTCGTGCTGTAGGTAATGCTTGCCGCAAAAATCCTGTTCCAATTATCGTACCGTGTCATCGTGTTGTTTCTGCAAACGGGATAGGTGGTTTTGCTGGAAAAATTAAAGGCAGACAGATAAATATAAAACGCTGGTTATTAAATCATGAAGGTGTGCGGTTGTGAGTACAGATGTTGCAGAAAAAATTGAGTTACCCGAAATAATTGAACAATTTATTGATGTTATCTGGATGGAAAGAGGATTGAGTGAAAATACTTTATCCGCATACAGAACAGATCTTAAAAACTTTGTTACCTGGCTATCGCAATTATCAAATAAGGGATTATCAGATGCTTTAATAAATGCTCATCGCGATACGATTGTGAAGTATTTATCAGACCTGGAAAATAGAGAAATCAGCGCACGAAGTCGTGCACGTTTATTATCAAGTTTAAGACGTTTTTATGCTTATTTATTGCGGGAAAAGAAGATTGAGGTTGACCCGGTTGCTTTAATTGATGCGCCAAAACTCGGGCGTTCATTACCTAAAACGCTAACAGAAGAAGATGTTGAGTCATTATTAGATACGCCAGACACATCAACGCTGCTAGGTTTACGTGATCGTGTTTTATTTGAGGTTTTGTATGCAACCGGTTTACGCGTGTCTGAATTAGTCGGTTTACAAATGAATGAAATAAACCTGCAGCAGGGAGTACTGCGTGTTACAGGTAAAGGAAATAAAGAGCGTTTAGTCCCTTTAGGTGAAGAAGCCATCAATTGGCTGGAGAAATATCTATTAAATACAAGAGCAGATTTATTAAAGGGACAGGTGACGGATGCCCTATTTGTAACAACACGAGGTGCAGCAATGACACGACAGGCTTTTTGGTATTTGATAAAACGCTATGCTGTTCAAGCTGAAATTACCACCGCAATATCACCCCATACTTTACGCCATGCATTTGCGACGCATTTATTAAATCACGGAGCTGATTTACGAGTAGTACAGATGCTGTTGGGGCACAGTGATTTATCAACCACTCAAATTTACACTCATGTAGCAAAAGCTCGCTTAAAATCACTACATAGTAAGCATCATCCCCGTGGCTGATAGAATTTTCGACAAAGGGAACAAAATTGGTTCTGAAAGGTCAAATTCCTCACATTATTAAATAATGAAGCGTTATAATTAGTCTTATCGGAATAGTTACTTAAAGGTTTTAGATTCAATGAAAAATGCACTTAATATGGTATTAGCTGCCGTTACAATCGGTTTATTTGTATCTCCTGTTTATGCTGAAGACAAGGAATTGGAATTAGCAAAAAAAAATATCGTTAAGAACTTTAAAGGCGTTAACCCACAAAATATTTTTCCTTCTCCCGTCCCTGGTTTATATGAGGTTGCTAAACCGCCACGTTTTTTTTATGTCAGTGCAGATGGTCGTTACGTTGTTGATGGTGATTTAATTGAAAAAAGCACCCAAATAAATATCTCACAAGGTCCTCGTAATATATCTGTCGCCGCTGCAATAAATGCCATTGATGAAGATTCAATGATTATATTTGGTGATAAGTCCTTAAAACATACCGTTACTGTTTTTACAGATATTGATTGTGTTTACTGTCGTAAATTACATAATGAAATAAAAAAATATAATGATCTTGGAATACGTATTCGATATATGGCTTACCCGCGGGCAGGTATTGGTTCCCCATCATTTAAAAAGATAGAGGATGTCTGGTGCAGTAAAGATCGAAAAAAAGCGATGACGCTAGCAAAAAGTGGAAAGCCTGTTAAGAGTATTAAATGTAAAAGTCCGGTTACTACACACTTATCATTGGTATATCTGATGGGTATTAGTGGTACGCCTGCGCTTATTTTAGAAAATGGTCAAACTGTACCTGGTTATATTCCTGCTGCTCGTTTGAGTGAAGCGTTAAATAAAATGACAAGATAGAAAGTCAAAAAAATTCAACGCAAAGGGGCGCAAAGGTTAAATGTTTTTTGTAGGTCGGGCTTCAGCTCGGCGCTGAGATAAACTCATACCACTCATCTTGTTATTAATAGCTGAAAATTAAAAAATATCGAAATACTATGAGGCGAATGAATCTTGTTTGTTTAAAGTAGCATTGCGTAGGGCTGAAGCCCGACCTACATGCTCGCCCCTTAGTGTTAAATTATTTTTAATTCAGTGTCTGCGCTAACTTTCTTCGATATTGTCCAACTAATTCATCTTGAGAGCCTAACGTTTCAAATATTTTTAATAATCCCGTACGTCCTGCATCGTCATTATAATTTCGATCTTGACGCACTATTTCCAGAAGTTGCTCCATCGCCGCAACATAATCGCCACGTAACTTATAATGTGCGCTTAGTTGTTCGCGTGCCAGACAATTAGCCGGTTCTTGTTCTACCGTAAGTAATAAACTTTCTATATCGGGTGCATTAACGACAGCATCAATAGATTCGAGTTGGCCAAAAAGAGCCAATGCGGTCGGATTATTTTTATTATCGGCTGATAAGCTATTAAGTAAATCTCGAGCATCATCAAATCGTTTTTCACGCATGAGCATATTGGCAAACTCAATTCGTACCATCGGGTTCGCTGGTTCGGCAATCAATATTTCCTGCATTTTTTCCAAGGCGGACTCTGTCTCACCTTGTTGATACTCGGCAATAGCTTGTTGTAAAGGAGAATCTTCGCTTGAATTGAGATGCTTGTTGATAAATTCTCGAATTTGAGTTTCCGGTATCGCTCCTGTAAATTCATCAACTATTTCACCGTTAATGACAATCTTAACAGTGGGAACACTTTGAACTGAAAATTGAGAGGCGAGGTTTTGTTCCTGATCAATTTCAACCTTGGCTAAAATAAATTGTCCTGCATATTCATCTGCAAGCTTGGTTAAAACCGGCATTAAATTTTTACAAGGCTCACACCAGGTTGCCCAAAAATCAACCAGTACAGGCGTTTTATGTGAAGCCTCAATAACTTCCTGAGTAAAGTTTGTTTCAGTTACATCAATACTAAAAGACATATGCATTCCAAATTTTAAAAAGAATATTGTTGCGCTGTTGCGGTGAATAACAATGTTGAGGTTACATTATACTCTGGCCATAAGAGCTGTACACCTTTTTCGTAAAGTTGCATTTGTTTTTTATATAGCATAGCAATATCTTTCATATTCTCATTAGTAACATAAGGATGTGTTTTGTAGTCAATAATAATGACACTATTCTCTTTAATAATAAGTCGATCAATAATGCCATAGACCGTTGTATCACCCTCTTTAAATTGTATAGGTACTTCATTGAATGCTTTTTCGTAATGAGAAGGATCAAAGTAAGCAATAAATGATTCGTCCGAAATGGTTGTTCTGCATTCGTCCCACCATTTTTCCAGCTCTGATATATTTACTTCATTCATTTCAATACAATAAAATTTAGATAATTTGTTTTCAGGATAACGAGATAAAGTGTTAAGCATATGATGCATGATTATCCCTCGTGTTGTATTTACTTCATTGGATGCACTATTTGTATTCGAGGATGTCACTTGCTGGCTCGGTGATATATCAACTTGTGGATTGATTATTTTAATCGGTGCTGAGAGTTCTTTGGCTGTTTTTATTTTTTTGTTTATTTTTTTCTCAATTACAACATCTATTTTTGATTCAGCTCCTTCTGTTTCCAGGGTGACAGGTTCTTTATTATCAGTGCTTTCAAATTCATATGCAGAACATATTTTACCATACCAGCCATTGTCTTTTGTTTTGGGTTCACTACCGCTGATATATAACCTTTGTTTTGCTCGGGTGAGTGCGACATAGAGCAAGTTAGCATCTTCACGTTGTTCAAATAATTGTTGTTCTTCAATACAATTTTTACTGTATTCATCTAAATTATTTTTCGATGCGGTTAACAAAAAGTATTCAGGCTTTTCATTTTCAGCAGGCCAGTCGATCAAGGTTGAATAGGCATTATTATTAGCTGGCACTCTGGCACTATCTGCAAGAAATATAATCGGTGCCTCTAATCCTTTAGCCGCATGTATACTTAATATTTGAACTCTTTGTTCTGTTTCATCTGTAGCGGAGGTAACCGGTTCATCCGGCGCTTCATTCTCTATTTGTTTTAATTCATTGAGCCATGAAGAAAATCGACTTAAGCTTGGATAACGTCCACTATCCATTTCCAGCGCCAGTTCGAGAAAGCGAGTTAAATTGGCGCTTACACGTTGGCTTAAATGCACAGGAAAAGCGGCAACATATCGCGCCAAAACATTTGCTTCGCTGTATATTTTATCCAGCAGGTCATGTACGGGTAATTTATTAGCATCATCCTGCCATTGTACTAAAAGCTGGTATGCACGAGGCAATGATTCATGTTTTGGGTTATTTTGTACAAAAGAGGCTAAACGTTCTAACCAACTTCCTTTTGACGCTTGCTTTAGCGCAATGAGATCATCATTTGATACCGAAAATAAAGGAGAACGTAATATTCCTGCTAAAGATAAATTATCAAATGGAAGTATGAGCCATTGTAAAAGATCAAGCATGTCATTAACTTCGAGGCTTTCAAGCAAAGTACCACGGTTTGCACCGATGTAGGGGATACCTGTTTGTCGCAGTGCTCGTTCATAATCTTCAACATGAGTACGACTTCTTAATAGAATAATGATATCGCTATAGTTAACCGATTTATTTTCTTCTTTCTTATCAACAGCAATTTTTTGAGATATTATTTTTTTAATTTCTTCAGCAATCATTAATCCTTCATTAAAATATTGTTGGCTTATTGATTCTTCGCGGGGCTCATTTAATGGATTTCGCAGTACTAAAACCGGGTTTTCATCCTCTTCTTTTTCAACAACCTCTTTAAGTGATAAAGGGAGTAAAGTTACTTTTCCCGATAGCTCCTCGCGATGAGTGCTATGTTCAATAAAGCTGGGTAACAACGCCTTAAAATTATCTTGTGTAAATATTTTATTAATAAAATTAATAACAGCAGGACTGGAACGCCATGAATGACTCAGCGGACAGCTTGTTGCTCCGAGATTATCGGTAAGCCATTTTTCTGCGGCAATAAATAAACGGGGTTCTGCACGGCGAAAACGATATATTGATTGCTTTTGATCGCCAACAATAAAAACACTACGATGGCGCTCATCTTCACTTGCCGCTATTTCTTCAAGCAAAGGTAAAATTAACCGCCATTGTGTTGGGTTCGTGTCCTGAAACTCATCAACCAGAAGATGTTCAATACGTTGATCAAGTTTATATTGAACCCATAATGCATTATTACTTTGGTTTAATAATAAGTAGGTTTGCCATTCAAGATCAGTAAAATCTAACAGGCGTTGTTCTTTTTTTAACTTTTGAAACTGGTCCAGGTAGTGCTGCCCTGCAACATACCATGCGGAACTGGTTTTTATTGTTCGTATTGCAGCAAGCTGTGAATTGGTCTGTATAAGTTTTTCGCTTAATAATATATGTAATTCAAGGAAACGTTCTTGTCCTTCAAGACCTAGTTTTTTTTCCAGGGTTGCACTTGCTTTGCGAGTTTTAAAAGGTTCGCCAGATTGTGTTAAGAAAGAACCTGAAAAATTTTCATAGCGTATTTTTTCTGTAACATTTTCATCAATTACTTTATAAATAAAGGTGCTGTGTTTTAAGTTGGTTTTAGTCTCATGTTTACACAATAAAATATGAAACTCATTTAACAGCTCCATGATTTTTTTATCAGAAAATAATTCAGCTACAGGATCAATATCTGTTTTGATATTGACTTGTTTCTCCAGACGTTGCTGTGCATAAGATACTGTATCATCCTGGTTCCACGTATATGCCCACCAGTCACTGCGATGATCTATAAAATTATTTAGTGCTTGTTTACTGTTATATAATCCTAATTCTTTAAATAAAAGACGTAATGCTTTTGCAATAGCAGCATCTTTATTCAGGTTAGCTTCAGCCATCAATGCATCCCAGGCTTCGTCATAAAGTAGAGCTGTTTTATCTAATAAATCAAAACCAGGGGAAACATTGGCTTCCATAGGAAAACGTCGTAGCAATTCCTGACAAAAAGCATGGAAGGTTGATGTTTTTACAGGTGCATCACTACGTAATATTTTTTCATACAGGCTGCGAGAGAGACTGATTAATTCCGGAGATGCCGTTAATTGCAGATCATCTAATATATTTTTCAGATTACCTTCATTACAGGTCGCTAGCTCATAAAGCCGCTCGAGCAGGCGGGTCTGCATTTCATTTGCTGCTTTACGGGTGAAGGTAATAGCAAGAATATTGCCCGCCTCAGCACCTGTTAATAACAGACGTACAATTCGGCTGATTAACAGGTATGTTTTACCACTGCCAGCGGATGCTTGAACCGTTGTGTGGCCGGTAAGTTGTGCGATTAATGACATTAAACACCTTGGAAATTTAAATTATTTGTGAATTTTATCTGAAATTTACTGTGTCAGATAGAGTATATAATTCATAATTATGGATATCAGTTTAAAGCGTTTAAATATGCACCATAAACGTTACTTTATTAATTACAAAATACAATGTTTTGTGAGGCAGATCATATTTTCATAAAGATGACTTGTTTAGCTTTTTCGGACTGTTATTGTGTAGCTGAAGCAAGATGTTTATAACATTAAGTAGAGGATATAACACAGGGAAAAGTGTACAAGGCAGGATAGCCTAAAGGATGCAATATAAAGGATTGGTGTGCAGAAGCATGGAGCTGATTAACTTTTGTTAAAAGCGGATCTGCCCGCAATATAAACAGGCAGGATTAGCCTGAAAGGAACTGTACCACATCAGGTGACCATTTTATGGTCACCTATTTTTTTGCCTGTTTTGCTCAGAGTAGGTTTTTATCGTTTTACTGGTGATGTGTTTTATTGTAGGTCAGGATTCATCCTGACGTTGCAGCAAAATAAATGAATTACACTAAAATATTCAAAATATCCCGTTTTTTGTGAATATAGATAATAAAAAGATAAAGGTTTTATCTTATGATTGCGTCGGGTTGAAACCCGACCTACATTAAGTGCGCTGGTTTTTGTAGGTCGGGATTCATCCCGACGCGGCGGCAAAATAAATGAACCGGATTAGAGTTTGATTCATAGGCTTAAAGTAAGCATTTTTACCAACTGTGAGTATGGTTTTGGTATTTTAAACGGTCCAGGCTTGTTTGCGGCACAATCGATTAATATTGCAATACTGGCAAGTACTTTCATCACCCCATGCGATCAGTGATTTTCCATTGCTCATGTCATTAATGATTTGTGTAAGACGTTCACCTATTTGATGACTGATGGTATCTAGCATATCATCTGACAGTTGAGCGCCAAATTTCACCTGACTACCTAGATTGAGATAACTAACACGGCTAACCGGTTTATTCAGTTCTGCTTCAGCTAAAAGTGCATAAAAAGGTAACTGCACGGCTTCTCCTGATTCAATTTCTTTTAGAGATGCAGATTTCCCTGTTTTATAATCAATAATACTTAAGCCTGATTCATTTTTATCTAACCTGTCCAGTCTTCCACCTAACTCAATATTATCTTTCCACGCAACTTTACTTTTTAATTCCGCTTCATAAAATTGCCATTCACTGGCATTTTTAATTTGCCAATCAATATATTCAGGGATAAGTTTTAACCATTGTTGCAACCATCCACTATGTTCAAAACTCTCATCCAGATCTCGTGCAAAAACCTGTTGAGATATTTCATCTAAACAAAGTATTGCCTTTTCACGATTTTTTTCAGTTAGCTTTTCTTTGAATGGAGCAGGCAGCCTCTCAACATTATGGTGAAAAGCTTCCAGGCAACGGTGAACACGTTCACCGTATTCACTCTTCGACAATGCTTCTTGTACTTCTTCGTTTACCGATAAGTTTAAGCCGTAGGATGCAAAAAATTGATATGGACAGTCCATTAATTTTTGATAACTGCTGGGTGAATATTTTTTCGGTACCAATTCTTTCGGTAATAATGATGTTGCCTGTATCGTTTTATCAGGTAAAGATTTTTCGCTACAACGAATGACAAAGGTATCTGGTTTAGTGATGAGAGACTTTAAGTCTTCATCTTCTAAAGAAGTAGAATAAGCCTGAAGATAAAATTTGTGAATAATTTCTAACCATGGGCTAAGAGGAATATCTTCACCATTTTCTTCATCATTTGCGGTAATTAAAATTTCAGGGGCTGCTTCGAGTAAACGGCGGAAATGATGAAAGCGATCAGTTAACAGCTCATGTGTCGTACTTAAATTTAATTGTTGTCGTACTGCATTATTAAAGAAAGGTGTCAGGTTTGTTTTGCCCGGTAAATGTTCATGTTCTGCACTGGCGATAATTAAGGCATCAAACTGTTGTAATCGACTTTGACCTAAGCCCATCAATACGACAGGGCTGGCAGATTTTTCTGGCGTGAAAACAAATTTTTCAAGGCCGCGACCCAGCCAGGTACGAAAGTCCGACCAGTTGAATTTTAAGTTATATTGCTGCGCGCTATGTTTTAGTGTTTCCAGCAGTTCGATAACTCGCACACCTGCCGCATCATTTTGTAATAAGCTTGTCATGCCGAGAAGTTCAAAACTTGAAGAAAGTGCTTCAATATACTGGCTGGCCTGATGTGAACCCTTTAGCAAAGGTTTTAGTAATTTATTTGCAGATTCAAAAGACTCTAATATGTAAATTAGTGTAGTGCTAATTTCAGATGACCATTGTAATTTGTCTGCTCTTAAATCAATTGTTTTTTTGTAACGTTGCAAATTACGTGCAACATTTTCATGGCGGATAATGTCATGCTCAAGTCGATAAGTGGCATGCTTGACTTGTTGTGAATCTAAATCAGAAAAAATAAAGGGTGACTTTAATAAGTCGAGTAAAGGTAAGTGAGAAAAATCTTCTTCTATGCATTGGAGCCATCGTTCTAATACTGCACCAGCACGGGTGGTTGATAGTGCCCAGCCGGCCAAATCTTGCAGCGGTACATCCGCTCGTTCTAATAAGGCACGTACTCGTCGAGCCAGACGTCTGTTTTCGGTAACAATACCAATATTTGTTTTGCCTGCTAACAACCAGCGTCTTACTTGTAATTCAACTGCGTGGGCTTGTTCTTCATGACCTTTACAAAATAAAAGTTTAAGTCGCTCACTAATTTCGTTCGAAGGAATTTCTGCTAGTTTTTCGGCTCTTTCTAAAAAGGGCGTATTTTCATACTGATAACAATTATTTATAAATTTCGCATAGTGATCACTTGTTTTATTATTCATTTCTATTTCAAAAATGTTTAATAACTTTGTGATGGGGGTATCTGGATGATACTCAGAAGCATATGAATCGATTTCAAGTTGTCTTTGCTGACCATGCAGGTACAACTGACAACGTTGTTTGTTAATGAGTTGTTTTAACCAGTTTTGTTCAGCAATAGAAAACTGCTGGTAACCTGCGATATACAGAACGTTTGTATTGTTTTCAATATCAGCATTAAGGCCAAGTAAATAAGCCGTTTCACTGTCAAATACGGTTTCGGCATTGAGTTGTGTGTGCCATGCCTTCCATAAGGTATGCACCAATGTTGCTTCATGACTTAGTGCGGGAAAATCTTCAGCGGAAATTCCATAAGCATCAGCAATTTCTTTTTCAAAACTATCGTAACTTTCCGGTAACTGTTTTTGGTTTGATGTGAGTTGATCAAACAATTTGAGCAAGTCATCGGTTAAATGCCAGGGGCTGCCACTACCAAGTAATGCCCGGTGTTGAGTTAAAGCATCAAACAAAATAAGTTCACGTTGATGCTGACCACAGATAGAGTGTGGTTCCTTGTGGTATTTATTAAACTGACGTTTAGCCCAGTCACGAACATTTGAAATTTGTGGACATAATATCGCCTGATAACCACGTTGTTCGGCTTGTTGTAGTAGTAAGGTGCGTAAACGTTTTGCGGCGTGTGCTTCAGACAAGAGAACAACTGCTTGTGTCAGGTCAGGCAGTTGTTCGCTGTAGTCGTCAAGTATATGTTGCGCGAGTAAGGCAAGAGGATCGCTGCCATAGGGAATAAGAGTAATTTTGTCTCGCACCATAAAATTATAGAGTAATTTAATTAAGCTTTTTAACGTTCAAGAAGTTTGAGTTTATCTGGCTTACCAGCCCATTCAGCGGCATCAGCAGGGGCGTCAATCATTTCAGTAATAACAGGCCATTCGCGTGAGAGCTCTTCATTGAGCTTAATGTAAATCTTCATGCCATCGGGTAATTCATCTTCTGCAAATATGGCGTCTATCGGACATTCTGGTTCACATAGTGTGCAATCAATACATTCATCTGGATCAATAACCATGAAATTAGGACCAATGTGAAAACAATCAACTGGGCACACTTCAACACAGTCTGTGTGTAAGCATTTGATGCAATCTTCGGTTACTACGTAAGTCATTTGGGGCTCCTGAATCGGGTTACTGCTAGAAAACAATGCCGATATGATAAAGCAAAATGCGCCGAAATTCGACTCACAAAAGTTTTTTAAGTTGATAGATTAAGTCTAAAGCAGCGCGCGGGGAAAGCTCGTCAGGCTGTAGATTTTTCACAAATTGCTCAAGTTCTGACTCTTTTATTTGTACTGGAGGAGGAGCTGAATAACCTGGTTTTGGTGCATGGGAATCTTCAAGCTCTAATTCATGCAACTTGGCTTTTGCCTGCTCCACCACTTCACGCGGCACGCCGGCAAGCGTCGCAACCTGCAATCCATAACTCTTGTTTACAGTACCTGTTTTTACTTTGTGTAAAAAGACCAAAGTATCACCATGTTCAACCGCATCGAGATGGACATTGATGCAACCCGATAAATCATCTGCCAACGTAGTGAGTTCAAAATAATGTGTGGCAAATAAAGTTAACGCTTTTGTTTTTAGTGCTAAATGTTCCGCGCAAGCCCATGCTAGAGATAGGCCATCATAGGTACTTGTTCCTCGACCAATTTCATCGAGAAGAACTAAACTGTTTTCAGTTGCGTTGTGTAGGATATTTGCTGTCTCGGTCATCTCAACCATAAAAGTTGAGCGGCCACTGGCCAAATCATCTGATGCACCGATGCGAGTAAATATGCGATCAATATTTCCAATTTCAGCATTATCAGCCGGAACAAAACAACCTGTGTGCGCCATTAAAACAATCAAGGCAGTTTGTCGCATGTAAGTTGATTTACCGCCCATGTTAGGGCCGGTAATTAAATGTAAATGCTGTTCATCTGTTAGAGAAATATCGTTCGGAGAAAAGGGCGCTTCTTGCACTTGCTCGATAACAGGATGACGACCATTGGTAATATTAATACCTGTTTTATTGACTAACTTAGGACGCACATAATTTAATAAATCGGCACGTTCGGCCAAATCATGTAAAACATCTAACTCCGCTAAACCTTGTGAACAGTTTTGCAAAGTAATCAGCGACAAGCCCAGTTTATCGAGTAACTTGTTATACAAACTTTTTTCCCGCGCTAAGGCGCGTTCATTTGCACTGAGTACTTTATCTTCAAGTGCTTTTAATTCTGGAGTAATAAAACGTTCAGCTGCTTTTAATGTTTGGCGGCGTTGGTAATGCTCCGGCACAACATCAGAATGTAACCGACTAATTTCAATGTAATATCCATGCACACGGTTATAACCAACTTTGAGCGCGTTAATGCCCGTTTCTTTTCTTTCCTTTGCTTCTAATTTAGCTAGGAACTCACCGGCATTTTCCTGCAAGCTACGCAGTTCATCGAGTTCTTTATCATAACCTGGTGCTATCACGCCACCATCTCGAATTAACAATGGGGGCGCTTCGATAATCGCTTTCTTTAATAGAGAAAGTATTTTTGGATGTTCACCAATTTGCTGGCTTAAGTGTTTTATATGTGCACTTTTATGAGAAGCTAAACTTTTTTGTAACGCAGGGAGTTGCGCTAAGGCATTTCCTAACTGAGCAAGATCACGAGGACGGGCAGACTTAAGTGCAATGCGCGTTAAGATGCGTTCTATGTCACCAATGCCGCGTAGTATTTCATTCAGCTCAACATAGGTTTGTGATTTTAAAATCGATTCAATGGATTCCTGACGTTGGTTTAGAACTTCATGATCGCGTAAGGGACGATGAATCCACCGATATAATAAGCGGCTACCCATTGGGGTTGCGGTATGATCAAGAATTGCACTGAGCGTGTTTTGTTGGTGGCCTGAGATGCTTTCGGTTAGTTCAAGATTATGTCGTGTTGAGGCATCAAGAATTAAACAGTCTTCACGCGATTCAGTATGTAACGCTTGAATGTGAGGTAAAGCAGAACGCTGCGTTTCTTTAACATAAGCAAGCAAACAACCTGCTGCAGAAATGGCTAAAGGTAGATCAGCACAGCCAAAGCCCGCGAGATCTTTGGTGGCGAATTGATCACAGAGTTCCCGTTCGGCGGTGACGCTATCAAAATGCCAGGGCGCACGTTGTTTAATACTGCTTACACGATGTTGATAAGGGGTAGTATCAACCTCTTCACTAATAAGAAGTTCAGCAGGGCGCAAACGTTGTAATTCACTGGTTAACGCTTCCTCACCTTCAGCTTGTAAAACGGTAAAACGGCCACTGCTCATATCAAGCATGGCAATGCCAAACCCTGATCCACCTTTAGTATCTAACGAAAGCGCGACAACCAAATTCTCTTTGCCTTGATCCAGTAAGGCTTCATCCGTCACTGTGCCTGGCGTCACAATACGCATGACTTTGCGTTCTACTGGTCCTTTTGATGTCGCGGGATCCCCAATTTGCTCACAGATGGCAACGGACATGCCTTTGCGCAGTAAACGAGCGAGATAATTATCCGCAGCATGATACGGCACCCCCGCCATTGGAATGGGATTACCATTAGCCGAGCCACGCGCGGTTAAGGTGATATCCAGTAATTTGGCCGCTTCGCGTGCATCATCAAAAAATAATTCATAAAAATCACCCATACGATAGAAAAGCAGAATATCCGGGTGTTCTGCTTTAATGCGCAAATATTGTTGCATCATAGGCGTGAGGGATTGTTGTTCTTTTAGTTTAGCCATTGGGGGCAGTATACTGTATTCAAACCAACGCATCATAAAAACACGCAGGTCATTGTGACGCCTGCAAGGAAGCAGAAGGTAGGGCAACGCAGGAGCAGTTGCCGAGAAGAACAAAGCGAAACGAGGCAGTCTTAGAGAACACTTTGAATAGATTATCTGTAAAATATAGTGTGTTATTGCCGATTCACCGATTTTCTCTTATTCTCTCACTATCTTCTATGGTGAGCTGAATTATGGCAGACGAAATCTTAACCCTCAAAGAACCTGAAACTGACTGAAAAGACATCTTACCGCTTTACCGCCGAGGGTAAGCTGGCCGGTTTAAAGAGGGTGGAAGTTGGCGTTTAAAACAGTCTAATATTGAGAACTGGATCGAAAAACAACATATACAGCCAAGGAAGGGGGAATAAAAAGATGCTTTTTTATAAAATGTACGAGGGGAATGCATGACTTCGAAAAAAGATCTTTCTGAGCGCGATATTTGTACCAAATATATTAATCCAGCTTTGGAAAAAGCGGGGGTGGAATATGCAAACTCAAATTCGGGAAGAAGTGTTCTTCACTGATGGACGTATTTATGTCAAAGGTAATCTCACCAGCCGTGGTAAACGTAAACGTGCCGATTATATTCTTTACTACAAACCTAATATCCCTATTGCCATTATTGAAGCTAAAGATAACAATCATTCAGTCAAAGCAGGAATACAGCAAGGTTTAGGTTACGATGAAGAATATTACTAAAATAAAACTAGAAAACTTCAAACGATTTCGTTCATTTAGCGTTCCTCTTTATGAGGATTTGAATGTGATCGTTGGTGAAAATGAAGCAGGGAAAAGCTCAATTCTTTCTGCGGTACATTATGTGTTAGGCGGTAATAGAAATAAAATTGAGTCTATTGGCTTTGAAAAGCTAATAAACACACAAGCAGTTAAAGATTTTCTTGCGTCAGAAAAAAAATATGAAGACCTCCCTAAGTTATGTGTAGAACTGTATCTTAACGAACAAAATAACATCGATCTTAACGGAAAGAATAATTCAGATGATGTTGAGTGTGATGGTCTTAAGATGGAATGTATCCCAAACGATGATTTGGGAAAAGAAATTAAAGAGATATTAGAGCAGGATGAAGCTAGTTTTCCTTTTGAATACTATATGGTTAGGTTTAGCACCTTTCAAGGAGATGGTTATTCTGGCTACAAAAAATATATTCGGCATATATTAGTAGATAATACGCTGGTTAGTAATGAGTACTCTGCTAGAGAGTACGTTAGCGATATGTACAGCACCTATGTTGAAGGTTCTGAAAAAAACAAACATCAACATGAGTACAGAAAAGCTAAAGAAACTATCAAAGATAATGTTTTAAAAGAATTGAATGATCGGATTGATGATTATTCATTTGCATTAAAGCATGATAGTAAAGCAAATTTAATGACAGATTTGACTCTTACTCAGGATGGTATTGGAATTGAAAGCAAAGGAAAGGGTACTCAATGTTTTATCAAGACAGAATTCGCCTTAAAAAAAGCGGATGACGGTAGTTCTAATGGAATAGATGTTGCTTTAATTGAAGAACCTGAAAATCATCTAAGCCATATCAATATGAAGAAGTTGATTAATAAAATCGCTGCTTCGGATGATAAGCAATTAATAATAGCCACTCACAGTAATCTAGTGAGTGCTCGTTTAGATCTAAGAAAAACCATACTTCTACATAGTAGTAGTGATACTCCTGCATTAATGCAAGATTTAACAGAAGAGACGGCTGCGTTCTTTATGAAAGCTCCAGACCATAGGATACTGGATTTTGTGCTTTCTAAAAAAACTATATTGGTTGAGGGCGATGCTGAATTTATTCTGATGGAAGCTTTCTTTAAAAATGTTACCGGTGGCGAGTTAGAAAACTCTGATGTTCATGTACTTTCTGTTGATGGAACAAGCTTTAAGCGATATTTAGAAATTGCAAAACTACTTAACATAAAAACGGCCGTTATTCGTGATAATGATGGGGATTATCAGGTGAATTGTGTAGACAATTATGTTGATTATGTCGGCGATGATATCAAAGTGTTTTCGGATGAAGATAATAATAGAAGCACATTTGAAATATGTTTATATCAAGATAATAGTGAGTTTTGTGATGGCCTATTCGCTGCGGGTAGACGAACCCTCTCAGTTGGAGATTATATGTTAAAAAATAAAACTGAGTCTGCATTTAATATTTTGGTCAATATAGGTGATGAATTTGTTGTCCCTGAATATATGAAGGATGCAATCGGATGGATAAAAGATTAATTCTAGCAGTTGCTGGTTCAGGGAAAACTTCATACATTATTGAACAGCTCGATCTTGAGCAAAGACATCTGGTAATTACCTACACGATAAATAACCTTCATAATCTCAAAACAAGAATAATAAAGAAATGGGGTTACTTTCCTGGAAATATTAGATTATTTTCCTACTATAATTTTTTATACGCTTTTTGCTATAAGCCCTATCTGCATAAAAAAACATCAGCTAAAGGCGTTAATTTTAATCCTAATCGAAACAGGTTCGCTAGAAACCTGAGTCGATATCTTGATGCTGGTGGTCGATTGTATAGCAATCGTATTCCTAAGTTTTTTGAAGTAGAGGGTGTCTTGACTGACATCGAAAATAGACTTTCAAAATATTTTGACAATATTTTAATTGATGAAATTCAAGACTTTGGTGGGCATGATTTTAATTTTTTAAAAACGTTAGTGAAAGCAGATGCAAATATAGTTTTTGTTGGTGATTTTTATCAGCATACATTTGATACAAGTCGAGATGGTAGTGTTAACGGAAGAATACATAATGATTACCTTGATTATCAAGGTAGATTTGAAAGTATGGGGTTATTGCCGGATACCACAAGGTTGCTAAAAAGTTATCGGTGTAGCCCTACAATATGCAATTTTATTTCTGATAGTCTTGAAATAAATATCGAATCTCATTGTAATGATGGAACTTATATTGAATTTGTTGATAACCAAGAGGATGCTGATAAAGTTTTTATGAATAATGACATTGTGAAAATATTCTATCAAGAACATTACAAATACGATTGTTATTCAAGAAATTGGGGGGGGCTGCAAGGGCGAAGATCAGTATCAGGATGTTTGTGTTGTACTTAATGCTACGGCTTTAGGAAAATACAAAAAAGGTAGCCTAGTGGAATTACCACCTCAGAGTAAAAATAAGTTGTATGTTGCACTGTCTCGGACAAGAGGTGATCTATATCTTGTCCCAGATAAACTATATAAAAAATATAAAATGACTTAAACAAGGGGCTTGTGAACGAGGGTGAATGGTCTTATTTTCTATTATGCATTTTTAGGTGCATAGTGCCCAAATTTAATTGCTATTTTTCTTTGGCTTGATGAAAGTGCAGGCCAAATCAAATGAACCCTATCTAACTGCATATTTTTCAGGTCATTTTTAAAGTTATCTTTTTTAAGGTTAATCTTAAAAAATGATGGATGGTGGTCAATTTTATTAGCTTTTAATCTCCAGAAAACAACAAAAGCAAATTTTGGTGTTAGACATTTGTTTTTTAAATAATAATTTAGTGCATTTTCTAAAATATCATTATTTTCTAAGGATGATAATTTTTTGAGTGCATTTATACATGATTCTAAGCGCATTTTATTAATTAAAGTATTTAGTTTTTTCTCTGCTCCTTTTTCGTTAAGGAGTTTTCCATTTTCAAATACAGCTACATTAAATTTTAGAATACAACTAGATCCAACCCATAATCGATTGCTGTTATTTCTATTCTCAATTTCGAAGTGGTATCTCAACTGCTCTTGATTGCATAATTCACAATCTTCAATTGGTTGTTCGTGATCTTCAGTTCGTTCGGTGAAGAACCATTCTTTAAAGGCATCGGGAAGACTTCCTGCGACAGACAATGGTAAAATATTATCAGCTACTCTTTGAGGATATGAACTCATTACCATTCCTTAGTTAAATTTCCCAAAAAGTGCCACCATTATCAGGCATGCTGATTAAAGCGGATTCAATCTCACCAATTAAAGTTACAGAATCATTGATAAGCTCTTCAATAGCTATGCTGGTTAAATGAATTTCGTTCCCATCCTTATCGTAGCCAGCACGATGAACACAATGATGACGCAGTGCAACTGCTTCAAATAACCAATTTATTTCACCAAAATCAATTTTAAGAACGGATAGATACAATGGTTTAACCTTTGCTATATCATGAAATATTAATTTTTTTAGATATAGACTTAAAACGTTCTTTAATTCATCTCGCTTTGTAAAAATTTCTTTTATTGTGAACTTCCGTTTTGCAAATTCTGGATCATTTTCCACGAGGAGTCGCATGTGTTGCTCTGTTGAAAGAGCCTTCTCAATAAAGGTAGATGATAAATAAGCTTCTACTGCTGCGACAACGTGAGCGTGAAGCATTACAAATAAATTTTTTGAGGAAGATGGACTCAAGCTTACTGTTAATATTTCATGTGTGGATTCGATATTTTCTTCAAATATTTCTACTCTAGATTTTCCGACTACCGACCAGTCATCCTCATACATGTCGCTGTATTCATGGATATTGTCATATTCTTCGGAAAGTTCATCCCAACCATCCGTGCATTCATCAGCTTCATCGTTGTCGAGCTGTTCTCTTATCCATTCGGCTTTGGCTTCACATGCTTCTTCTTCCTGCATCTCCATCCAAATTCGTTTTGCTATACCCATTTTTAGCTCTCCATGAAAACAAACACCTTTAATTAATACCAAATAATAGTCTATGGTCGAATAAGGTGAATAGCAAATTTGAATAACTAATTATATCTTTGATAGTTGGCTTAATAAGATGCCAACGTATGTGTTTTATAGGTATTCTATGAAATAAAAAAGAAAAGAGGGGCGCTACACCCCCTCAAAAATCAAGAATAATGACGGTTTCCATTTGGCGCTTCGCTGAATAGACCCTCCGCAATTTTTCTGGATTTTTTCACCCCCGTCTAGTCGGCCTAGTCGCCAGAGGTTCATCCGCGAGGCAAAACGCTTCGCTTAGAACCTCAACAGCGAATTAAAGGAAAAGACTATGTGTGAAGAAATTAGAATCTATGTTGCAGACTTATCAGCTTATAACAATGGCAAGCTTCATGGCGTTTGGATAAATGCTACCGATGATCTGGACAATATTCAGGATCAAATCAACGACATGTTAAGTAAAAGCCCTGAGGGTTTTGCAGAAGAATATGCAATTCATGACTATGAAGGTTTTAATGGTTACAGCTTAGGCGAGTACGAAGGTATTGAGTCAGCTCATAACGTTGCCTGTTTTATTGAAGAGTATCCAGAGATAGGCGGGGAACTTTTAGATCATTTTTCTGATATAGACGAAGCAAGAAAAGCCGCAGAAGAAAATTATTGTGGGTGTTATAAATCATTAGCAGATTATGCGGAAGAACTAACAGATCAAACAACGCAAATTCCTGAAAGCCTGACCTATTATATTGACTATGAAAAAATGGGTCGTGATATGGAATTGGGTGGTGATGTATTCACAATAGAAACTGGATATGAAGAAGTGCATATATTCTGGAATCATTAGAGATTAAGAGTCGCCGGATAATCTGGCGGTTCTTTTTACACATATTTATTTGTCACAAAGATGCAAAATTTTGGCCGCCGTGCCATGCGGCTCGGCGGCTGTTTTTTTCAGTAAAAATGCCTATTTTTACTGAAAAAATACTGATTCAAATATCATGCAAGCTATTGAAAATAAAATAATTTATATAACTTGCGGGGTCGGTAGGGGTAGTGGCTTTTAGTCGTTGCTTAATTAATTATACATCATGATATTTCTATCCGAAAATCAGCTTGAAGCTTAAGCCAATGGGCTTTGAGCTTTTCTTTTTGCTCATCATCCATCGGTAAATTCTTTAATGCCTCAGGCCACAATGAGCGTGCTTTTTCCATTGTGTCATCAATATGTGGTTTTATTGCTCGCCAAGGGATACCGGACTTATTAGCCCAATATTCAAAATTTCCCATTGTCACTGAATACCACTCTTTAGTTTTACCCAAATTCAACGCATACTTTTTTTCACCATCCATATAAACGCTGGTGGTTACGATATCGTATGCTGGAGATAATCTTGGTGTAATTTTATCTTGATAAAGAAGGCTCCAATTTTTTAAATGGGCATCACCATTGGCAAGTAAAATATTTATCAGTAATCGTCTTGCAAATTGCTGAGCATCGGCGATTCCATCACCGGAATAATTGTAAATCACCTTGCCAACTTGTTCATAATTGGCTGATTTATATTTATCAATTGGGTACTTCACTAATACTTGAGCAAAATCTTCCATATGAATTCTTGTATTGCCTTCACGATCAAAACGTTTGATGGCAAAAGCCAATTTTTCATCAGGTAGATTAATTTGTGGCAGGTTATCCAATTTGTCTAATTCAATGAGCTTAATGTTAGGTATATCTATGCCTGCCAAACTAGCGAGTGACATCGCTGTATATTCGTTTAGAGGTACATTTTTATGTTTGGTGGATGGGGTTTTAATAATCCAGTCACCTAGCTCGCCATTTTTAGTTAAATTGTAGCGGCCATCCTTTTCTTTCATGGAGAACTTCATTTGAATGCCCGCTAAGGAAAACTTGTTTTCTTGATCGTTACCTTTGAATTTAATGGCTTTGGCTTTGATCTGATTTTGATCAAGGGTGGCCAATACACTGTCTGGCACATCGTTGGGTTCCATTGGTGTGGCTACTAAGGCACCGGGCAAATCTTGGCCGAGGTAAGAAAAAATCTGAAACTCATTGTCGATATGGGTTTTTAAGCCTTGGGCGATCAATTCTCGTAGCGCACCTTCAGGGAGCAGGTTAGATAAAACAGGGTGTAGTTTCTGATTTTTAGCCCATGGCTCTGACATGAGTTTTTTTGAATTAGGAAAATTTGGGTGCGTAATCAGGCTAAATGTTGGGCGTGCTGGATTATCTTTGAACTCATCGGCAAAGCTCAAAAAATTGTGTCCATTTTGAAAGCCAGCCAAATATCCCACTAGCTTGTTATGCAGGGTAAGTTTAAGAACAATCACTTCGTTTATTTGTTGCTTGTCTTGATCACGGGGACTCATTCGTCGTCCTCTAGTAAATTCTTCCACGGATCATTTGCGAGACTATTTTCTTTGATCTGTTTGTCATCTTTGTTTTTTAACGGTACAGACGAAAGTTCATCATTCTCTAAAATGCTTTTTATAATGCTTAGCTTTTCTGTAGGGATCAGCATCAACTCGCTTTGGAGACCTTTGGCGATGAGCTCAAGGGTATTTAGCCTAGGGTTTCCCTTGGATTCTAATTGTTGATACTGCTGACGCGATACGCCAATACGCAGCATCATGTCCTTTTGTTTTAGACCTAGGAGTAGCCTGCGTTCTTTAAGTTGTTGAAGTAATGATTTCATCATGGGAAACATATATATTGCTTTATTAACATAAGAAATATATTAGTTGCCTTTTATTGTAAAAGCAACAAATAAATGGCTTTTATGTGTATAATGAACACTTTCAGATAAAAGCAATATATGAATTGCTTTACTTGTTTTCAGGAGAAGGTCGTTAAGCTTCTTCAATATCTGAATGTGTTTAGAAATATAAGGAAGATTTTGGATACAGATATGAGTTTTTTCTTAATATTATGAGTCGATATATTTTTGAATTATCGGATCGTGAACAGAGGTATTTACTGAAATTAGTGAAAATATTTTTATAGTTTTCAAATTTGGGTATTGGTTTATTATTTTCAAATTTGAAATTATCAGGCAGAGTTCTTTGTTTCGTTCACATAATCTGGCGACGATTTATAAACTAAAGTTGGATCTATTAATATGGTCAATGTCTAAAGAACGGAATACCCGATGATGTAACTTTACAAATTCTCAACAAGAAATAGATCAAAGTTTGAGTATGTTGAAAATTAAAACTAAGAAAGATGAAAATAACGTTAAAAAAATATGTAAGTCTTACTGTAGGTTTTTGAAAATTACGAACATAACTTATTGAATACATTAACTTCCACAGCACTGCATCATTGGGGTGAGGGATTGTTGTTCTATTGTTTTAGCCATCTTGCGCCCAGTATACTGTATTCATGCCATTGCATCATATACCCGCACATTAAGTGTTATGTGAATAAGTCATTGATGGTTATGGAATTGATTACTGAAAAAAGCATTGAAAACTTGCAGGAAGGGAGCTCATCCCATAAAGTTAAGGTTGTTTAAAATTTTTTTAAGGGTTGGCGTTGATGACACGGGAATATGATGAAAAGCGTGATTTTATTCGTATAGATATCGACTGTGATATTACATATAAAACACTGGATTCAGACGAAGAAGAGTTGGTTGGTAAGGTTGCCAATCTGAGTGGACGCGGCATGATGTTTATTAGTGATGATGAACTGGAAAAAAACCGTGTTCTCGAAATAAATATAAAACCTAAAAATATTTTAACACCGGCTTTGCATGCAAATGTTAAAGTTGTCCGTGTTGTTAAGCAGCGTCATGCAGAGGGTTATGAGATTGGCGCAGTTATTAAAGAAATTTACAACGACAAGGAGTAGATCTTAAGCGCTATAGTTGAATCGATTAACCAGTTCGGATTGATTTGAAAACAATTTATTCCTTTCTATTTGCTGATAAAGCACCCCCCCTTTTTATCAGCCACAGCAGAGGGTTGAATCGTATTTGAGGTGATTTTTATTGAGAATTGCGGCTTGCTGGTTAATGCCGTTCACTTAAGAATATAAAAAGTTCCCTCCCCTTCAAGGGGA
>JAGLTQ010000189.1 GCA_023135195.1 Gammaproteobacteria bacterium | reverse complement strand
TCAAAAGGAACGACTTCTAATGTTCTCTTATGAGTCCGCGTTAAATAAACACGTGGCGCCATACCATCTTCATGCGCCTCTAACCATCTTGCTGCACACAAACACCATGTATTACCTGATTTCAAGCCTTCAAAGTCAAATTCAAGTACGGGTGTCGATAAATCATTTCCTTTAAAACGTGAATATTCAAGAAACTCCGTCGATGCTTCTATGCAGACTGTATGCAAGCCCACATCATCTTTACTAGTATTGCATTTACTGTCACGAAAAAAACCTGTTGCGGGACTATCACCACACATCATTAGCGGCTCACCTAATACGCTAACTGATTCATCCATATCCATTTTATTTATTTCCTTTAACCATGCAGAAATTATGATAATAAATTAATATTAAATGATTATATCGTATAGACTATAAAAACGCGCACTGCAAAACATAAAAGTTAACAACACAATAATTATGTTTTTTTATAAATAGAAATGAATGAGATTCACATGAAACCCATATTAATTATTTTTCTTCTTATCTTTTTTTCTCTCGTGATTTATTTCTTCATTCTTGGACAACAGTCCAAATCTAAACAAACCCCTGGTTTAATTGATGGGCATTTATCAAAATGTCCAGACACACCAAACTGTTTCAATACTGAGATTAAAGATCATGCTCGTCATTACATATCACCTATAAAAACATCTGGAAACACGAGTGATTCTTTATCCAAACTAAAAAACATTGTTCGTAACATGGGTGGAATTATTCAAGTAGAAAATGAAAACTATTTTTCTGCCATTTTTTCTTCATCTGTTTTTGGATTTGTCGACGACTTGGAAATACGAATAGATACAAAGAATAACGTTATCCATATTCGTTCTGCATCAAGAGTGGGGCGTAGTGACATGGGGATAAATAAAAAGAGAATTATGTTAATAAAACAATCATATAAAAAGAAGTCGATAGAAATTAATTAACCTCCTCTTCTATTATTCACTTCCAAATATAATAGGTTCTTTATTATCTAACCACTGGGGATGTTTTTTCATCACTTTAGAAAATATTGGGTTTTGATAATGTTTCTCAAGCCATTTCTGGAGTTTTGGGTAAGGTGCCTGTACATACCATTTGCGATCAACGCGCGAAAATTGTCGTATAAAAGGTAAGATTGCATAATCCACTAAGCTTGGCGTTGCCCCCATCAAAAAATTATATTTCATTAAGCGTTGTTCAAGATCACTAATAAAGAGCTCACAATGTTGTCGGCAATAGACTTCATCGATATCGTGATAACGCGAAGCGGCTTTATATTTATTTAATGCTTTGACAAACTCACTGTCATTACGATATATCATATCGGCAAAGGTATTTTCTTCGAACTCAAACAGTAATTTATTAGGGTCACTTTGCTTTAATGCCCAGGTCATAATGTCGAGACTTTCATCGATAACATAACCATCATCAAACACTAAAACAGGCACGGTACCTTTAGCTGAAACAGCAAACATTTCATCGGGTATATTGCTCATTACAATATCTCGCAATATTACTTTTTGTTCTGCTAGCAACAACCCCATTCTTGCACGCATAGCATAAGGACATTGTCGTAAAGAATAGAGTATGGGTAATGACATATAATTAACTTAATAAAAAAGGGGCTGATGTGTTTATATTAAATCACACCAACCCCTTTATTATATCCTGATATCTTACTTCAACAACCTGTTTACGGTCTCCCTTGAATTTAATACTTATCCATGAAAAATGTTATTGCTTTACTGACAACACCAAATCCACACGTCGATTTGTAGCGCGTCCAGCTGATGTTTCATTAGAAGCTATAGGGTGCGACTCTCCAAAACCTGAATATGTGATTTTGTATCCACCTCTAAGAGAAGCAATATACTTCGCTACAGCTGAGGCTCTTTTTTTCGACAGCTTTTTATTAATCTTGGCTGACCCTCTTGAATCGGTATGACCTTGAACAACAACTTTCTCAGCATCCAGTTTTTTAATAATGGCATCAACACTGGAAATTAATTTCTTTGAAGACTCCGGGATAACAGCATTACCTGACTTAAAGTTAATGCGTTTAAGTCTAAAGATTAACTTATTGCCTTGTTGATACACCAATGCATCACCTTGTGAAAGTACCTTTTGTGCTTCGTCCATTGCCTGCTGAAATCTAACCTGTGTTGAAGCACGCGATAGTTGTTCTTTCTGTGACTTAAGAACACCTTCAGTACGTATCAGTGCGCCTTCTTTTTCCTGTAGCGTCATTTTTGTTGTTTTTAAATTCGCTTGCAGCTTTCCAACATTAGAAGACAGTTCACCCAAAGCACGTTTTTGCTTCACTATTTGAATAGCAATATTTTCAGGGGTACCTTTTGCTCCCTTGATCACATTCATAACATCGAACAGTAATGTTGCGCTAGCCAATGATTCCTGAACGCTATCCTTATATACCTTTGGACTACGCGGGCTCTGAGCAATAATATTAATCGCAGTTTTATAATCTAACGATGCTGTCCGCAATGATTTTGGTGTGAGATCATCAGCATCATATTCAATCGCTTGTATAATCGCTTGATTAGCCGCATTAAGCTGAGTGTATTGAACAGCTTTTGATTCTAAAACGAGATATTCCTTCTGAAATTCAGAGAAATCTTCAGGAGAAAGTAATTTACTAAATTGGCTGGTTTCACTTTTTAAGTCATCATCAATTTCCATCATGCTCTCAACGAGCGCATCACTTTTTCTGACGCCGGCCGACAGTGCAGATGCCCTGGCCTTCAATATGCGGTGAGCAGATTTTTTTCTGACTTTTGCGATTTTTTTCGCATCCTGGAAAAAGGCCTTCGCGATGGATGCCTTTTCCATAACGGTTTTACTCGGCTCGCCTTGCTTAAGGGCCAATCTGGCTTCAGCCAGAAACTCACTACCTTTTGAATACTTATCATCAGCTAAAACATCATGCTGACTCTGTTGTGCCGTGGCCATTCTTTGCTCCACTTCGGCAATACCTTTAACCGGATCACTAGCAGACGTCAATTTTGCTTGTCTGTGACTGGCACACCCGCTTGCGATCAGTACGGTAATCGAGATTAACCATAGGGATTTAATTAGCTTATTCACAACGCTATACTCCTGTTTCAATAATTTGCTATATATTCAGTAAAAGTACCAAATTTTCTACGTCTTTTATACTTTATGATGTGACCATGTTCAAAAACAAGTCATTTAAATTCAATGAATTCGCGCTATTTGCCATAATTACTTAAATTTTCTAACTGTATTAAATAATACTGTCGAACAGTTATGATTTTTCTGTGACATCTTTTGCTAAAATAACTCATTTTTTACATACAGTAGTCATATTATGAAAAGCCATTACCTTCGATTTACCTCTCTACTTTTTGCTGCACTAATTTTAACAGGCTGTTTTGGGGCGAAATCACCTCAGGATGTGACCCGAGAATTCTGGGAAGCTGTAATCACTCAAAATGTAGATAACATAATTGAACACTCAACTCTGGTGGATGCCTCAAGCTACGATTCATTTAATAAAAAGTGGGAAGGTTACCAGCTGATCACAGGCAAGATTGTGATTGATGATAATAAAGCAGAAGTTGAAACAGAACTCTCACGAATGAATGATGCTGGTAAGAATAACCAAAAGCTAAATACATACCTGATAAAACAAAATGGGAAATGGGTAGTAGATTATATTCACACAGCTGAATCACTGAAAGGTGATGTATTTGATCACTTTTTGGGACAAATGGAACAGCTAGGTAAAACGCTCTCTAACACACTCTATAAATCGTCCGAAAAATTCAGTATTGAAATGCAGCGTCTTGAAGACGAGTTAAAAGCATTTGCTGGATCCAGCAGTGATGAAGCCAACAAGATCATTGAAAAACACGGTAAAGAACTTAAAAAGAGTATTAAAGAGTTAGCAGAATCTATTGATCGAGCGCTAAAAGAACACAACGAAGATTTATCTGAAGAAGAGAAAAGAAGGTTACTCAAAGTATCTGATGACCTAAATAAGAATCAGCAAACCTTATCTCAGCCAACTATCAGTAATATTAATCAAAGCAGTCATAATTTGATTCAGGTACAGCAACAGCTGGATGAAATTAATAACAAAAATATCACGGGTTATAAAAAACAGTGGCATGATTGGCAGTATAGCTTTGAACGCGACATGCAATCTTTACTGGGTGCTCTGTCAGCAAAACAAAAAAATTAAAACAACCAGGGTCTACCCCTAAGGGATACCCACGATTTCTCACAAAAAAGTGAATAAAAACAAAAAGATAGTAAATTAAGTTGACCATGCATGTCGTAAAAGTATTACATAAACAGCTTCAAAAAACCGACTTTAGGAAATAAACATCTACAACAAGAACGCATTGAAATATACAAACAATTATCCAGGAAGTTAATTGGAAAACGGACAACGCCTTATATCATTGTTGATTGCGTCATCAATGAACAGTCCTGCAAACATCATCATTAAACTTTATGGTAAACGTACACAAATAGAAAACCGTTTTCGTGATACTAAAAACCAACGAGTGCGATTTAGCTTAAATGATACGGGTACAAGAAATATTGAACGTTTAAATATTTTATTACTCATTGTTTATATTGCAAGTATCGGGTTATGCTTCATTGGACAGTGCGCAAAAGAAAACAAACGGCACTATCAATTTCAAGCTAGCACCATTAAACACAGAGATGTTTTATCTAACATTTATTTAAGCTGGCAAATCCTTTATTCTTCTGAAAACTTATTAACCTGAAAAGAAATAAATTTCACACTGAGTAAATTTATTACTGATGAAAATGAGTACCCATTATGAACAATTTCGTGGGGATCCTTCCGGAACAGGCCTCAATTAAAATTCATATTTATCACATGCAATAGTCCATATGTAATCAAGGGGGAGGTTCCGTCTATCCCCTATTTATATATTAGTTAAAATTGGCCATTCCTTCGGTCGGATTTTCTTCTTCTGGTTCATCATTGATTAGGCTAAGCCCATCTTGTTTGCTTGTATTTCTGGTTCCGGAGCCTAGGTTAATTTTGAGGCGTATGTTATTGGCAGAGTCCGCATTACGTACCGCTTCTTCCTCCGTGATACGACCTTGTTTGAAAAGTTCAAGCAGGGCATGGTCAAAGGTTTGCATGCCAAGGTTGATAGACTTCTCCATTATTTCTTTGAGCTCACTTACACCGCCGCGTTTGATGACATCTCGAACAATGGGGGTGCCAAGTAGTACTTCTACTGCGGCACATCGTTTTTTATCAACGGTTGGGATAAGCCGCTGTGAGATGAAGCCACGCAGGTTTAGTGACAAATCGTTGAGTAATTGATTACGACGTTCTTCTGGGAAGAAATTAATAATACGGTCTATCGCTTGATTGGCATTGTTGGCATGTAAGGTAGAAATAGCTAGGTGACCTGTTTCGGCAAAAGCCAATGCATGTTCCATGGTTTCGGCATCACGAATTTCACCAATCAGGATGACGTCTGGAGCCTGGCGTAGCGTGTTCTTTAGAGCATCTGCGTAGCTATCGGTATCAACACCAATTTCACGTTGATTGATAATGGATTTCTTGTGTGAATGAACAAACTCAATGGGATCTTCGATAGTAATAATATGTCCGGCGCTGTTTGTGTTTCGGAAATCAATTA
>JAGLTQ010000188.1 GCA_023135195.1 Gammaproteobacteria bacterium | reverse complement strand
TTGATGTTAATAGATAATAGGTGGTCAGAGTATTCTTTACTGAGGAAATTTAAATTTAGATACAGATTTAAAATATGAAAATTTGTGCCTTCATTTTCTTTGTATACATGGTGAAAGTATGATTTTCTCTGTGACCCTGCACACTCAAGAGTATTATGATAAAAGTTACTTAGACTTCCCCATATTCAGTTTTTTACAGGTTTAATCATAGCGGCAGCGGCTTTCGCTTTTTTACGAGCATCTTCAACATCATGTCCATACGCTAAAGTAACTCCCATGCGACGTTTTTTAAAAGCTTCCGGTTTACCAAATAATCGAATGTCTGTTTGTGGTACAGCTAAGGCTTTTTCTATTCCTTCAAAGGCAATGCCTTTTTCATCCATCGCGCCATAAATTACTGCACTTGCACCGGGGTCATGCAACGCGGTTGAAACAGGCAAACCTAAAATTGCACGAGCATGTAATTCAAACTCATTTTGATACTGTGTTGCCATAGTCACCATACCGGTATCATGTGGGCGTGGACTGACTTCACTAAACCAGACCTCATCACCTTTTACAAAGAGTTCTACACCAAATAAACCTCGACCACCTAAATTACTGGTGACGGCTTTGGCAATGTCCTGTGACTTTTGTTTGGCGGTTGCACTCATCGCTTGCGGTTGCCAGCTTTCAACATAATCACCATCAACCTGAATGTGCCCAATGGGTTCACAGAAAGTTGTATCAACTTCACCTTGTTCATTTAACGCTCGTACTGTCAGTAAAGTGATTTCATAATCAAACTGAATCATCTCTTCTACAATCACTCGACCTCGATCTACCCGTCCACCGCTTTTTGCAAAATCCCAGGCTGTTTGAATATCTTTCTCTTCTTTGATTGTCGATTGTCCCTTACCGGAAGATGACATGACGGGCTTTACAATACAGGGGTAACCAACACCGTTTTCAATCGCCTGCTTAATTTCTTCCATACTTTCAGCAAAAGCATATTTTGAAGTCGGTAAACCTAATTTCTCTGCTGCTAAACAACGAATACCTTCACGATTCATAGTCAGTTGAGCTGCTCTTGCTTTTGGGATTACTTCTGCTAAACCTTGCTTCTCAATTTCAGCGAGCATATCGGTATCTAGCGCTTCAATTTCAGGCACAATAAGATCCGGTTTTTCTTTTTTAACCAGTTCAAGTAAGGCATTTCCATCTGCCATATTAATTGTATATGCCCGATGTGCAACTTGATGCCCGGGAGCGTTCTCATAACGATCAACCGCTATAACTTCTACACCTAAACGTTGTAATGCAATAATCACTTCCTTACCGAGCTCGCCTGAACCCAATAACATGACACGTTTTGCTGTTGCTGAAAGTGGTGTACCTATTTTCATCTGAGAACCCTTTTATAGTTATACGATTATAATATGCCGATGGTAAATTTGAGTCTAGTACCAAATAAACCACGGAGGACACGGGGAGCACAGGGAAAAGAAAAGCACAATATCCCCGTGTCCCCCGTGGTTCATTCTTTATACACATAGATACGGACAAACACATAAAACTCCCTTACAATAGATAAAAATCAAATAGTTACAGGGATATACAGTGAAGCTCAGTGTAGAAGAGTTCAGAAATTGGCAACATAAAAGCATCACCTTGCTGGGTATGTCAGGTGTAGGTAAAACTCGCCTCTCGAATATGCTGCCAACGGATGAATGGTTTCATTTTTCAGGCGACTACCGTATTGGCACGCATTATCTTGATGAACCTATCCTGGATAATATTAAGAAACAAGCGATGCAAATTCCTTTTTTGCGAGATTTGCTACGCTCGGACTCAATATATATTCAAAATAATATTAGTGCGAATAACCTCCAGCCTGTTTCAACCTTTCTTGGCAAGTTAGGTGATCCGGAAAAAGATGGTTTACCGCTTGATGAATTTAAATATCGTCAGGAGCTTCATCATCAGGCAGAAATTGCAACTATGCGAGACGTACCTTCTTTTATTCGTAAAGCACAGGAACTTTATGATTATAAACATTTCATAAATGATGCAGGCGGTAGTGTTTGTGAACTCGAAGATGAAGAGACACTGGAAATTCTTGCTGAGCATACGTTGATTTTATATATCAAGGCGACTGAAAAAAATGAGCAGTCTTTAATTCAGCGCGCCGAGTCAGATCCAAAGCCGCTCTATTATCGGGAAGCTTTTTTGGATGAACAACTGGCAGTATATATGAAAGAAAACAACCTGGAATATATTGCCATGATAGATCCTGATGAATTTGTTCGTTGGGTTTTTCCAAAGTTATTTTATTCTCGCATCCCTCGTTATGATGCGATTGCAGAGAAATACGGTTACACCATTACTACTGACGAATTATCAAAAGTGACTAACAAAGATGAACTTATGACTCTGATTGAAAAAGCTATTAAACAACAGGGCTAAAATTAATAACATTCATTGTTTTATTCCCCCTCCCTCCGGGAGGGGCCTAGGGGGACGAGCCCATGGACGGGCGAAGGTACGACTCCAGGGATGGAGGAGGTAGAATTGTGTCTGGAGCAACAATCGAGAACAATACATTAGGGCAGGACGCCCGTAAGTAGGATAACGCAGGAGCAATTGTCGAGGGAACTGATTTTTAATTTTTATGCTCTTAACTGATCGGCATTAAGAGCTAAGATAATTATTTGTTGGGTTCGTCGCTTTACTCCTTAACCCAACCTACAGTTTAAATTATATTGGAAAAATTATGCCATTAGTTGCTAACTCATCATTACCCACATTCAAACGCTTAGAACAAGAAGGTGAAACGGTATTGAATCGGGACAATGCGGTTAAACAGGATATTCGTGAACTGCATATCGGTTTACTGAATATGATGCCTGATGCTGCCTTGGCCGCTACCGAACGTCAGTTTTTTCGTTTAGTGGGTGAAAGTAATTCTATTGCCCAGTTTTATATGCATCCTTTTACGCTGAGTGAATTACCACGAGGCGTAAAAGGTCGTGCGCATGTTGAAGAATTTTATGAGTCCTTTGAACAAATCAAAGAACAAGGTCTTGATGCGCTTATTATTACCGGTGCGAATGTAACCGGGCTTGAACTATCAGAAGAACCTTTTTGGCAGCCGCTGATTGAGGTCATTGATTGGGCTTACGAAAATGTAACTTCAACACTTTGCTCATGTTTAGCGACTCATGCTGTTTTACAATTTCGATATGATCAAAAAAGAAGACCACTTGGCTTTAAACGTTGGGGGGTCTACTCGCATCATGTAACAAATCGTAACCATCCATTAGTGAACGGTGTTAACACACGATTTGATGTACCACACTCTCGTTACAACCAAATTGATCATTCTCAATTTGAAGAGGCCGGTTTACATATTTTAGCAGAGAGTAAAGAGGCTGATGTACATCTCGCAGTAAGTGAAGATCAATTCAGATTAGTATTTTTTCAAGGGCATCCTGAATACGACATTATTAGTTTATTAAAAGAATATAAACGTGAAGTAAAACGTTTTGCTAATAATGAGAGTGATAACTACCCACCCTTTCCCGAAAATTATTTTTCACTTCAAGTGCAAGCTTCTTTGAATGAATATAAAAACCAGGTTATCAATGCCAAACAGTCTAAAAAAGACTTTCCTGAATTCCCTGAAAGCTTAATTACTGAAAAACTGGATAACACCTGGCACGACTCTGCTGAAGCAATCCTGAATAACTGGATCGGTAAGGTCTATCAACTGACGAATATGGATCGAAAGAAAGCCTTTCAGGATGGAATAGATCCGAAAAACCCATTAAGTTTATAACCGTTTGTCCGCTATACTTAATAGCATATATACTTTAATCCACGAAAAATTTAATTTAATAAAGTATCCTGAGATAAAATTATGTAGGTTGGTTCAAGGAACAACGTGACGGAACCAACAGAAAACAATTGAACCGTCACCTTGCTTCATCCAGCCTACTTAATGATTTTTATTTATATTTTATATTGAACATGGATGAAAATAATCATGTTACATTTTGTTGGGCGAAGCTTATGGTTATTCTGGAGTTGGGTTGAACTCAGTATATTCACGCTTTTTCTTTATGCCTTAGCCTGGTTACCACGATCATTAACTAAATCATTTTATTCCAAACTCTTTTATATCTGGTGCCGTTCATTCACGCGTGCTCTTGGTGTAGATCTTCGATTACACCAAAAAAATATTAAAGAACTTCCTAAACAATATATTTTAGTTGCTAACCATCCTTCTGCATTTGAAGATATTGGCGTACCTGCATTATTTGATGTTCACCCCCTTGCCAAAATGGGCGTCAGAAGATGGTTTCTATTGGGGAAAATTAGCGAAGCTGCAGGCACTATGTTTGTTAAACGTGACAACAAGGAATCACGTCATGCCGTAGTGAATCAAATTATTACAAAACTTGAACAAGGTGAAAACGTTGTTATTTTCCCTGAAGGAGGATGTAAAGGCCGCCGAATTTTTGAAACATTTCAATACGGTGCGTTTGATATTTCAATGCGCACAGGCATTCCTATTCTTCCCGTGTTTTTGCACTACGAAGCACAAGACACTTTTGAATGGCGCGACCCTCAGACTTTAATTAATAAGTTCTGGCACTTTATGACCAGCCAAAATAATAAAGCGAATTATTATGTCTACGATGCAATCAATCCTGAAAACTTTAAAGATAAAAAAGAATACTCAGACTACACGCTTAATAAATTTCTTGAATGGCAAAAGCGATATTTAGATTAAATAATTAACCTGAACCAGGGATAAGGAAACCTATATTGATTCGCCCACCTGAATACAAAAAACACCGTCATTCCGGCAGTATTTTGGCCGGAATCCAAAGCTCGGTGCACTGGATTCCCGCTAAAAGCATGCGGGAATGACGAGCTCTTCTTATCCAGAGTTCAGGTTAGTTAATCTTTTAGTAATCTCATCCAGCATTATTTTACTATTGTTATAATCAATAGGAATTGAAAAATTCTCATCTCCAACCTGAAGCACTAAATTAGGAAAACTTTCTGCAAACAATTCTCTTGCCTGACTTATTTCTTCCATTAATTGTTCTTGCACTTTATCTGATAATAAATCTTTTTCAAATTTTTCTATTGATAAATTAAGGTTCTCGGCTAATTTAATAAACGTAATATTATCTGAAGGATTTAGCGCATCCTGGTAATAGGCTTTTTGTATTTCTTTCGTCATTAACAAATCGTATTGCTGCCCTTGTTGGCGTGCAGCAATGACTGCACGACATGCTGGATAGGTTGAACGACGAGGTATGCACTTACTCCAAAAATCAAAGTTGAACTTTACACCAGGAATCCTGTCTTCTATTCGAGACCAGTTACTTTTAATGGTTTGTTGTATGTTGTCTGGCATAGGTACATCACTGTCCACTGCCAAACCACCTAGAAGACGATGTACTTCAATCTCTTTAGGTAAGCTTTCAAGTAATTCATTAAGTACACGCGAGAAACCCCAGCACCAACTGCACATGGGATCATGAACGTAATAAAGAATAGTTTTCATATATTTATACTCATTTAATTCAGCGTGTTTAATGTGTAGCTAAGGATACAGACAATAAATCATACACATAGAGATACTATTAGCAAACTAACCATAGGCTATCTAATATGAACTTACAGCTTCAAGCAGGTTATTTCTCAATTAAAAGTCCACTGCAAATATTTGATCGATGGTTAAACCCTTATCACCTTAAAGATAGCATTGATATTCGCGGAAAAAAAATGTCTATCATGTATTCTCGGCGTGCTGAAAAAGCTTTAGCTAAACGTGATATTTCACTTATCGCAGAATTACAGCTCTACTTCACTTGCGTCGTACAAAAGCGAGTGGTATTTCATGACCATACCGATCTCGAAACCATCACGGCCAATCCAAATCTTAAAATCGCTTATCACACAGTACAATCCAACGCCTGTGACCCTGTTGAATTTGCAGAGAAACACCCGGTTAAAAAAGAACTGGAATCAAAAGGCGCAAAATCTATGCGTCCCTCTTTATTTAAGATTGATTACAAAAATGGGGAATGGATCGGAGATTTTTCGTTTTAACCCTTTCTTCTTTTTCTGACTACAAGCTTCTGTCAAAGCATTCAAATTACTTGTATTAAAAGTCACTGCTGTCCCGTTAACACCCTCTACCGTACGTCGAGGGTTGGAGTGAGGGAATCATCATAGATAACTCATTGTTTTATTTATCCCCTCATCCTCGGTAACTGCTCCATGCGTTACTCTACCTCCTGCGTCCATGCAGTCGTAACCTTCTCCCGGAGGGAGAAGGAATTGCACCGAATATGGATTTGTGCAATCTCATATCTTCAATTTCGTCGAAAAGCCCGATGTTTCGCAAAATCAGTGACTTACTATAAATAACTAATATGTTAACGGGACAGTAGTGATTAAAGGTATAATTCGTCTCGCGTGAAATACACGTATAACTATCAAAGTTAAGATATTATGAACCGAGTAAAAATTTATAGTACGGGCGTTTGCCCAATTTGTGAGCAAACTAAAAAATTATTAACCAAGTGGAATATTGGCTATGATGAAGCACGCATTGATCTTGATCGTGACCTATTAAAAGAAATGCTTGAAGTAACAGATCATGCACGTATGGTTCCTCAAATCACCATCGATGGAAAATGGATTGGTGGATTTACCGAACTCACTGAAATGCATATGGAAGATGAGCTTGATGAGCTCATGGTGAACTAATTAATCTAAGCAGTGTATAAGAAACGCACGTCATTCCCGCATGCCTTTAGCGGGAATCTAGTAGTTTAAATACTGGATTCCAGCTAAAAAGAATACCGGAATGACGGTGTTTTAAAGATTTAGGATATTTACTAATATAATTTTCTTATACGAAGCTGAGGTTAATAAGCTCATAGTTAACGAATAATTTATAGATTGCCGCGCGCTCGCTCACAATGAACAGAAAAAAGCAGGAATAAAAATGTTAGAAACAAATGAATATTTTGATGGTAATGTAAAGTCTATCGGCTTTAAAACAGCAACGCTACCTGCAACAGTCGGTGTGATGGAAATAGGTGAATATGAATTTGGCACATCACAAAAAGAAACAATGACGGTTGTTTCAGGTGCCCTCATTGTTAAATTACCAAAGACCTCTGATTGGAAAACATTTAGTCAAGGTGATAGCTTCATTGTTGAAGCAAATGAAAAGTTTCAACTTAAAGTTGAAATTTCTACCGCTTATCTCTGCACATATGAATAAGCACCTACGAATAAACGGATAATATTATGAAACTTTATCTCATGCGTCATGGAGAAGCTTTATCTGCTGAAGTGGATCCAGAACGAGGCCTTTCAGATAAAGGTAAAGATAAAATTGAAGCCCTTGCCAGGCATTTGCATAAGCAACAGTTAACCTTTCAGTGTGTTTTTCACAGTTGGAAAAAACGCGCAATACAAACGGCTGAAATTATGACAGCTATTTTGGCGCCTGACATTACGCTGCAATTGATGGAAAATATTACTCCAACGGATGATCCCGGTTTAATTGTTCCGGAAATTAATAGCTGGGACAAAGATACTTTAGTAGCCAGTCACCTTCCTTTTTTACCTAACCTGGTTATGCTATTAACCGGTCAGGATGTGTTTTTATCCGCTATCACTTTTGAAGCAGGCACTATTATTTGTCTTGAAAAAGGTCATAACAATACATGGGCAATCAAGTGGTCTAGCGCACCGTCTGAAATATAGCCGTAATACACCTCCCGTTTTACGCTAAAGACAGGAGCAGGACAAAATATAAATACTCTGTGCCGGGAATAAGTATGCCTGCAAAATTGAAGTTACAAACATAACCTGACTGGAATATAATCCAATTTCACTACAGATATAATTTAGGTGTTTCAAACGATGAATAAAATATTATTACTGATTGCTATCTCGTCACTGGTCGCGTGTTCTTCAACAAAGACTGGCATGCAATTTGTGGATAAAACGCCACGTGGTCTTAAGGTAATAAACATCATGAAGGAGCAACAATCAAAAGCGTATCAAACTTCTGAAAAGCATTGTGCTAAATACTCAAAAGTTCCCCGAGTATTAAAAAGAACAAAGCAAGTTGACGAATCAGAAATACCGATGACAACAATGATATTCGAATGTATAGGGCCTTCTAGATAATTTTAAAAAGATGCCAAAAAGGCACTTTCAAAACGTTCATAATCTGCAGTAGGTAAAGCGTTAATTCCTGCTGCGGCCTTGCGCCCGCCTCCCGTTTCAAATTGTCGACATAATTCATCCGCACCTGTTTTATTATTTAGCGGTGCTCGAACACTGACAACAAAACCACTGTCCGTTTTAGTAAGTATGGCATGTGCCCGGTTTGGGTTTTCTTGTGCTAATTGGTTGGCAAATACTCCGCTCACTCTTTTTGACCACTTTTCATTTTCCAGAATAAAAATAGAATGTGTATCACTTTCATAATTTGCTTTTAATGCTTCTGCATTTTTAATGTCTTCACGATAGCCCTTCAATAATTTTTTGTAGGCGGGTTCATTATTAATAAAATCAAAAGGATCTGAATACGGTTTAATTTTTAGATAAAGCGCTTCTGGTGAAAAAATGAGGTCATCTAAAGATGCACCATAGCCATTATAATTAATGCATGTACCTAGAAGTTTTAACTGTTCCAGCTCATCACTACTTAAATTAAGTGGCTTAGCAGCATCTTCTGCCGCTAAAAACAGATTATCTCCATATGCGGCAGTAACCGCCCATGCTAAAAACTTATGATTTAAATATTGGCTAACTAATAAACTTGTACACATATTGGCATCAGTATTTATATACGCTTCTAACCTATCATCTTCAGATATATCACCTGCAAAATGATGATCAAAATAAAGTATATTCGTACCTTTATTAAGCAGCTGCTCAAGCGCTTCACGATTTTTATCGAGTGATATATCAAGAACCGTTACCGTATCATCACGATCAGCCTGAACTTTTTTTAATAAACTGATATCTCTCTTTACTCCTGTGACTAATGTAGTTACCAACGGTTTCGCTAAACGCAACTGGTGTAATGCACAGATCCCATCTGCATCACCATTAAAAACATCAATATAATTCATTCATTACCTGCTAAATTCTTATTTTAATTATGATACTTTATTTATACACCAACTAATCATAAAGCTTTTTTGTATAAATCTAACAACTAATTGCCATTTTAACTTCTCAAACAAACTAAAAAGACGACATTACCCCGTTATTTCCACCACTAAACATTGATATTCTTTTTATTTTAAAATTAATTAGTTATACTTTTACACACGCTAAAAATAATTCAACTTACAACATGTGCTTTTTGTTCTGGAGAGTGGTTATACCTTCTACTTTTGATACACCTCGTATCTTTAACGATCAAACGGGTTGGTATGTATCTATGCGTAATGCTGATGAAAAGTTCCTGCATAGTACAAAATATAAACAGGTAGGAGACGAACATCTAATGGGGCCTTTTAGTAATAAAGCCCAGGCAGAAGAATGGCTTGAGGGTTATATTTCCATGCATGGTGAGAATCGAAATTCTGATAACTTTATCCCTGATAGCCTTAATACTCATCACTAAGTTGTAAATTATAAACATAAAAAAAGGCCGATGATTTCTCATCGGCCTTTTTATTAAGTAACTACTATATAAACGTTATGAGCGCCGCAAGTACAAGGCGGAAACTTATGAAAAAGCGGAGTGCACAATAAGGTCGTTCTCGCACATCCCTGTGCTACACGACACTAAAACATCCTTGTTTATGTACATGAGCATTTTGAATAAGTTTCCCGTCGTGCCCCTCTATAAATTAAAATAAAGAGGGGGAACGCCGTAATTGCAAGCGCAATAGTTTATATTTTATTTCTTAGCAGCTTCTTCTCTTTCTTTAGTCTCTTTGATTACTTCTTCCGCTACATTCTTAGGACAAGCTTTGTAGTGTAAGAATTCCATTGAGAACTGACCACGACCTGAAGTCATAGTACGTAAGTCACCAATGTAACCAAACATTTCAGAAAGTGGACATTCTGCTTTGATACGAACACCTGCTGTGCCCGCTTCTTGACCTGAAATCATGCCACGACGACGGTTTAAATCACCAATAACATCACCAACATGATCGTCTGGCGTAAATACGTCAACTTTCATGATAGGTTCCATTAACTGAGGACCGGCTTTTGTCATTGACTGACGGTAAGCCCCTTTCGCAGCTAACTCAAAGGCCATTGCAGATGAATCCACTGCGTGGGAAGCACCATCCATTAAGGTGACTTCAAAATCTAAACAAGGGAAGCCCGCAAGAACACCCTTTGCACTCATCATTTCAAAACCCTTTTCA
>JAGLTQ010000187.1 GCA_023135195.1 Gammaproteobacteria bacterium | reverse complement strand
GTTATCCGAATAAACTATCGGGTGAATCTATACCGGTTGAAGGCCGAATTACGGCTATTAGCGACGTGTTTGATGCGCTTACTACAATTAGACCTTATAAGGATGCCTGGCCAATTGATAAGGCAGTTGAACTCATAAAGAGTGAAGCTGGAAAACAATTTGATCCTAATCTGGTTGAGTTATTTTTACGTGAGATAGATAAAGTTGTTGCTGTTCGAGAAGAATACGCAGACTAATTTTTAATTTTATTGAAAATGATTGAACCATATTGTTAATTTATGTTCTTAAGCTCAATTGCAGGATATTTATTATTCAAGTAAGCTTAGCTTTACCTATGTTTAGAAAAATACTGACACATGTAATTATTTTGACGCTCACGGCTTTACCCGTGCAAGTGATTACTGCGGGTGTGGAAAGTTCAAGTATGCAAATGAGTATGGCAAAAGTAACTCAGGCTGAACAAAAATGTTTACACACTTCTGCTTCTGGTGATCAGGAAATTACTAAAATGTCATGTTGTGATGATGTATCTTATCAATGTGAAAGCTGTGGCGATTGTCCACAAGCATCAAGTGCAATGATTATATTGCCTTTACAAACTTCAGATAAAACATATTCTTTAAATACTCAAAAGTTTTTCACTAGTCATTTACTCTTAAATGGCGTCCCACAAAATAATCTTCTAAGACCTCCTCGAACTCTTATTTAATTTAACCGTATTAAATACGGCATATTTGTACAACTGTTGTTATATACAGTAGTACTTAGTTTCTAAATTAAATAATGAGGATTTACCCATGGTTCCTCTTGCCAGACTTGTTTATGTCATAACGTTGTTTACGTTATATAGCAGCGTTTCAGTATACGCAGAACAAACTTTAACTATTGAACGTGCGGTACAAACTGCACTGGAACGTGATGCATTAATTAACGTTTACCAATTTCGCCGAGATGCATATAGAGAACAATCTATTGCAGAGGACACCTTGCCTGATCCAAAAATCAAACTGGGTGTGATGAATGTACCTACCGATACTTATAGCTTGAACCAGGAACCAATGACCCTGGTTCAACTGGGGATTACGCAAATGTTTCCACGTGGCAATAGCCTGGAAATAAAATCTCAACGTGCGCTTAGCTTGTCTGTAGCAGAAGATGCTAAAACAGAAAATCAACGCCGCAAAGTAACACGTGAAGTTCGTGAAACGTGGTTAGAGCTTTACTACTGGTTGAATGCTGAATCAGTTGTTAAGAAAAATCGTAACCTGTTTACTAAGTTGGTTTCAGTGACCAAACAACAATATGCAGCAGGACGGCAGAAACAGCAGGATGTTATTCGTTCTGAACTTGAGCTAGGTATGTTGGATGATCGAGAAATGAAAATCCAGACACGCATAGAAACAACTCAAGCAAAGCTTATTAAATATATGGGCGTTGATTTTTCTGATATTAAACTTGGTACAGAATTACCCATTTATAATATTCAAAAAAATAATACATCATGGCTGGAATCACATCCTAAGTTACGTATGGAACAAGCCATGATTTCAATTAATGAAAAAAACGTAGATCTGGCAAAGCAAAGTTATAAACCATCCTGGTCCCTTGATGTAACGTATGGCAAACGTGAAAAATCAATTAGTGGTGTAGAACGTGCTGATTTTGCTTCTGTTATGGTGATGTTTGACTTGCCTTTATTTACAGCTGACCGTCAGGATAAAAAAGTTGCAGCAAGTAAATCTCGACTCAACGCGGCTTTAAATTCACGTGAAGATCGTAAACGTAATTTAATAAAAATGTGGCAAGCAGGATTGGTAAAAGAAAAACGTCTGTTGCAGCGTATTAAACAATATGAAAGTTTATTACTGCCAAAGTCAGATGAGAACACCAAGTCTGCACTTTATGCCTATCAAAGTGGGCGCAGTGGGTTTACTGCGCTAATGCGAGCACAAATTACAGAATTAGAAACACAGTTACGAGCATTACGTTTAACTGTGGAGCATAAAAAAACACAAGCTTTATTACTTTATCTTGCTGGAGAAAATAGCTGAGGTTTATGACCTTCAGTATTGGAGAATTATAATGAATAAATTAAATATAGTAGCCATTTCATTAGTTGCTGTTTTATTAACTGCATGTAGTGATGACGAAAGCAACACAACAGAAATAGCTACAGAAGAGAAAAAAGAAAAGAAAATTTTATATTGGGTTGCACCAATGGATGCAACGTATCGTCGTAATGAAGCAGGTAAGTCGCCTATGGGGATGGATTTAGTTCCTGTTTATGATGAAACAGGAAGTGAAGAAAAAGAATCAAATAAGGAAAAGAAAATTTTATATTGGGTTGCACCAATGGATGCAACGTATCGTCGTAATGAAGCAGGTAAGTCACCCATGGGAATGGATTTGGTTCCTGTTTATGATGAAGGTGGAGATGAAAATACCGTTAAAATTTCTGCCGCGGTTGAAAACAATATGGGTGTACGCACTGCGATAGTTAAAAGAGATAAGTTATGGCGTCGTATTGATACAGTGGGATATGTTGATTTTGATGAAAATAAAATTTCGCATCTTCATTTGCGTACTAAAGGCTGGATAGAAAAATTATACGTTAAGTCAGAAGGCGAACGGGTAAAAAAAGGACAGTTATTATTTGAAGTTTATGCACCAGAGTTAGTCAATGCACAGGAAGAATATCTTCAAGCCGTACGTAGTAATAACAGAGGTTTAACTGCTGCGTCGCGTGAACGTTTAATTGCGCTTGGAATTTCGTCTTTGCAAATTAATAACTTGAATAAAAAGCGTAGAGTAAATCAGTATGTGAAAATTTATGCCAAGCAAGATGGCATTATTGCAAAACTAAGTATTCGTGAAGGGATGTTCGTTACACCGCAAAAACTGGTAATGAGTCTGGCTGATCTTTCCAGTGTCTGGTTACTCGCAGAAGTTTTTGAAAGTCAGACCGACTGGGTAAAAGTAGGTCAGTCTGCCGAGGTTACATTGTCTTATTTGCCGGGACGTGAATGGGAAGGTGTCGTGGAATATATTTATCCAAGCCTTGATCCCAAAACACGCACCTTAAAAGTTCGTTTACGTTTTGAGAATAAAGATGAATCTTTAAAGCCAAATATGTTTGCGAAGGTAAATATTTATGGTGGAGCAAAACGTGAAGTACTGACTATCCCGCGTGAAGCATTGATTCGTACAGGAAATGATCAGCGCGTAATTCTTTCTATAGGTAAAGGTCATTTCCAGGCACGTAAGGTTACTGCCGGTATTGAGTCTGGTGAATTTATTGAAATAGTTAAGGGTATAAGCGAAGGCGATACGGTTGTTACTTCGGGTCAATTTTTAATTGATTCTGAAGCCAGCTTAAAAGCCAGTATTGCGCGTATGTCATCAATGGATGGAAAAAAAGAAGAGATGGATCCGACTATGGATATGTCTGTAAAAATTATGGGCACAGCTGTTTTAAATAGTGTGATGCCAGCATATAACATGATCAATATGGCACATGATCCTATCCCGGCATTGGACTGGCCGGCAATGGAAATGGATTTTACGGTTAAAAAGGATGTGTCTCTGCAAGGTTTAAATAAAGGCGATAAAGTTGAGTTTGAACTTGAAAAAGGCGAAAGCGGATATGTTGTTAAATCTATAACGAAATCAGAAATGTAGGGGTGACTTAAAATGATTGAAAAAATTATTGACTGGTCACTGACAAACCGTTTTATGGTTTTGTTGTTGACCGCAGTTTTATTGGTGGGCGGTATTTTTTCTTTAAAAAATACACCGCTTGATGCTATTCCCGATTTATCGGATGTACAGGTCATTATTAAAACGACTTATCCCGGACAATCACCGCGTGTGGTTGAAGATCAAATAACCTATCC
>JAGLTQ010000186.1 GCA_023135195.1 Gammaproteobacteria bacterium | reverse complement strand
GTACACCAACAAGCTCACCCTGGTTGACGAGGTTAGAAATGACTTTGCATGAAGTAAAGATGTCATTTAAAAGTGAAGTGAAGTCACCCGTTGCTGAATCAATGTGGCGTTGTTCTTCGATAATAAATTGGGTAATGGACGTTTTGCGGTTATGCATTGCGTGCGACTCCGGATAATATGATTGGAATAAAAATACGCCCATGAAGGGCGCATCAATTAAATAGTTTAAATTTTAATCAAGTATATCAGAGTATTATAATGTAGTAAATTTGTTGGTTTTTTGAGCGATCTATTAAAGGGATTAAATGTGTAGTAAAGCGGCTTAAAAGTTACCATCTTCGGCGATAATGCCGCTTATTTGAGAAATAGGGCTAAATGTTTGGATAGACGTTAACAATCAGAACTAGGGTAAGCTGCTACGGTACTGATTTCTTTCATTTTAGTTTCTATCCAGCATTCCGCTTCTTTCATTATATCTTCGGTCTTCCTACCCTTGGTTTCTATTGCCGGACCAATACTCATGACGATAGTCCCCGTTTGGCGAGAAAAGAAGCCCTTAGGCCAGAATTCACCTGCAGTATGGGCGACAGGAATGACCTTATGTCCACTTTTAGAGGCTAGAATTGCACCCCCTTTTTTGTAGGGTAACTTGGTACCCGGTTTAGAACGAGTCCCTTCTGGGAAAATGACAATCCAAATACCTCTTTTCAGACGTTCAATACCTTGCTCAACGACCTGGCCAATTGCTTTACGCCCCGATTTACGATCAATGGCAATTGGATCAATGGAACGAAGACCCCAGCCGAAAAAGGGCAGCCATAAGAGTTCCTGTTTTACAACAAAAGTAAGAGGGGGAAATATTCGCTGCACCATCATCGTTTCGAGAGCCGATTGGTGTTTACTGAAAATAATACAGGCTTCATCAGGGATATTGTCTAAACCCTCAACACGATAATTGATATTGCATAAATATTTAAGCACCCAAAGATTTAATACCGAATAAAAATTAATGAATCTGTATCTAATATTGAATGGAAAAGGAAATAACAGTGTTCCAATAATAGACAGATAGACAGATGAAACAAACATGGTGCTCACAAATGCGAGCGAATAAAAATATTGCAGTGGATTTTTAAATATAGACATACGCTTCTTAACTGGTTTATAAGGCTCTAAATATTAGAGCCTTCCAAAAGTTCACTAACAAAGTCAGAGAGGTCATTATATACAGGAATGCCATCAAGTCCCTCACCTTTTTTAATGGTACGTTCGCCTTTGCCTGTTCGAACAAGATGTGGTTTGGCATGAACAGTTTGCGCAGCTTGTAAATCACGCAGAGAATCACCAACCACTAAAATATCAGAGCAGTTAGTTAGTCCAACTTGTTTTGCAATGTTTAAGTACATGCCTGCCTTTGGTTTGCGACAATCACAATTATCATCAGGTCCGTGAGGACAAAATTCAATACCATCTATTTCTGCATTGTGTTCTTTTAACAAATTAGCAAGTTTTTCATGCATGGCATTTAGAGTTGCCTCTGTATAAAAACCACGATGAATGCCAGATTGATTGGTTGCAATAAAAACTTTGTAACCGGCATGTTTAAGTTTAGCGATAGCTTCGACACTGCCGGGCAAAGGAATAAATTCATCAACCGTTTTAATAAAATTATCCGAGTCCTGATTAATTACGCCGTCACGATCTAGGATGATTATTTTCATAGGTTATTAAAGTCAAAGTCAAAAGATTTCAACGCAAAGGCGCAGAGAACGCTAAGGGTCGCAAAGATTAATAAGTTTGTAATATAGTTAAAATTATTAATGTTCATAAATTAAAGAGTCTTCTAAATTTCATTTAACTCTTAGAATTATAATAAGCAGTTCTAAAAATTAAGTTTTCCTTTGCGAGTCTTAGCGTTCTCTGCGCCTTTGCGTTGGTTCTTAAAATGTTTAGTCTCTAAATTCTGAAACACGAATACGGCCATTAACCATTTTAGATTCACGTTGCATGATTTTATCCATTTTATTCCAAAAGGCTTCATTTAAATCAAAATCAGCGGAAATTGCTGTACCAAGCAATAAAATAAATAAATCAGCCGTTTCTTCAGCTAAGTCTTCCTTACTTTTACCTTTAGTGACACAGGATGACATTTCACCAAGTTCTTCAGCCATTAAAGAAATACGATAAGTGAGTTCTTCACCGCCGGTATTTTTAAAATCATGTTTATCATGAAAGGCTTGCACCTTTGTTAACATGTCTATGTAAGAATCTTTATTCATAATTTTATTTAACCTGTCATTGCGAGTCAGTGTTGGAAAGTGTTAGCTTTACAGTACTGACTCGCAATGACAGTGTTATTTTTGCAATTTTGATATGTCTGCAATTTGTAAAAACAGGCTATGCAATTTATTTAACAAAGCGATGCGATTATTTTTTAACTTTTCATCATCAGCCATGACCATGACATCATCAAAAAACTTATCAACTGCTTCACGTAAAGTTGAAAGCTCAGCTAAAGCATCTTGATATTTTGCGTCATAAATTAAACTTTGAACTTTATCTTCAAGTGTTGTTAACACATCATAAAGTTTTTTCTCAGCATCTTCTTGTAATATTTTCTTATCTACTTTGCTTGGTAAATCACCTTCAACTTTTTTCAGGATATTACCAATACGTTTATTTGCTGCAGCTAAGCTTTCTGCTTCTGCACGTTGGCGGAAGGCATCAACTGCGAGTAAACGGTTGTTTATATCAAGTGGCTTAGTTGGTTTAGTGCTGATTACGGCATCTAAAACGTCAGGGCGAATACCTTTATCAAGATAATAGGCATGTAAACGATCTAACATGAAATCTAGTACACCGGCCTCAGCAGCAGATGCTTTAATGCTAGCATCATGTTGAGTCGCAGCAATGTTAATAAGTTGTGATAAATCTAAATCGAGTTCGTTTTCTATTAAAATACGTAATACACCTAACGCAGCACGACGTAATGCGAAGGGATCTTTATCACCTGTAGGTGTTTGTCCAATAGCAAAAATACCAACTAAAGTATCTAAACGATCAGCTATAGCCAAAGATTGACTCGTGATACTTTGCGGTAAGGTATCACCCGAAAATTTTGGTTTGTAATATTCTTCCAGTGCAGTGGCCACTTCAACATGTTCACCATCATGCTCTGCATAATAACGCCCCATTACACCTTGTAAACTTGGGAACTCACCAACCATTTCGGTCATAAGATCGCATTTACAAAGTTCAGCTGCACGTACGGCGAGCTGTGTATTACCAGCAAGTTGATCAGCAATTGCGCTGGCGAGTTTTTCAATACGTTTAGTTTTTTCAAGTAATGTGCCGAGTTTCTTTTGAAAAACAACAGAGCCTAAACTTGCCGTACGATCAATAAGTTTTGATTTACGATCTTGTGACCAGAAAAATTCCGCATCAGCGAAGCGAGGTCGAATAACACGTTCATTACCTTCTTGTACTTTAGAAACGTCTTTGCTTTCAATATTACTAACAGTAATAAAGTGAGGTAGTAGCGCACCTTTTTTATTAACAACATAAAAATATTTTTGATTGGTTTTCATGGTTAAGATTAATGCTTCTTGCGGAATATCTAAGAAACGTTTTTCAAATCCACCCATCACAGCAACCGGCCATTCAACCATTGAAGAAACTTCTTCGAGCAAGTCCTCATCAATCATCGCTTTGCCTTTTACACTTAAAGCAATTTCATTTACCTGACCACGCACGGCTTCTTTACGGCGATCAAAATCTGCAATCACCTTGCCGTGTGTTTCTAACAGCATTTCATATTCTTTAGGTGATGGAATAGTAATATTTTCTGGATGATGAAAACGATGTCCGCGTGTTTCGCGTCCACTTTTAACGCTGAGAATTTCAGCATCAATAACATCATTACCAAAGAGTAAAATTAACCAATGAACTGGACGAACAAATTGTGCATCTAAATCAGCCCAACGCATGCGTTTAGGGATTGGTAACTTGTCCAATGATGTTTGGATAATATCAGCTATTAGTGTGCTGGTTTTTTGACCTTTTTGTTCGGTTTTAAAGTTTAACCAGGCACCTTTATCTGTTTCAAGTTTTTCAAGGTCCTCAACTTTAACACCACAAGAACGAGCAAAACCTTCAGCAGCTTTACTTGGACATCCATTTTCATCAAAAGCAGCAGCAATAGCCGGGCCTCGACGTTCAACGTTTTTATTTTTTTGTTTAACATCGAGATCGCTGATTAATAATGCGAGTCTTCTTGGTGCGGCAAATTTTTTGATTTCAGAAAAAGACAAGTCCGCTTTTTCTAAACCTTCTTTTACGCCATTATAAAATGCAGTCGAAAGTTTATTTAATGCCGTTGGTGGTAATTCTTCTGTACCAATTTCTATTAGGAGATCTTTAGTCTTGCTCATGATTGATCTCCTGATTTATTACTGCTTTTAAGCCCATCTTTCACCATGGGGAATCCTAAAGATTCACGTTTTTCATAATACGCTTCGGCAACCGCACGTGATAATGC
>JAGLTQ010000185.1 GCA_023135195.1 Gammaproteobacteria bacterium | reverse complement strand
GAGTATGAAGTTGGGGAAGGCCAAAAAGGACCGTGCGCTAATAAGGTGTCACCCGTCTAACTCTAGTAGTTAAACCGGTTTTCGTAAGCATCAGCACGTAACCGGATTAAAGGGGGCGGAGTGATTTATTTTTAATCACTCCAACCCCTTTTTTCTTTAATTAAAGGGGTCGGTGACAATTGATAATCATTTGCATTTAAAGTTAAAGGCGCCGGTGGGTTTTATTTCATACCCCCCATTATTCAGCGGTGATAGCTATTGTCCACTTAGGTAAGGCCTGCACAAACCATATAATAAATACAATTAAAATAACCTTTTTACTGGTAGGTAGCCTTTTATAGCGCTGGTACAAACCAGGTGATTTCGGTCTTTGTTTGTTCTCTACCATAATAATGGCCCAAGTATAGAAAGGTCTTTTTAAATCATGTCAGACTATAGTTCTGTAAAAGTATAGAACTTATTCGAAAGGCCCACACGGAGTAACGGGGGCAGATCTTACATTTACTTAGGGTATTCCTGATTTACAGAGATAATAAACGGGTGGGACAGCAGTGGCCAAGATCCGTTATAATTACAAAGGTTATTTCACAATCAAGGCTAACTAATAGTCATCAGCGGACGCAAAGTGATATCAGATGCTAAATCGACCAGACAAATCTATTCGTGATCGTTTAATCAAGCTTGAAACACATTTAAATAATGAAAACCCGTTATTGAAAGATGTGGTCTCACGTTTTAAAAAACTTGACTCTGTTGCCTATAAAACAGGTTTACTGAACACTGATGAATCATACGCAACGAGTATTCCCTGGTGGCCAATGATTTCTGTGTTGGGAACATTTTCTGCAGGTAAATCTTCATTTATTAATAAATATTTAGGTGATAAATTACAACTTACTGGTAATCAGGCAGTTGACGACAAGTTTACCGTTATGTCTTACAGCAGCAGTACAAGTAATTGTGTATTACCGGGCGTAGCGATAAACGCTGACCCACGTTTTCCTTTCTATCAGATGAGTGATGAAATTGATAAAGTGGCCTCTGGTGAGGGTCGACGAATTGATGCTTATCTGCAAATGAAAACCTCTCATTCAGATAAGTTACGAGGCAAAATTTTTATTGACTCTCCGGGGTTTGATGCCGATGAACAACGCAATGCAATACTTCGCCTGACAGATCATATTGTTGATTTGTCTGATCTGGTTTTAGTGTTCTTTGATGCAAGGCATCCTGAACCGGGTGCAATGCAGGATACTCTCGATCATCTTGTTGGAAATACGATTAACCGCAGTGATTCTGAAAAATTTCTGTACATTCTTAACCAGATTGATACTGCTGCACAGGAAGATAATCCGGAAGATGTTATTGCTGCATGGCAACGCGCGCTTGCTGCTAAAGGTTTAACTGCGGGTCGTTTTTATGCAATATACAATCAGGATGTTGCAGTACCTATTGAAGATGCCGCGGTACGCAAGCGTTTTGAACAGAAATGTGAAGAAGATAAATCGGCCATATTTGAGCGCATACAACAGGTAGAAGTTGAACGCTCTTACCGGATACTTGGTGCACTACAAACGATTACCCGTGATATTGAAACTCAGATCATACCTGTTATTAAAGATACGATGGTTTCGTGGATTAAAATGGTGTTTGCACTCGATGCAATCGCTGTGGGTTTATTTGTTGTTATTTTACTGGTACTTAATCAGTGGATTGATTCCTGGGCATTGTTTTCATATGACTTTAGAAGCGCGACTTTTTTATCGACATTTAAACTGGGAGTTACTTTGATTGGTTTCACTGTGGTGCATTTTTCTGCGCGCACTTTTTCTGCAAAATATCTTGCGGAAAAAATATTTAAAAAGGTTTTAGTTGATAAAAATTTATCGGGTGTTCATTCGGAAGGTAAAATTATGGCGGGTAATATAAAAAATGCCTTCCTCAAAAATACACAGTTTTTTAGAAGTATTTTTAACCCGACTCCTGTTGGCTGGTCCAGACGCTCAAAACGAGTTTTAGCACAGGTAGCCGCAGATGCCAGCGAGATTATACAAACAATGAATGATCGTTATGCTCAGCCATCAGGCGATAAAGTTCAACTAGAAAATATTAGTCAGGATGTACCAGCTGAGAACATGACTAGCTCAAATAATATCACTTAAAGTGACTTATAAGCTGATTTCCCTCCAGGTACAATATTTGGTCAGCCCCATTTAATTAATTATAAACTCAGTCATCTAGATAATTTGGGTATAGTCAATGAGAAGTATAAAAGCAATTGTTGTTGGTAGTTTATTTGTTATCGTTGTGTTTATTATCTTGCAACTGGCATATGTATTTATAGCTATTGGCTATAATGCACTGGCAGTCGATTTTCCTTTTTTAAAAGACATCTCTGGTATATTTAGATATTTACTTGCTTTACCTCTTTTAATGATTACGATGTTCATCGGTGGGTATATCACAGCAGATATTGCTAATGTGCGTACCAATATAAAAGTATGGTTTCATTGTTTTGCTGTGGCATTTATTAGTGTCGGTGGCATGATGTATTCTGCGTTGAAAAATTCAAGTTTAACCTTAATGGGTATTATTGTAATCATACTTGCATTAATTGCATCGTTCGCAGGCGGTTTTTATTGGCTACGAGACAATAGAGATAAATCAGAATAAATCGGATCCCTCAGTCTCTGACACCTATTATGATGTTAAAAAAATCCTATAGAGAAATGTGCTGCCTGGCTTATAATTCGCGTCTTATTTAATTATCTATGAGTTATGTTGCGTGTTAGAAATTATCGATCTATCGCTGTTACAGATTATATTTGCTGTAGTGGTAATCACTATTGCATATACCGTAAAAGGCTTGTCGGGCTTTGGATCGGGGCTTATTGCCATTCCACTATTGGCATTTTTTTTCCCTCTTAAATTAATTGTGCCTATCTTTGCTCTTTTGAGTTATACCGGTACGATTTATCAAAGCTATATTTTACGTCGCGAAGCTCAGTGGGCAGATATTCTGCCGTTAATTCCTTTTTCATTTTTAGGCATTGCCATTGCTGTGTGGTTATTAATGAATATACAGGCTGAGCTTTTGACTCTTGCTCTGGGGTTGTTTGTGGTGCTTTACGCAATTTACAGTCTGTTACCTCAACAGGATAAGACAGGTTCGCGGTACTGGGCAATTCCAGCCGGTATCTTTGGAGGTATGATCGGTGCGCTGTTCTCTACAGGCGGGCCTTTCTACGTGCTCTATCTCAAGTTACGGCAATTAGCTAAGGGGCCTTTTCGCGCTACTATTGCGACGATTTTTCTAATTGATGGCGGGGCGAGGATTGCTGCTTATGCTATGAGTGGTCTTTATACAATTCAAGTGTTAACGCTGGTAATGATACTTTGGCCGCTTCTCTTTTTGGGGCTCTGGATTGGGCATCATCTTCATATAAAGATAAAACAGCAGCAGTTTAATCTAGGCATCAATACCCTGCTGGTAATAAGCGGCGGAATGTTAGTGTATAAATCGTTACTGGTTTTAGGGCAGTAGGACGCTTATGGTCAGCAGGCGCCGTTTACAATAATAGCCAATATAAAACTAAAAGCAGAGATTAGATTCTTTGGTGTTAGGTACATTCTGCCTAAATAACGGTTATGTTTGATATTTTAGTTATTAAAAATCAGCTATTTTTGTTGGCTATCTTCGTATAGAATCCGCCATGAATTTTTTGCTTATTAAATATTTCCAAAACATTAAAGCTTAACTAGCACACCCTCTTATCCCTTTCTAACATGACGAAAAATAAATGACTGATAAAACGATAGTAACTCACAACGGTAATTTTCATGCAGATGATGTTTTCAGTATCGCTGCACTTAAGAGCATATTCCCTTCTTTTAAGCTCATTCGCACACGTGATTCAGAGCTTATCGCCAAGGCAGATATTGTGGTTGATGTAGGTGGTGAATATGATTCGGATACAGACCGTTTTGATCATC
>JAGLTQ010000184.1 GCA_023135195.1 Gammaproteobacteria bacterium | reverse complement strand
GTCGGTCTTCATGCCGACGCGGACTAATTAAAACCGCAGACTACAAATTATGCACTACCGTTACAATTAACGATGAAGCTTATAGATTGTGGTTTCGTTAGAGATGTCGGCCTGAAGACCGACCTACACTTAAAATGTTAATAAAAATGAATAAAACAGACCGCTGGCTCTTACCCGAAGGAATTGAAGAAGTCTTGCCTGAACAGGCTAAAAGACTGGAGCAATTGCGTCGCACTTTACTCGACACCTATGAAAGCTGGGGTTACGATCTCGTAATGCCGCCGCTGATAGAATATCTTGAATCTCTCTTAATCGGCACCGGTAACGATTTAGATTTACAAACCTTTAAGCTGACCGATCAATTGACAGGACGTTTAATGGGTGTGCGTGCAGACATGACTCCACAAGTAGCACGTATTGATGCACATCAGTTAAATCGGGAAACACCGACACGCTTATGTTACATGGGTACCGTTTTACATACTCGTACGGATGGTTTTGCTGGTTCACGTAGCCCATTACAAGTGGGGGCGGAACTGTATGGTCACGCCGGTATTGAAAGTGACGTTGAAGTTATCTCTTTAATGCTGGAAACATTGGCAAAATCAGGAGTAACATCACCTTTTGTCGATTTAGGTCATGTCGGTATTTATCGCGAACTGGTTAAACAGGCAGGATTAGATAAAGAGCAAGAAGCAACGTTATTCGACAGCCTGCAACGTAAAGCGAATACTGAAATCGCAGAATACTTAAAAGACTGGAAATTAAATTCCAATATAGCCAGTGCCATTGCTGCTCTTACTGATTTGAATGGTGATGAGTCTGTCTTACGTGAAGCAAAAACAGTTTTGAGCAAGGCAGGCAAAGGCGTACTCAGTGCATTGGATGAATTAACAAATATTGCTGAGCTGCTGAAAAAACGTCTGCCTGATGTAGAAGTACATTATGATTTAGCCGAATTACGAGGCTATAACTATCACACCGGTATGGTATTTGCCGCATATGTGGCGGGGCGAGGGCAAGCCGTTGCCTTGGGTGGCCGATATGATGATATAGGTGAGGTTTTTGGACGGGCAAGACCTGCTACTGGTTTCAGTACGGATCTGAAAACACTGCTTTCGTTATCTGGCCATAAAAACAATCAGGTTGCAGGCATTTACGCACCCGCGGACAATGACACTGAGTTACAAAAAGCAATTACAGAATTACGTCAGCAAGGTGAAAGAGTAGTATGCGCCTTGCCGGGACAAACAGGCTCTGCAAAAGACATGGGCTGTGATCGCAAGTTAATAAAAGACGGTTCGAATTGGAAGGTTAAATAGAATATTGTAAGTCAGATTGATTTTGACTTATGTAGGTCGGGCTTCAGCCCGACGCGGACTAAAAGAATCCGCAAACTAAAAGTTAAGCACAATGTTACAAGTGAAGACAAAACCAAAGGTAGTGGTTTCGTTAAAGACGTCGGCCTGAAGAGCGACCTACAAAAGAGCATGATTTTGATTTATGTAGGTCGTCTTTCAAGCCGACGCGGACTAAAAGAATCCGCAAACTAAAAGTTTATAAATTATTAAATAATGGGTAGTAATTATGGGTAAGAACGTCATTATTGTCGGCACTCAATGGGGTGATGAAGGCAAAGGTAAAGTCGTTGATTTACTGACTGAACGTGCAGATGCAGTTGTACGTTTTCAGGGTGGTCATAACGCAGGTCATACTTTAGTTATCGACGGCAAGAAAACCGTTTTGCATTTGATTCCCTCTGGTATCTTGCGTGAAAACGTACAGTGCATGATTGGTAACGGCGTTGTTTTAGCCCCCGATGCACTTGTTAAAGAACTGGATATGCTAAAAGAAAACGGAATCAATACTGACGGCCGTTTGTATATTAGTGAAGCATGTACTTTAATTCTTCCCTATCATATTGCTCTTGATCAAGCGCGTGAAGTTGCTCGTGGCAAAAAAGCCATTGGTACAACCGGTCGTGGTATTGGTCCAGCATATGAAGACAAAATTTCACGTCGTGGTTTAAAGGTTGGCGACATGTTACATCGCGAACGCTTTGCTGCACGTTTAGGTGAAGTATTGGATTATCACAACTTCGCATTAAAAAATTATTTCAAAGTACCAGCTGTAGATTTTCAGGAAGTACTCGATTACGGCTTAGAAATGGCTGAAGTTATCCGTCCAATGGTCGCAGATGTAACGGGGATGTTGCATGACATGCATGCCGATGGCAAAAACATAATGTTTGAAGGCGCACAAGGAACATTGCTTGATATTGATCATGGAACCTATCCTTATGTTACTTCATCAAATCCAACAGCCGGTGGTGCATTAACCGGTACTGGTGTTGGACCAAAAGACATTGATTATGTATTAGGTATTACCAAAGCCTACACAACACGTGTTGGTGCAGGTCCATTCCCAACAGAACTTTATGATGGTGAAGAACTTAACGATCCAGTTGGAGCTCATTTAGCAAAAGAAGGTCATGAGTTTGGTGCAACAACAGGACGTGCGCGTCGCTGTGGTTGGTTAGATGCAGTATGTTTGCGTCGCTCTGCACAAATTAATTCATTGACAGGCATTTGCTTAACCAAGATGGATGTACTTGATGGTATAGAAACATTGCGTATCGCAGTGGGTTACGATCATGATGGTGTGCAAGTTGATGCACCACCCATTGGTGCTGATGCATATGAAGAATGTGTACCAAAATACATTGAAATGCCAGGCTGGACTGAAAGTACGGTAGGTGTGCAAAACTATGATGATTTGCCTGCAAATGCCAAAGCCTATATCAAGAAAATTGAAGAAGTTGTTGGGGTACCTGTCGATATCATTTCAACAGGTCCGGATAGGGTCGATACCATGGTCTTGAGACACCCTTACGATTAAAGTTTTCAATGTTTAAAAAAAAACCTGTTTTTAACAGGTTTTTTTATGTCTGTGAATTCTGTCGCAATATAGCAATGTGAGGTAAATTTTAAATTCTTATTGATGTTATTTAATTGTGTTTATAGTAGGGTTAGTCCTAAGCTTAGGCATTTAATACCAAGTATTAAGTTCTATGGTTCCCCCCTCCTTTATGCCTGGCTGAAATTTTTATTGATATATTCGCAATGGAATTGCATGTTTTTTGGAAAGGGTTAAGTATATTTCATACATATAAAATATTCATTGAGAAACGTCATGCATAGATTTGAAGGATCAACAAATCATAAAGATCGTGTAACTTTTCAAGTTATAACCTTAGTGTTGGTTCTGTTTTTTGTGCTGTTTACTAACTGCAAAGCTGCTGAAAAAGTACTCACAATTCTAAATTGGTCAGAATATGTTTCACCTGACATGATCATAGCATTTGAAAAAAAATATAAAGTTAAAGTAAAAGTAGTATATTTTGAATCGGATGATGCGCGAGACAAAATTCTACTTGAAACAGATGGGAAGGGATTTGATCTTGTTTTGGTCAATGGTGCCATATTTAAAAGTTATAAAAAACGAGGTTGGTTGCAACCAATAAATTCAGAAGATATAGAGAACCTTCGTCATATAGAAAAACGTTGGCTAAATATATATAAACCTGCGATAGGTTATTCTGTTCCATACTTTTGGGGGACGCTGGGCATAGCATATCGTAAAGATCTTGTTTCAAAACCAATTACGAGCTGGAAACAATTATTTCACCCTGCAAAAGAATTACAAGGTAAAATATTAATGGTTAAATCCTCTCGTGATTTAATTGGAATGGGATTGAAATCACTTGGCTATTCTTCAAATAGTGAAAGTAAAAAAGAGTTAGCTGAGGTCGAAAAGTTGCTAAGGCAACATAAGCCACATGTAGCACGTTTTGGATATATTATGTTAGAAAAAGAATCTAGCTTAGTCACAGGTGAGATAGTTGCTGCTACAGTTTATGGTGGGGATGCTTTAAATGTTGCTGAGCATAACAACAATATTATCTATGTTGTCCCTGAAGAAGGCGGTCATATTTGGGTTGATTATTTTGCACTTTCATCCTCTGCATTAAATAAGCCATTGGCGATGGCATTTTTAAACTTCATCAATCAACCTGAATGGGCAGCAAAAAATGCAGAAGAGATGTATTTAGCCACACCAAATAAATCAGCAAAAAAATATTTATCCAAAGAACATTTAAGTGATCCTGTCATATATCCATCAGAAAAATCACTACAAAACTCGGAGTTTCATACGGAGTTGTCACCAAAAACAAATAGACTAAGGGCAAGGATTTTTCTTAATTACACCAGGTAGTTAATTACACGTTTTTATTATGAATTTAAGAAATAAAACAATAGCTTTACTTGCCCCATTAATTGTTATTCCAATTTTAACGGTTGGTTTTGTATCTTTAAATAAATTACACAAAACTGAAGAAGCCCGATTAACTACACACGTTGTTTCATTACTGGATCAGATTTCTCGACATACAAAAAGTGATGTCCGCGTTGCAAAGGCTAACCTTAATATTCTTGCAGAACATCCTCTGTTAAAAAAATATTCATTAATAGATGATGATTCAATTCGGTACGATGTTCTATTACCATCAGTATTAGACCTTTTTCAAAATCTGCAAAAAAATATGCCGAACTATCTCGAGGTGAAATTTATTACGCCAGAAGGATTTGAAGATGCATACTGGAATAAAGATGGTGTTACAAATGTAAATGAGAGCATTGCAAATGAGTGGTATTTTAAAGAGATTAAAAACAATAAAGAAAAAAATCAAAGTATTGTAGTGTTTGATGAAAATAATGATGAGTATGTATTGTTAGTCATTCGGAAAATTTTAATTCGCAATGCTGCTGTTGATCCCTACGGTGCATCGCCTAAATTACGCGGTTATATTGCGGTATTATTAAGTCTGGAGAATCTAAAGGCAGAACTAAATAAAAACAGTATTGGTGAATCTGGTTTTTTAGCTGTTGTTAATACTAAAGGAAGGCCTATATTAGTACCCGAAAAAATAAAAAAAGAAAAGGTTGAAATTCTCTCTGGTTTTTTATCAAAAAACATAACACTTGATAAAGATAAAAAGTACTCAAGCACAAAATTAGAAAAAGATACCGTATTTATATTTTCAAGAAATCTGACATCTGATATGAAGCTTATTGGTATTCTTCCTGAAAATGATCGGATTAATGACAGTTATGAATTAGGTAGAACGATATTGTTGATTACCGTTCTCGCTATCATAGTTGCTATTGTTTTATTCCTGATCTCGCTGAGATATTTAATAATGCAACCTCTTGAAGCGTTAAGTCAGGCAATAACAAAAATCAAGAATGGCGATCTGGATGTTAATATTGATGTTCATCAAAAAGATGAAATTGGAAAGCTAGCCAGTTCTTTTTCTGATATGAGTCAAACTTTAAAAGCTACACATGAAAAATTACGTGTATCTCATCAACGTTTAATGCTACATCGAGAGCATTCACCTTTAGCTGTTATTGAATGGAATGTAAGTTTTGAACTTCTTTATTGGAATTCTGCTGCGGAACATATTTTTGGTTACAGCAAAGATGAAGTTATGGGGTTACATATAACGGATAAAGTTTTTCCTGAAGGTGCTCAGGAGATGGTAAATGAGATCTGGGATGAGCTTCTGGAACAGAATGAAGGCACTCATAATATTTATAAAAACATTACTAAAGATGGTCGAACTATTTTATGTGAATGGTATAACACACCATTGATTGATGATGATGGTATAGTAATTGGTATTGCGTCTATAGTTGAAGACATAACTGAGCAACAGAAAACTGAAGAAAGATTACGACAAACGCAGAAAATGGATGCCATAGGAAAGCTTACTGGTGGAATAGCTCACGATTTTAATAATATGCTTGCTGTTATTCTTGGGTTTTCTGAATTATTAAAATTAAGTTTAGATAAAGACTCGACTGAGAAAAATCAATTTTGTGATAACATTACAATAGCGGGAGAAAGGGCAAAAAAACTTACCTCTCAGCTTCTGGAATATTCTCGTATAGCACCATCGGTTGAAATTGATACTAATCTTAATGACTTAATCTCTAATATGCAGAATATATTAGAGAAGACATTAACCCCCCGCATTAAACTAACATTAGATTTAGATGATAATCTTTGGTTGGTTATGCTGGATCGATCGCGTACAGAAAATGCCATTTTAAATATTTGCATAAATTCAATGCAGGCAATGCCAAGTGGTGGCGAGTTAATTATTCACACAAATTGTTTAAGTTTAGCGAAAGAAGACAGTCAGGAAATTGGTGCTATCTCAGGTGATTATGTCTTGATATCTATATGCGATACGGGTATCGGAATGGATAAGGATATTCAAAGTAAAATATTTGATCCCTTTTTTACTACCAGAGGCACCGATGGTACAGGTCTGGGATTGAGTCAAGTACATGGATTTGTTGAACAGTCTGGAGGAAAGATTCACGTTTCTTCTGAGTTAGAAAAGGGAACGTGTATAGATATTTATATACCGCGATTAATTAGTAAAACTGAGAAGAATACAATAAAAGAAAAAATTAATTTTGATGAGGTGGATGAAGTACCATCTGGCAATGAAACTATTTTACTTGTTGATGATGAGGAAGTATTGCTGGAATATTCTGAACTTATTCTTACTGAGTATGGTTATTCAATAATACCTGCAGAAAGTGCGAAAGAAGCATTAGAAATCCTAAAGAATCATCATGTTGACTTAATGATAACTGATGTGATTATGCCAGAGATGGATGGCTATCAGCTCTCAGCAGAAGTAACTAAACTATATCCAAACGTCAAAATTCAGATGTTGAGCGGCTTTAGTGATGAAAATCAATCAAGTTTAATCAGTGAATTACTGTATGAAAATCGGCTACATAAACCTATTTCTGTAAAGAAACTACTCGTATCAATACGTAACCTTCTGGATGAAGGCAAAACATCGTAATTCAACCTGATATTAACTGCTAAATCGATAGCAAGTATTTATATCTCATCAAAGTTTTATTTAAAAGCTAAGCTTGATTTAAGCTAATCTTTTTTTCTAAAGTCGAAAACATTGTGCTAAATGTTAAAGAAATTGTTGTTTATTTTGATATATGTGGCGATAATATTAAGCTCGATGAATCAATATTTAATAATTAAAAGAGAAAAATATGGCATCTCCTGGCCAATCTGATATAGAAAAAAAACTAGCATTACTTCAGGCAGAGTTTAAACGCACGCTCCCTAATAAAGTGGCCGCTATTGAAGATTTATGGAAATCAATTCTTATAGGAGAAGCTGAGGAATCAGCATTGGAAGCTTGCCATCGTATGGTTCATACCTTAGCGGGTTCTGGAGGCACTTTTGGTGCAACAGTTGTCACCACCGCATCTCGAGAAGTTATCCAGGCAATTAAATCAATTGAAAATAAAAGCATTTTATCTTCAGATATTAAATTAATCATTACCGAACTCATCTCCAAACTTAAGGTCGTGGCCAATAATTGGCAACCAACAAATATTCCATACTTCCAACCTTTGGAAGATAACAAAAGGGGGGAAAGAAAAGGTAATTTAATTTACCTCGCGGAAGATGATGAACTCGTAGCAGAAGAATTAATTATACGGCTTGAGCATGACAGTTTTGTAGTAAAACATTTTACTGATTTGAATGATTTTGCAGATGCCTTTTCAGAAAAAATACCATGTGCAATTATTATGGATGTGATGTTTAAAGAAGGGGATACTGCAGGAGCAGATGCGATTGCAAAATTAAAAAATAAAAATGAAGTTATTCCCCCTGTTATATTTATTTCAGACCGTAATGATATTGAAGCACGTCTGGCAGCAGCTAAAGCTGGAGCACAACGATATTTTTCTAAACCTTTGCATTCAGATAAACTTTCAAAAACATTAGATGGCTTAATTGAACGAGTAGAAACTAAACCTTTCCGAATTTTATTTGTGGATAATGATGTAGATTTGCTTAAATACTACGAAGCTGTTCTTTTTGATGCAGGTATGGAAGTTAAAACCCTCTCTAACCCTCTTGATAGTTTAAAGGTTATAGAAGAATTTAAACCTGATGTTATTGTGCTTGATGTTTATATGCCTGAATGTTCAGGGCCGGAAGTTGCTCAGGTTATTCGTCAGGATGACAGGTGGGCATTAATACCTATTATGTTTTTGTCGATAGAAACTGATCTTAACGTTCAATTAGACTCAATGAATTTAGGTGGCGAGATGTTTATGGTTAAACCTGTCGCTGCAAATCATTTAATATCTATTTTGAATTCAAAAGCAAAAGCATCACGCTGGAGTAACCGACTAAATCATGATTTAAAAAAAGTTATTCGTGAAAATGAATATCAAATTATTACTTCTAACTTACATAATACTGTTAGTACAACAGATGTTTCTGGTGAAATAATAAGTGCGAATGACAAGTTTTGTGAAACCACCGGCTATTCACTCGATGAATTAATCGGCCAAGATCATAGACTTTTAAAATCTAAGCATCATCCTTCTTCCTTTTATGACGATATGTGGAAAACCATTTCCAAAGGTGAAGTTTGGCATGGCACAATATGTAATTATAATAAAGAGGGCAATGAGTATTGGGTTGAGTCAACTATAGTTCCATTTCTTGATGACAAAGGAAAGCCTTATAAATACGTTTCAGTAAGAACAGATATAACTCCAGTTATTCAAAGTGAAGAACGTTTGGAAAGAAGTCAGGAGTTTGCCAATATTGGCAACTGGGATTGGAATATAAAAACAGGAGATTTGTATTGGTCAGATCGAATGTGGTCTTTATTTGGTTATAAAAAGTCAGAGACCAATACTACCTATGATAATTTTCTTATTGCCATACACCCTGATGACAAGCAAATGGTAATGAGCGCTGTAAATGAATGTGTTAATAATGGGAGCAGATATAATATTGAACATCGTGTGCTATGGCCAGATCACAGCGTGCATTGGGTGCATGAAAGTGGTGACGTAGTACGGAATGAGAATGGTGAAGCATTACATATGTTAGGTGTGATGCGAGACATTGATGATCGTAAGCGCACCGAGCTGGCTTTAATAGAGAGTGAATTTCAATTGCGTCAGGCACAAACTCTGGCACGGATTGGTAACTGGCAGGCTGACATAATCACTGGGGAACTGCGTTGGTCTAATGAGATATATCAGATTTTTGGTTATGAGCCGGGTAGTTTTACACCAAGTATTGAGGCTTTTCATGCAGCAGTACATCCTGATGATAGAGAAAAGGTACTTGAAAGTGAAAAACGTGCAGAACAAACGGGTCTTCATGATGTAGAACATCGCATAGTATTACCAGACGGTACGATAAGTTATGTGCATGAGCTTGCAAAAGTAGAAGCTGATGCTGATGGCAAATTATTAAGGATGTCAGGTACTGTACAGGATATAACCGAGCGAGTGGCAGCTAAAGCCAAGCAACGGGAAACCGAGCAGCGGCTTATTTTTGCTATCGAAAGTGCCGGTGATGGTGTTTGGGAGTGGGATATCCGAACTGATTCCATGCATCATAGTCAGCTTGCCGTGGAAATGCTGGGCTATGAAGAAAATGAGCTACCGCGTCATCTTAATACTTGGGTTCATCTAGTCCATCCTGACGACCTCGCAGAGGTTACTCATAATCTAAAAAACTATCTGACCACTTTTCGAAAAAACTATTTGAAAGATTCAAAACCGTTATATGTTATGGAACAGCGGCTGCACTGCAAAGATGGTAGTTACAAGTGGGTATTGTCTCGAGGTACCGTGGTAGAACACAATAAAAGGGGCCAGCCGCTACGGATGATTGGTATCCACACTAATATTACTGTGCGAAAAGATACTGAACAAAGTTTAATTCAAGCTCGCGAAGAAGCTGAAACAGCTAATCGTGCAAAATCGCAATTTCTTTCAAGTATGAGTCATGAGTTAAGAACACCCATGAATGCGATAATGGGCTTTGGCCAACTTTTAGG
>JAGLTQ010000183.1 GCA_023135195.1 Gammaproteobacteria bacterium | reverse complement strand
ATCATTTATTAGAACTTATTAATGAAGTTCTGGATCTTGCGAAGGTAGAAGCAGGGCGCATTGACTTATCAATAGAAGATGTTCAGGCAGGAAGTATAATTATAGAATCACTGCAATTAATTTTACCTCTGGCAGAAAAACGTGGGATTACAATCAAGTTACTCCGTGGAAATACTGAAGTTGGTGTAAATGACTTGTTTGAAGATAATAATATTGTACGTGCTGATCATACCCGAATGAAACAAGTGATCATCAACTTATTGAGCAATGCTGTAAAATATAATGTTGAGAATGGAACAATTACGATTAAGTGTGATAAAGCAGATAATCAAAATTTACGTGTAAGTATTACGGACACAGGGAAAGGTTTAACTAAAGAACAATCAGAACAATTATTTACCGCCTTTAACCGTTTAGGTGCAGAGAATACGGATATTGAAGGAACGGGTATTGGTTTGGTTATTACAAAAAATATTGTTGAACTCATGGGTGGTAGCATTGGTGTAAAAAGTGAAAAAGGGGTAGGAAGTACTTTCTGGTTTGAGTTACCAGGTAGTGCAAACAGCTTTGATAGCGATGATGATATCTCTTTTCCGGAAGTTAAAATTCATTTTAAAGAAACGCGTACGGTACTTTACATTGAAGATAATCCCGCAAACCTTAGGCTAGTAACACAATTGTTGGGTCATTTACCGAATATTCATATGTGGAGCGCTCATGAGCCCAAATTAGGGCTTGAGCTAGCAGCAGAACATCATCCTGATTTGATTTTACTGGATATTAACTTGCACGGTATGGATGGGTTTGAAGTGCTTAAAATTTTAAAACTACTTGATGAGACTCGTGATATTCCTGTTATTGCTATTAGCGCAAATGCAATGGTAAAAGATATTGAAAAAGGCATTAAAGCTGGTTTTGATGATTACATTACCAAACCTATCGATATTAGTGCTTTTCTTGTAGTAGTAAATGATAAGTTGAAAAACAAGTCATAAATCAAGCCAATATCCTTTGTATTACATCTAAAGTTGTTCTTTATACAAGGTCTTCAGATGTTAATAAACATCAGCTCCTCTCTCTACTTATTAATTAATTAATAGAGATTCATTTGCTAAAGATTCGGTATAAAGTGCAGATATTGATGATTCTTATTGTGAAGATAATAACAAGAAATAATGCTATATAAACAACAGTTTGATCAAAGGGATATGGATATAAATGTTTATATAACCAAAAATAAAAGTGCTACGTTAAAAACATATAAAATAATACTGAATGAGGTAACGCCATGAATGTAGAAACCATGTTTTCTGAGAACGATAGGATATATACAATAAGTGTAGATGGTGAATTTAGTTTTACATTGCTACATGAATTTCGTAATGCATATAGTAGTAAAGAAGCAGAGTCTGCGAATAAAATTATTATAGATATGCGTAAAACGTCAACTATTGATAGTTCCGCTTTAGGTATGTTATTAAATATGCAAGTGTATTTAAATAAAGCAGATGGCGAGATAAAAATCATTAATTGTAACAAGATTATTAGTAATATTTTTACTATTACTAATTTTGGTAAAAAATTCAGCGTAGAATAATCATGAAGAAAATTCTTGTTGTTGACGACATTTCAACTAATCGTGTTATTTTAAATCAAACGTTAAGAGCGATTGGTGATTATACGGTGGTTGAAGCCGCTGATGGAAGGGAGGCAATAGAACAATTTGAAAAGGAAAAGCCAGATTTAATTTTAATGGATATTATGATGCCTGATATGGATGGTTGTCAGGCAACTACTGTAATTAAAGAAAAAATGGGTGAAGATTACACTCCTATTATTTTCATAACAGCATTAAGTTCAGAAGACTCGTTAGTTACTGCGCTTGCCTCTGGTGGTGATGATTTTATAACTAAGCCATTTAATGTAGATGTTCTGGAATCAAAAATTAACGCTCATCTTCGTATCCGTGAACTCACTCAACAATTAAATCTTAAAAATGAATTATTGAGTAGATTTAATCAGCGATTGATGACTGAACAGGAATTAATTGAACATTTTTTTGAAAGTGCGATCAAACAAAGTTTTCTTGATGAAAAAATTATTAGATACCATATGTCATCTATGTCGACATTTAACGGTGATTTGCTACTTGCAGAACGAGCACCTGATGGTGGACTTTATCTTGTGATGGGGGACTTTACCGGGCATGGTTTGACTGCAGCAATGGGTACTCTGCCTGTAGCAATGATCTTTTTTAAAATGGTCTCAGAACGTTATGCTGTAGGTGATATTGCACGTGAAATAAATTTACAGCTGTATAAATTAATGCCTTCAGGTATGTTTTTTGTTGCTTCGATTATCGAAATAAATGCGCGAGGCAATATTATGTCTGTTTGGATGGGTGGTATGCCAGAAAGTTATTTGCTGGGTAACAATGGAAAATTTAAAAAAGAAATTCATTCGCAACATATGCCTTTGGGGATTCTTGGCGATAATGAATTTGATTCTTCAATACAGGTATTTGATGTTGAGCATGGCGATAAAGTTTATCTTTATAGTGATGGTGTTGTTGAAGCAAAAAACACCAAGGGTGAACTGTTTGGAAATGAGAGGTTAAAAAATACATTAATAAAAGAAAAAAATGATCGCTTTGATAATGTATTGAAAACGTTAAATGAGTTTACCGGCGATAATAATCAAAATGATGACATCACTTTAGTTGAGTTGAATTGCAAGGAAATTCCAGTTTTAGAAGATCCTGAAGAAAACATTCCCAATGACAATGCGTTGCCCTGGAATATTTCAGTCTCTCTTTCTGAATCTGATATGCGAAAGCCGGATCCGGTCAATAAATTATCTACAATATTAAGTTCAATGCCTTATATATCGAGACATAAAGGTGTTTTGCATGTCTTACTATCGGAGATTTATGCTAATTCCCTGGAACATAGTATTTTAAATATTAAAAGTGTAAGTAAAACAGATGAGGAACGTTTTAATGAGTATTATAAAAAACGTCATGCTGCACTTTTAAAATTAGAAAAGGCATCAATTAATTTTAACTTTAGTTTTTATGTTGAAAAGCACAATCATTATTTAGAAATACAAGTTCGTGACAGTGGGGCTGGATTTAAAAATAAAGTTTATGAAAGTGACGATACACAACTCCATGGTCGTGGTTTAGCTATTATTAACAACTTTAGCGAAAAGGTATCATTTAGTGAAGACGGTAAAGTGTTAAATGTTTTGTATAAACTGTGAATATGGTAATAATTGTAAAATTAAATATGAATTTTAATATTGCATGAATGTTTTATAAATAATGAATCACTTCTGCTTTTATTAAGTTCTTTGCGACTATTGTATGGGGAACACTTATACTGGCAGTAATTCTGTTTGGAGCTTTAGTTAATTTGTCATCTATATTTACCCGTTCTAACATTCCACTTGAACAAGCAGATAAAGGGCAGAATAATGAGCGGTATGTGTAATTATTCAATATTGGTGCCGAGAAGAGGACTTGAACCTCCACGGGCCGAAGCCCACTAGCACCTGAAGCTAGCGCGTCTACCAATTCCGCCACCTCGGCAAAGGTGTGATTCGTTTCTGAGGCGCGACTTTACCGAGACTCTATGATGCTGTCAATGAAGATGGTTTATATTTAAGCATCCAATCATTTTTTGTAGTAAAATCAACGTTTTCCAACTTTCGCCACCTTTGGCAGGCAAGATACCTAATCACATGACTGATAAAACCGATAACAAGAATATAATTGACCCTCACGCTAAACGTGAATCAAGTAAATATGACAATCCGATCCCGAGTCGTGAGTATATTCTTGAGCAATTAGAAGCGGCAGGGCAACCACTTGATCGCAAGGCTATTACTGATTTATTAGGTCTGTCAGAAGATGAAAATGGTATAGAAGCACTACGCCGTCGTTTGCGAGCAATGGAACGTGATGGCCAGCTGATGTTCACTCGTAAAAAGGAATATGCCTTAATCAGTAAAATGGATTTATTGACGGGGCGAGTTATTGGCCATGCCGATGGTTTTGGTTTCCTTTGTCCTGAAGATGGTAGTGATGATTTATTTTTAACAGCTTTTCAAATGCGTCGTTTGTTCCATGGCGATAAAGCCATTGTTCGTATTGCGGGTGTTGACAGAAAAGGTCGCCGTGAAGGTGCCCTGGTAGAAGTGCTTGAGCGCGCTAACCCTTTTATTGTTGGACGTTTGTTTATTGAAAGTGGCGTCGGTTATGTTGTTGCTGACAATAAACGTATTAGTAATGATGTATTAGTTCCACAAGAAAATGTAGGCGATGCACATCATGGCCAGGTTGTTTCAGTTGAAATTATTGAACAACCGACGCGCCATCGTCAGGCAGTCGGTAAGGTGGTTGAAGTACTCGGTGATCATATGGCTGCCGGTATGGAGATTGATATTGCGATGCGTTCACATGGCATTGCAACAGACTGGTCAGATGCTGTTGAAGCTGAAATTAAAGATTTAACACCAGAAGTTCCTGAAAAAGCTAAAAGTGAAAAAGGTCGCATAGATATTCGTGATTTACCATTAGTTACCATTGATGGAGAAGATGCGCGTGATTTTGATGATGCGGTTTTTGTTGAATCAAATCCTAAGGGGTGGCGTTTACTTGTCGCTATTGCCGATGTTTCACATTATGTTGATCTGAATACCGCTCTGGATAAAGAAGCCCATGAACGTGGGACTTCTGTTTATTTTCCTGAACGTGTTATTCCAATGTTACCCGAAGTTTTATCCAATGGTTTATGTTCACTTAATCCTGATGTAGATCGTTTATGCATGGTTTGTGATATGCAATTGGATAAAAAAGGAAAAGTAGAGTCTTATAGTTTTTTTGAAGGTGTAATGCGCTCTCATTGTCGTTTTACTTACACCAAAGTTGCTGAGATTATTGAAAATCAAGAGAGTGACTTACGTAAAGAATATAAAGAATTTGTTCCTCAGTTATTAGAAATGCATAGTTTGTTTTCTGTGTTGTTAAAACGTCGCCAGAAAAGGGGCGCAATTGATTTTGATACCACCGAAACACGAATCGTATTTGGTAAAGATCGTAAAATTGATAAAATTATTCCCCTGGTAAGAAATGATGCACATAAACTGATTGAAGAGTTTATGATTTTAGCGAATGTTAGTGCAGCTAAATTCTTACTTAAAAATAATATGCCAGCTTTATATCGCGTTCATGGAAGTCCAAAAGAAACTAAAATAGAAGGTTTAAAAGAGTTTTTGGCAGAAGTCGGTTTGACCCTGGGTGGTGGTGAAAAGCCGGGCCCTGGTGACTATGCGGAGCTACTTGCTTCTATTCAAGAACGTCCTGATATGCATTTGATTCAAACCGTTTTATTACGCAGTTTACAACAGGCGGTTTATACCCCGGATAATAACGGTCATTTTGGTTTGGCACATGATGCTTATGCTCACTTTACTTCGCCAATAAGACGTTATCCTGATTTGTTAGTTCATCGTGGTATTCGTCATATTGTACGCGGTGGCGATATGGAAAGTTATTACTACACTGAAAATACTATGCGTAGTTTGGGAGAACACTGTTCTCAAACTGAACGCCGTGCCGATGAAGCAACGCGTGATGCGGTTGATTGGCTTAAATGTGAATTCATGATGGATAAAGTCGGTGAGGTATTTGAAGGCACAATTACCAGTGCAACAGGCTTTGGTCTTTTTGTTGAGTTGGATAAAATTTATGTTGAAGGTTTAATTCATGTTACTTCACTGGATCATGATTATTACCACTTTGATGCTGCACATCATCGTTTAGTGGGCGAGCGCACTGGACAGGTTTTTCGTTTAGGCGATCACATTGTTGTCAGTGTTGCTAAAGTAAATCTTGAAGATAAGAAAATTGATTTTGATTTAGTTACTGCGCAAAGAACACCAGGAAAAACGGCTTCACGAAAGAAAAAGGAAGCTCAATCAGATAGTAGTCAGGAAGAAACATCTGAAAATAAAAAAAGTAAAAAGAAAACCAGTAAGAAAAAATCAGCTAAAAAGAAAGTTGCCAGTGGCAAAAGAGATGCTGATGGTAAAAAGTTAAGGCACAGTAAAAAGAAACTGAATAAAAAAGCGAAAAAACGACTCGCAGACAAAAAAAAGAAAGATAAAGAAAAAAAAAAGAAAAAATAATTAATACTATTACATCATTTTTTAAGTCTGTCTTTTCGTCATCCAGGTAGTTTTATTAGCCGGAATCTGAGTATTTAAGTAATCAGGTTTCCACATAGAATCTGCCGGAATGGCAGTAAAAGTTGAGCTTTTGATCATAAAAAAATATCATGGCTGATACGAATACACACTACATCTACGGTTTACATGCGGTTAAAGCGGTACTTGAGCGTGAACCTGAAATGGTTTCAAGAGTCTGGCTGGAAAACTCACGCCGTGATGACAAAGCAAAGAAAATCTTGCAACTCAGTCATGATGCTAATGTAAAACCTGAGCGTGTTAAACGAGAAGTGCTGGATAAACTCGTAGGTGAAAATGCCAATCACCAGGGTGTTGTCGCTTTAAGCAAAGATACTCCTGCTGGAAATGAAAAAACCTTAAAAAAACTCATTGAAGATTTAACCGTTCCGGCCTTTTTATTGATTTTAGACGGTGTTCAAGATCCTCATAATCTCGGGGCATGCTTGCGAACGGCGGACGCTGCTGGTGTTCACGCGGTCATCGCACCAAAAGATAAGGCAACGGGACTAACTTCGGTTGTCCGTAAGGTCGCCTGTGGCGCTGCGGAAACTGTTCCTTTCATACAAGTAACGAATCTGGCTCGTACCATGAGAGATTTACAACAATCAGGTGTCTGGATGATTGGTACATCGTTAGATACTGAGCAAGACATCTATCAGGCCGATTTAACCGGCCCTCTGGCACTGGTATTAGGCGCAGAAGGTAAGGGATTACGTCGTTTAACCGCTGAAAACTGCGATTCTTTGATCAAATTGCCCATGTTAGGCACAGTTCAGAGTCTAAATGTCTCGGTGACTGCTGGGGTTTGTCTATATGAAGCAGTGCGACAGCGTAGAGATTAAAAGCTTTAACGCAAAGGCGCAGAGAACCGCAAAGGTTCGCAGAGGCAAATAACATTAAAAGCCATCTGTTATCGGGAGTGAAGGAGAGGCAGGTGCACAGAGAATCTCTTTAAGAATGTAATTTTCTATGAAATTTTCGTAATCACTTTGTTTCTTTACATGACAAGTTTTTTACTTGTTTTGATCTTCTTTGCGAACCTTTGCGGTTCTCTGCGCCTTTGCGTTGAAAATCCTTTGATTTTTCTTGTACTTAGCCTCAGTTTTCAGTAAAATCGCGCCCTTGCTGTCCCTTGTAAATATTGGGGCAGCTACTCCTTGCCTCACCGAATTGTTCGGGGGGCTCAATAGCCACGAGGAGCGCT
>JAGLTQ010000182.1 GCA_023135195.1 Gammaproteobacteria bacterium | reverse complement strand
ATACCATCGACTTTAATGCGTATACGATCATCGGCAAGGCCATGAATAACGGGTAAGCTTGATCCACCACCGCTACCCTGAAGGATAAGCCTTGGAATATTTTTTAACAAACTTGCCGTGTCACTGGTCGTAGGGACAAGTGACTGTAGTTCTTCTTCTTTGATATTTGAAGAATTCAGCATTTTTGTTTCTAGCACTGCAGGTGCAGTAACACTGATGGTTGGAAGAGGTGCTTCTTCAGCTATCGCACTAGCGTGAATTGCAGTTGCAATCAGCGTGGTGAGTACAGCCCGCCGATGGTTAAAATATGAGCGCATTGATATTATCCCTTATTATAAAATTAATATTTTTCTCCTTTAGATAGCACGTAGTGGGCCAACATATGTTTTCTCTTTATATTCAACGAGTTATAAAAACAAGAGGGTTTTGAAGTTAAACATATGTGTAGCATTGCAGACAGTGGTGTCTGAAATAATACAACAGAGAATCGTGTAATTGCTCAAACGCCACCATAGAAGGTAGTGTATCTTTACATTTAAATAAACCGAATGCTTTTGATCCATCACCGATTCAGGTCAATGAACCAGGTCGTTCAGTCTGGGCTCGAGTTTCTGTGAAATTTTAATTTTTCAGGGTTCTATATGAAATTAAGCTGCTGTATTTACAGCGGCTTTTTTTATATTTTTACTTCTATCGAGAAATATTATTATAAAACTGTATTCGTGATTAGTTGTTTGAAAACAAACATAACTGTTTGATATCAGACGGTTAATTAAGAGGGTTCAATATTAATCTATCTCAAAGGGTTGATTTCATTAGATTATTTTATTTGGCAAGTTACTTGCTATCAAATTAGGAGAAAATATAAATACATAAAATTATTGGGGTTTAACAATGAAGTACCTAAAACATCACGCCGCTGTTTTAATGGCGATAGCAGTTTCCTTTCCTGCAGTAGCAGCAGAACCAGAAACAGATCAAATAGATACCAAACCAATGTTATCGTTATAAGTTTTAAACGAGCCCTTCGCTCAAGGATGAGCGATTTATCATATTCGAGACTACATAATGAAAATAAAAATTATAAATAAAAATTCAGCTGTATTGGCTGGACTGATGTTATGTATTAGTTATCCAGTACAGACTATAGCTGTTATGAAATGGCAACCTGCACCTATGAAACATCATAAAGGGATGAATCATGATCGCAGAGCAGGAAAATCATTTCAACTTACAGAACATAATGGTGCGAAAGTATTTTTTTGGAAGCCCAATTTAAAATCTACATTATTACCGCTAGATAATGATCAGGTTAAAGTTAAATCTACAGGTATGGATAACTATCATGCTTTAGTTGCAAAAAGAAGAACAGAAAAATTGACAGAAGTTGCGATTCGTTATCCTTATATGCGAGGTAAACCTTCTGGCTTTAGTCCAAAAACTCTTGTAGGCGGAGTAAAGGCAAGTTACGAAATTATGCCTTCGCCGCTACCGCGTGAACATCGACGTTATCATGCAGCTCGTGATGCGGTTTTTGTTATTCGCCATGAAGGACAACCCATACCAAAAATTTCGGTTTCGTTAACGACTGCAAATGGAACGACCTTAAATGAAATTTCTGATCGTAACGGTGCGGTTCGTTTTACCTTACCTGATGATTTCTCAGAAACTAAACCGGGACGCCGCAATAATAAGCCGGCTGAATTTGTTGTATTTAGTGAATACTCATCTAAAGGTCATCAATACAAAACAACTTTTAGTGATAAGTATCACGTTGACCCACGTCACTGGAAATCTACAGAATTAGGTACCATGGTTCTTGCCTTTGGCTTTATTAGTGGCGTGGTGATTACGCGTCGTTCACGTAAAAATTCAAACAAAACAAAAGGGAGAAAGAGCTAATGCCATTTTGGAAAAATCTTTCTGTCATCCGAAAAATAGTACAAGTAGTTAGTTTTCTATTTCTTGTATATGGTTCAGTGATCATTGGTACCTATGCTGCAGATAAAATTAGCCAGGCTCTTCCCGCACTATCTTGTGCATATGATACAAAAACGGGTGATTACTGCACATTGATTCCATTTCAACACCAAATGGATCACCGTATTGGTAGAGCAATAGAAGCGGGTACTGATGTGATGAAAGCATTAGTGCCTTTCTTTGTAACTTTTATGACGTTTATTTTGATGTTTGTTGTTTTAAATAAAGCATTTTGTGGCTGGATTTGCCCACTTGGTTTCTTCCAGGAAATGTTGACGATTATTGGAAAAAAACTTGGCCTACAACAAATAGAATCGGTATCTGAAGAGAAGGTTAAAAAAGTACGACCCGTTAAATGGGCAATGTTAGGGCTTTTAGTTTTTGGTTTTCCATTACTAACTGGCTTGGGTTTTATGGATAAATCTTTAGGCAGTCCATTTTGTAGCATTTGTCCCAGTCGGATCATGACAACATTAATGACCGGTGATGTATCACAACTATACGTTGATACTTCAAGCACCGGTTATATGGTTCTTTCAATCATCGCAGATTTCTTATTTGGTTTGATGCTTGCTTTAGGTTTAACCATGCGTCAACCATTTTGTCGTATCTGTCCTATGCTGGCATTGCATGCCGTTTTTCGTAAAGTTGGTTTAGTTCGTTTGGTTAAAAATGCTAAGCCACGTTGTGAAAAATGTGGTTTGTGTGCAAAAGCATGTCCAATGGATATTAAAGAAATTCATACTGACATGGTAAATAAAGATGTCTTGTTCCCTGACTGTACCTTGTGTGGTCGTTGTGTTGAGTTTTGCCCGGACAAAGATGTCTTGATGATGAAGTACACAGTGTTCCCAATCTTTAAAGCAGATCCTGCTTATTTTAAAGAGCGGAAAAAAGCACAAACAAAATGGGAAAAAGCAAATTTAATTTCATGGTGGAAGTCTCGTAAAGCAGTAGCTGCAACAAGTGGAGATAAGAGTTAATGGCTGTAGTAGAAACGATTAGTCTAACAATTCCAACTGCTTTATTTTTAGGTCTGGCCTTTGGTGCCGGACCTTGTAACTTAACTTGCTTGCCTTACCTTGGGCCAACTTTTGTTGCCAGTGAAGGTACCGCCAACCATGCCTGGAAAACGGTGATTCCTTTCTCTGCAGGTCGTTTAACTGGGTATAGTAGTTTAGGACTTGCAGCAGGATTTTTGGGAAGCTCTTTAAATGAATGGTTTAAGTCTCCCGTTGTGGGTTGGATATTGGGGGGGGCAACGATACTTGTTGGTCTTTCCTTATTGTGGAAAAGGAAACAAAAACCAGTATCAGATGTAAAAATTTCTGTAAATATTCAAGCAACAGATTCTATTAAAACAGTGGATGCAAATAAAATAAACACACCCTCATGTGTACCTAGCAAAAGTTTACCAGGTGGTTTATTCGTGATGGGCGCAGGGATGGCATTAAACCCTTGTGCACCATTAGCAACGATCTTGATTGCAGCATCTGCAACGGGAAGTGCCATTGCCGGTTTGGGGTTAGGACTTGGCTTTGGTGTAGGTGCTGTTGTTATTCCATCTTTTGTATTTGGTATTGGAGTTGCTCACTTTGGCCGTCAATTACGTTTACATATGGAAGACTGGAAACCAAAACTTGAAGTTGCGGCAAGTGCACTATTAATTGTTATGGGTATAGTGACCGCATTAGGATGGATACGCCCATGAATATTTTAAAATATTTGCCAAAGGTGGTCCGGTAGTTTGGATTTTATTTACATACTTGGTAGTTGCATTGATGGTGATCAGCGTTATTCAGTCGACCAGGAAAGTCAGCAATAGACAATTAATTAATTAAAAAGTTGTAAAGATTAAATAAAACTAATTTCAATAGGAGTTGAACCAAAATGAAGAAGAATAGTTCCATCCTAAGTAAATCCATATTAAGCATTGCCATTGCTGGCGCGCTTTCGTCCGTAAGTTTTACTAATCTAATTGCCGAAGAGCTTGATGTGATTAGAGTCGAGTCCACTACCATTGATGATCGCTTTGAGAACAAGCGTAACGAGGCATCTAATATTGCTGTTATTAGTGGAGAGAAGATTGATGCTGCACACACAAAGAATGTTCAGGAGATGCTACAGGGTATTCCTGGAATCACTACTGAGTTGCAGAGTGGTGATTCACTGAAGATCCATATTCGCGGAATCGAGAATCAGGTCTACATGGGTGAGAAACCCGGTGTTGCCGTGGTGATCGATGGTGTACCAGTATTTGAGCGTACCGGACGTGTAAACCTCGATATGGATAATATTGAGTCTATTAAGGTGATCAAAGGCGGTGCATCCTACCTCTTTGGTGATGATGCGCTCTCGGGTGCGATAATTATTACCACCAAGCGTGGTGCCAAACATCAGGGCTATACCACTGGTGTCGAAGTGGGAAGCTTTAATTATCAGAAGGGATTGGTGCGAGCAGGTTTTGCTAGTGAGAATGCAAACGGCCATGTGCAGGTTTCAAGGCGAGAGACCGACAGCTACTATGATGATGCTGCCTCAAGAGCAGACTATCTCAATGGCAAGCTGCAATATTACATTGATGATAGCAGTGACCTCACCTTTGGCCTGGAACGGGCTGACCGCTTTAAAAACAGCCACGGCTCTGTGAAGGGAGTAACGGCTGCTGAGAATGATCCACGAAGTACCGATATAAATAGCTATAATGACTATACCAACCACTATGAGGTGGATCTGGCCAAGTACTTTCTGACCTACTCCAAGGACTATAGTGAAAATGATAACCTGATGGTTAACCTCTATAGCTTTGGAGATGACACCAAATTCCATTCAAAACCTGATAGAACAGATCCAACAATCTACACCTACGATAATGACTATAAGCAGGTGCAGAACGGCCTTAAGGCGGAGTACCGCTCATCGGGAAAGGGACTAGCCTGGATGGCAGCAGTAGACCTGCGAGAGAATCAATATAAAAATAATGTGATCTACAAAATAGATTATGATCCTTTTGGTCCAGCACCTGTTATACCAGCAGGTACTCCATACTCAGATGACACGACGGATGAGTCGGTGCAGGCCCTATACGGCGAGATGAAGTTCCAGGTGAGTGATCCCCTGGTATTGACGGTCAATGGTCGTCTTGATCATATCGCGTATGACTATACTTCTAACCTGAGCGCACTGAACCTGGATAAATCCTTTGATGTGAACTCATGGCGCTTTGGCGGAAATTACGCTTTAGCATCCAATAGAGACCTTTATGCAAATATCTCCACGGGATTCAGAGCCCCCTCTGTGACCCAGCTGTTTTCAGGAGACATATCGCCCACGGGTAGTACAGATAGTAATCCTAACCTGAAGCCAGAACATGCGATTAACAAGGAGATCGGGTTTCGAACCAAGATAGAGCTCTTTGGTGCCTCGACCGATGTAGATATTGCAATCTTCCAGATCGACCGTGATGACTACATCATGAAGACATCGGGACAGTATGGGGATTATGATGGCGGCGCGAATGATATGTATGACAATATTGGTGGTGTGCAAAATCGTGGCCTAGAGTTGGCGATGAAAAGTGTGGTTTCATCGAAACTTTCATGGCTAGTGGCCTATACCTATCTGGATGCCAGATTTACCCAGTATGACAATTTTAATCTGGGATTAGGTAATCCATATGGGACTACTGTTGCCAGCTGCGGTGCGATGGTAGATCCAACTACGGAAAATTGTGTTGAGCACTATGACAATACCGGAAATGTCGTTCCTAGAACATCCAACCATACCGTTAATCTAGCAGTGACTTATAAACCTGCATCCAACTGGACAGTAACGGGTGAGATAAATAGCAAGTCTGACTACTATGCAGATGAGATAAATCGCATCAAGATGAAAGGCTTTAGTACCTTTAATCTTCTTGCTAACTATGATCGTAAGATAGGCAAGAACACCTGGTCATTCTTTGCTCGAATTGATAATGTCCTGGATTCACGTCACTACAATACTGTGCGTGGTACAGGTGATGCCAAGACTGTAGATAGCGATGCAGATGGAATCTACGATACCTATGATGGGGTTTATGACGCAGAGGATCTCTCTATTGTTGTTAATCCAGGACGTAGCTATACCGCAGGACTGTCCGTTACCTTCTAATTAAAACCAATAATGCTGAGCCAGGGATGGCTCAATTTAAGGGAGACAGATGTTTCAATTTCGATTTACAATGGTCATGGGAGTATTTCTAGATGTCCCGTTAATGATCCTTAAGTGCAAGTGAAATAATCTCTAGCATAAATCTCAAATAAGTTATTGCCAGAATTATTTTCAGGGAAGTTTTTTACGGAAATTTTATAATGAATATATTAGAAGTGCTTGATAAGGGGGGCCCGGTCGTATGGATTCTTTTTACATACTCGGTAGTTGCATTAGCGATTGCACTTGAACGCTATTTACATTTTATGCGTATGCGACGTTTATCTTCTCAATTTAGTTTTCAGTTACATGAGGCGATAGACAAGAATGAGTTACCCGCATTGCTTGTTGGATTACATGGTCCAGAAGTTGCTGTGATTTCCGGTATATATCAAGCATATAAAGATAATGTGAAAGATTTAGTTCGAGTTGCAACAAGGATTGGTTCGCAAGAACTACAAAGAATGGAACGTGGTTTCCGTACTTTGGGATTATTAGGTGATACAGCACCTTTGCTTGGTTTATTTGGAACGATCACCGGAATGATTAAAGCTTTCATGGTAATCGAGCAGGCTGGCGGTAAAGTTGATGCACAGGCGCTTGCCGGAGGAATTTGGGAAGCGATGGTTACTACAGGAGTTGGTCTTGCAGTAGCGATACCTATTTTATTTATATTGCATTGGCTGGAAAATTTAGCGGCAAGAAGAACACATGCAATGCATCAATATGCTTCTATTATGATTGAAAAATTACCACATCAAGATGACTGTATCAGGATGGAAGATGTACGCCATCATAAGGAAACAGCGAGTGGAATTTGAAGGGCTGCAACGTAATCGTAAAATTCCAACGCTTACACCTCTAATCGATATTGTTTTTCTTTTGTTGGTGTTCTTTATGTTGACTGCACATTTTGTAAAAGATCAATCATTGGACATTAGTTTACCAGAAGCAGAAAGTGCCAAGAGTTTAGATAAGGATGAAGCATTAAAAATTGTTCTTGATAATAGTGGTCATGTATTAATTAATCAAAAGCATATTGCTCCGAGTGATCTGGATAAGGTAATAAAGGAAATATTACAAAGTCGAACTAATAAACAAGTGATATTAAAGGGAGATAAAATATCAGAACTGGGTCTTACGGTTAAAGTAATGGATGCTGTACGCAAAGCTGGAGCTGAATCGCTTGATATTATTACAGAGCAACCAAAGTAATAAAATTATGACATTTAATGAACAACCCATCCGTTACATAGCAATACTGGTTTCAGTATTGTTGCATGCGTTGTTGTTTGTAAAATTTTCTGATGTTGTGATGGGGGGTAAATCGCAAGCACCCAAGTTTGACACTAAGATATCACTTAATTTTTTACCTACACCTAAAAAGCCTGTGCAAGAGGTTGTGAAAAAAATTGCACCACCAAAGCCAATTCTAAAAGAAAAGCCAGCACGTAAAATAGTTAAACAAAAAAAAGTTGTTCAGCCTTTAGTTCAGGAACAAGCAGCGGCATCAACGGTTGCAAAAGATATTCAGCGTAAGGTAGCAAAAGATAGCAATGTTATTAAACGTACATATTTATCTAAAATATTGACGATTATTGAAGGAAATAAATATTATCCTCGTTCTGCACGACGCCGTGGCGTGGAAGGAAATATACATGTTTCTTTTATGTTAAAGGACGATGGTTATATTAATGGCTTAGATACGAGTGGTGGTCCATTATTACTCAGTCGTGCTGCAAAAACTGCGGTTAAAAAATCATTGCCTTTGCCAACAACACCTACTGAGATTAAATATCCTATGCATATTAGTTATGCCATGCAGTTTAAGTTAAACTGATATTATTCTTAATTTACCTCATCAAATATTAAATCCATAGTTATCTCTTCACCATTTCAAACGAGCGTATCTGTTTTAGTTCAGGTAAGCGACTCACTAGATAGGCACAGGTTGCACCGATCATGCCTTCACTTTCTGTATGAATACTATAGAAAAGATTCATCGCGACATAGTTAAAGTGTATTTTTATCATACTCAAGAACTTTTTTGCCGTTTATATAAACGGATAACATTATTGGCATTTAACTTCCTTTATTACTTCTGTATATATTCATCATATTGTGGAAGATTGTCAGGGATCTCTTCCCAATTTGCTTTTGATGATACAAAAATATGTGCTTCAGGAGATTCGTTAATATCAGATTCAATTGTACCGAGACGTATACGAACGATATCAGGGGTTAAAGTGTTTTTACTCATAATAGGAGAGCCACAGGAAGTACAAAACAATTTAGTTTGAGTATCAGAAGATTGATAGGTGGTTAAATTATTTTCACCTGATAAAAATTTGAGATTACTGATATCAACATTTCCATTAGTAGCAAATGCGCTGCCTTGTGCTTTTCGATATAAGGAACAATGGCAACAAACAATGTCGTTAATTTTACTTTGCCGCACAAGCAGCTGCCATGATACATAGGTGCCTCAGTCATTAAAGTGATTAATTACAATAGTGCTGAATTTGTTATTTATTTGTTTCATACTATATGGCTTTGTAATATAGCCACAAGCAATTTTTTTCGCAGTTTTAACATATGTATACCCTTTGGTCCCTTGTTGTTCTGAGAACGTTAAAACCCTCATAATTAACTGATGCCCAGAATGGTAATATTCCCCTCAACATCATCAATCATTAATATAGTTTTATCCATCTATTAACTTCATTGTCGTAAGTATTGATTATGCCAAGAAAAGGTTTAAATATCATGATGATAGAGGATGATTGAATATTACTTTTTTAATAATAAACTGTTAGTGTGTTAATTATATTTAAGTTTACAAAATAATTGCCGAAAAATTTACTATATATAGAATAATAAGAATTAGATGGAAAAGAGATAGATGCCAAAGCAAATACTGGGAAATACAAATATTGCAGTAAAGGCCGGTTTTACCAGCGTACTCGTGTTAGTGCTTATTTTTGGTGTTTTTGCTCTTTACCAGTTAAGAACATTTACTGATGATATGACAAATACTATTGCTACAAATAGCCAAAAAATTGTTCATGTTGTATTAATGCGTGAATCTATTCATCAACGACAAATAATATTAACTAAAATGTTACTAATGGATGATATTTTTGAACGTGAAGAAAGCCGGATGTCATTTTATGATACTTCAGGTGTTTTTAGAGAAGAAAAAGACAAGTTATTAAAGTTGCCGATTAATCATTCTGAAAATAAATTATTAAATAAAATTTTAATTGATGCGACCGGGTCTCAACCAACTGCACGCAAAACTATAGATGCGCTTATAGAAAATTATGCACGTGATGAAATGCGAGGTTTGATTTTAAGTACGCAGGCCACTCAAAAAAGATTATATGATGCACTCGGGGTTTTAATTAACTTACAAAATGAAAACACACAAAATTTTGTAAAGTTAAGCCGGGATAAATATGCGACGACATTATATTTGTCTATTTTATTTGGAGTCATTATTTTTTTAGTGGCGTGGCTTATAGCCAAAATCACTGCAAAAATCATCACCCAAAAAAATGAAGAGTTAGTGGTTAAAAACAAACAGCTTGAAGAAGTTTCTAACCAGGCACTCGAAGCAACACGAACCAAGTCAGAATTCTTAGCTATCATGAGTCATGAGATACGAACGCCACTGACTTCAATTATCGGTTTTTCTGAAGCTTTGTTAGGTGACGATTCAATACGAAAAGAAGATAGAGCAAGCATA
>JAGLTQ010000181.1 GCA_023135195.1 Gammaproteobacteria bacterium | reverse complement strand
AACACGTTGTTCAGTTGCAGAAAATTCACGTCCTTCAATTTTTGCATGACGCCCAACGCCACCGTAATAATTATCAACTAATATAAATACAAGCTTTGGGTCGAAGACACACAATGCTGAACCACGCAAAGGATGAATCTTAATAATATTTAAACTGGTTGGAACAAACATGCTATGAATGTATTCAGAAAACTTAACCATCTGTACACCACTCACTGAAATTTCAGCTGAACGGCGTAACATGTTAAACAACCTGATACGGAAACTACGCGCGAAACGTTCATTAATCATTTCCAGTGTCGGCAAACGACCACGAACAATACGATCATGCGATGCGAAATCAAATTCGCGAGCAACACCATCCTGAAGTTCCAGATCATTTTCCGTCTCTACATCACCATCATCTACACCATGTAAAAGCGCATCAATCTCATCTTGTGATAATAGTTCGCTAGCAGACATATTCTTTTCCTACTGCATTATAAAACTGGTAAAATAAACATTTTCAATTGGACCCTGTACTACCTGAATATCCGCTCCATGATCATTTGTTGCGTGTGTAGCTGCTGCTTTATTTTCACCTGCTGGCGCAGCATGACCTGCAGATACAACAACTTTATTAATCGTGTTTAAAAGTTTCTTTTGCAGCACTTCTTTACCACTACGTTCTTTCAAATCTTCAAACTTCACACTGCTTAAAATAATTAAAATGTCATTTCGTATTACTGGTCGATATGTACTTATCGTTTCCAAGGCGGCTTCATCCCGAGTCGCAATTTGCAAATCAACTTGCAAATAACGCACTTTAGAACCCGGACCAAAATTAACGATAAATTCAGGTACTAATGTTAAATATTTTAATGGACCAAGAACCTTTTCTTCTTTTTTAGCTGATCCAGAAGAATCTTCTTCATCACTCCCTAAAAATAACCAGGCTCCCACTCCACCCATCACTAAAACAAGTACAGCAATAATAACTATCAGGATAGTTGTGGTTTTACTGCCTTTTGCTTGATTTACATCTAGCTCTAGTTCTTCTTCTGCCATTACGATTTCATTCCTGTTGTGCAGGGTTATGTACTTTGTTTACTGTGATGCAAAACGCATACCAGCAATACAAATTGGTACAAACAACAGTTAAAACAATGAGTTATAAAATGATGTTAATAGAACGCCAATGCTTTGACGATTTTACAGGGTCATAAACGACGGTTTCATGACCCTGTAAAATTTTTTGTACAGATAATAATCAATATCTGTATAGGTATGAGGATTGTTACTTGAAAAGATGTTCACGGTAATGACGTAATTCATTGATAGAGTCACGAGTATCGTCGAGAGCCAAATGCGCGCCTGATTTAACAACACCTTTTGCCACTTCAGGCGCCCAGCGTTTAGCAAGTTCCTTTAATGAGCTGACGTCCAGGTTTCTATAAAGGAAATAATCTTCAAGTTCTGGCATTAAACGCGCCATAAAGCGTCGATCCTGACAAATACTGTTACCACACATGGGAGAAGCACCCTTAGGAACGTATTTTTGTAAAAAATCTAATGTTTGTCGTTCTGCATCAGCAACGGTTAATGTGCTCTTTTTTACTCGCTCAGTTAAACCAGATTTACCATGCTGATTGGTGTTCCACTCATCCATGCCACCCATAATGTCATTACTCTGATGAATCGCTAACATTGGGCCTTCTGCCAACTCATTGAGCTCACTATCCGTGACAATTGTTGCTATTTCAATAATGACGTCATTTTGAGTATCCAAACCTGTCATTTCCAAATCAATCCAGATCAAATTGTTGGTACTTTGTGTCATATGATTACCTTTATATATATTTTTGTACGAAATGGAGAGAAGACAAAAAAAGTGTTATCTGGCTTCACAATACCCTTAAATTTTAGACTTGCTAATCATTCTAGCAAACGCTAACCTGCCTGCCGATCTTATTTAATTAATATTAATGGTAATTATGGAAACGTATAGTATTTTATTTATTCTGGCACTGCTTCTTTCGCTTATTATTCAATTATGGCTTTCAAATCGTCAATCAAAAGCAATTTTGTTACACCGTAATACGGTTCCTAAAGCCTTTGCTGAGCACATTACTCTTGAACAGCATCAAAAAGCCGCCGATTACAGCACTGCAAAATTAGCAATTAATAAAATTGAATTGCTTTTTGGTGCTGCCCTACTACTTGCATGGACATTAGGTGGTGGTCTGGAACTTATAGACACCTTTTTCCGAGCTCAAGCCTATAGTGATATTGTTACGGGCCTTGCTGTTATTTTTGGCATTATGTTTATATCCGCCATTATTGATTTACCGTTCACGCTTTACCGCACATTCAAGATTGAACAACGTTTTGGTTTTAACCGCATGACCGCAGTGCGGTTCATTAAGGATATGCTCATGCAAACTACGCTTACCCTGGTATTAGCCGTTCCTCTTGTGGCGGGTATCTTATGGTTAATGCAAGATGCCTCTCCATTCTGGTGGGTCTATGTGTGGGCAGTGTTACTTGGTTTTGGACTTTTAATCTCGTGGATATTCCCGACTTTTATCGCGCCTCTTTTTAATAAGTTTATGCCTTTAGAAAATAAAGAACTGCTTGAACGTATCACCACATTAATGACGCGTTGTGGTTTTGCCAGTAACGGTATTTTTGTTATGGATGGTTCTAAACGTTCAAGTCACGGCAATGCGTATTTCACCGGCCTTGGTAAAAATAAACGTATCGTTTTCTTTGATACTTTGCTTGAAACACTGGATGCAAATGAAGTTGAAGCTGTACTGGCCCATGAACTGGGACATTTCAAACATCATCATGTGCGCAAGGGGCTCATATTAAATGCCGCTATCACCTTAGTTGGGCTCGCCATACTTGCATGGCTAATTAAGCAAGAGGCCTTCTACCATGTATTAGGTGTTAGCCATGCTTCAACTTACATGGCTTTAATCTTATTTAGCATGGTCATGCCTTTATTCAGTATTTATCTGCAACCTGTTATGTCATTCCTTAGCCGGAAACATGAGTTTGAAGCTGATGACTTCGCCGCAGAACAAAGTAAACCGGAAATACTCATTAAAGCTCTGGTCAAATTGTATCGGGATAATGCCAATACACTGACACCAGATCATTTATATTCAGCATTTCATGATTCACACCCACCTGCTCCCGTGCGTGTTGCACATTTATCAGCTAAAATAAGTTAAATCATTTAAGGAAAGCAAAATGACTCGTTTATTTACCTATATTTACCTTAGCAGTTTCGTTTTTATCTCAGCACCTATTAACGCTAATGTTGAAAACGGAAAAGAACTACATAACAGTAATTGCACAAGCTGTCATATTTCCATTCAGGGTGGTGATGGTTCGGGTATTTACACACGAGAAAACAAACGAATTGAGTCTCACCCGGCATTAATCAAACAAGTGAAGCGTTGCCGCGATAGTCTTGGTGTGCCATGGCCAGATGAGCATGTGGGCGATGTTGTTGAATACTTAAATAATACTTTCTATAAATTCAAATAATAATCCTTCAATGGCTTTATACGAACAACATTGTCTAACTGAAACATCACCACAGCTTCTTGCTGAAGAACAACTGAATCTACACCTTATTGTTCAACTTATGTCTAAACAAGAATTTACTGCATGACTAAAGTTGAACAACTCAAAGGCACCGTTATTGCAGCATACCGTCGCTACACTCTGATCAAAGATGTAAACAATAAATTTTATCAATGCCAACAAAGAAAATCTGTCGGTCAGGTTGTTTGCGGTGATTTTGTTTTATGGCAAAAAGAAGATGCCGAGACTGGCGTAATTACCGAGATAGAAGAACGTCACTCCATCCTTCAGCGTCCTGATATTAATGGCAACTTACGCATCATTGCTTCAAACATTGATCAAGTCTTCATCGTGGTAGCACACAAACCTGAACTTAATGAAGGCCTCATAGATCGCTACCTTGTTGCTAGTGAAAACAGTCATTTAAATCCCGTTATACTGTTAAACAAAATTGATTTGTTTGATGAAGAATTATTCTCAGATTTAAAACAACGATTGCAACTGTATCAGGATATTGGCTATACCGTAATTTATACCAGCGCAACACAGGAAAATGGGCTCGACTCATTAACTGAACTTCTAAAAGATAATAATAATATTTTTGTTGGTCAATCCGGCGTTGGAAAATCTTCACTTATAAATACACTGCTAAAATCTGATGCGCGTATCGGTGAGATTTCTGAAGCAACAGGAAAAGGCAAGCATACAACCACAACAGCCTATCTTTATCCTTTAAAGGATGAACAAGGTCATATTATAGATTCCCCGGGTGTACGAGAATTTGGTTTAATCAAATTATCTGAACAGGATATCACTGAAGGATTCAAAGAGTTTGAACCCTATATTGGCTATTGTAAATTTAGAAATTGCGCCCATAAACATGAACCGGGCTGTGCATTACTAAAAGCATTGGAAGATAATGAGATTACACAGCAACGCTGGGATAGTTATAAACGTATTATTGCTTCACTCACTGAAAGTCGATATTAAGCTCAATGTTTTACCGCTGGTGCTGGTGTTACAGCAATACCATGTTTTGGCTCTATTTTCCCTTCATTCTGAACAATAGAATTAACAGTCGCTTTAGTCATAACGATGATGCTGATTCGTCGATTTATTGGACTGCGTGGATTTTTTTTATCAAATAAAACCGTCGATGCCAGACCTACCACGCGCCCTATTTGTTTTATTGGCATACCACCCTTAATTAACTCTCGTCGCGCAGCATTGGCACGGTCACCGGATAATTCCCAGTTACTGTATTGTTTTCTAAGAACTTCACCATCAACAGTCTCATACTCAATAATACCTTTACCAAACACAGATGTATCTGTATGGCCTGTAATACTGATTTTATTTGGCGCATTTTTGGCAATCGTTTTTGCGAGCTCATGTAAAATGACTCGAGTGTAAGGTTTAAGTTTTTCACTACCGGAAGAAAACATCGGGCGTTTTTCTTTATCTAAAATCTGAATACGTAACCCTTCTGGCATGAGTTCTAATAGCAATTGATCTTTAAAGTCTTTGAGCATTTCACTATTTTCAATAGTTTCTTTAAGTTTTGTCAAAAGCTGATCTAAAACAATTTTTTCTTTTGCTTTTTCAGCTTCCTCTTCAGAAGGAGTTTCATCATGAGGATCATTCTCAGATTTCTTAGTTGGTGTCTCACCTTCACCATGAGGCATTTCTCTGGTACCACCAAGCTTAATCATACTCGTGCTTGCGCCACCAGGTCCGATCAATGGCGAAGGATTTTTAAACATATCAGATATGCCGCCGCGCATGGCTTCGTCACTGATACCAAGCAACCAGAGCAAAAGAAAGAAGGCCATCATTGCGGTTACAAAATCCGCATAAGCTACTTTCCACGCACCACCATGATGACCGCCACCTTTAACGATCTTCTTGATGACAATCGGTTGTTTTTTATCATCTGCCACTTGAGTTATTTTTCTTGTAGGGAGTTTTATTCAACAAAATATTACTTTTGACCTTTCACGAATTCTTCTAACTCTAAAAAGGTGGGTTTTAAATCACTGGTGAGCGCTTTACGACCAAACTCAACAGCTATTTGAGGAGTGTAGCCATTTAAAGTGGCAATAATACAGATTTTTGCACAGCCTAAGATTAAACTTTCTTCTTTTGCCTGTTCACCCATAGAATTTGCCATAGGGCCAGCAAAACCATACCCCATTAAAATACCCAAAAAAGTACCAACCAGTGCGGCTCCAACATGATGCCCCAACACTTCAGGGGGTTCACTAATATATGCCATGGTAATAACAATACCCATTACGGCAGCAACAATACCAAAGGCTGGTAGGCCATCAGCCATATTTTGTAATGCATGACTTGGCGCTTCCGCCTCATGATGATGAGTTTCCAGTTCGAGATCCATTAAGCTTTCTAATTCAAATGCATTCATATTACCGCCAACCATAAGACGTAAATAATCACAAATGAAATCGGTTAAATGATGATTGGCCAAAAGCTTAGGGACTTCCTTAAAAATTTCACTCTCCTTTGGTTCTTCGATATCCGCCTCTAATGCCATCAAACCTTCTTTACGTGCTTTAGAAAAAAGTTTAAACATTAAACCTAACAATTCCATATAGCTTTCTTTTTTATATTTTTGACCTTTAAAAAGTGCTAATACACCTTTAAGTGTTCCGAAGATTACTTTAGTGGGGTAAGCAATAATAAAAGCACCTATCGCTCCACCTAAAATAATTAATACTTCAAAGGGCTGCCATAACGCAGCAAGATGACCACCCGATGCTAAGTAGCCAGAAATCAAACAGCCAACAATGACGACAAGCCCAATAATAAATTTCATTTTTCTAAATAAATCCTAAACATGTGAAAAAAGCTTTATTGGTTAATACCTTATTACGGTAACCATTAAATATCTTATCGACCAATGTTAATAATTACTTTAGAAATTTATTAACTTGACCGATATACTCATTAGAACTTGTACAGAGTTAATAATATCTGTTACAAAATAGCTGTACTTATTTTTATACACATAAAATTACAATGGGTACATACACCTAAATATAACATCAGGTTTCTTTTGAGTAGTGCATGGATAATAAGAATATAAAAAAATGGTTAGAGCTTGCGGCAAAGCAACCTGTGCCCGTCCTTAAATATACTATTAAGGAATTACGTAGCTTATGTCTTAGAGAAGAAATTCCATTAAAAGAAATTACTCATGTTGTTGAACGTGATCCTGGCTTGGTTGTACATATTTTACGCAGTTCCAATAATCGCAAACAAGGTCGTTTATCCACTGAAATTACTCATGTTAATCAAGCATTCCGCCTGATGGGTACAGATCAACTGACTAAGCTTCCCGATGCCCTGCCTGCTGTTGGCGATGTGCTGGATGAAAAAGCAAAAACAAGATTATTAACCACATTCAATCGCGCGTATCATGCTGCACGTTTTGCAACCGACTGGGCATTCATCCGGCGAGATATGACACCAGATGAAGTTTTCGCTGCAGCGCAACTTCATTTTCTAGGTGAAATGATTCTTGCAATACATGCTCCCGAGTTACTCGACAAGATTGAAAAATTACGTATTGATGATCATCTTGCTTCTGAAGAAGCACAATATTTAGTATTAGGTTTTACGTTAAATGAACTGACGTTAAAGATTGCTGAAAAATTTAAGTTTCCCGAGCTGGTTAAAGAAGGACTTTCTGCTGAGAATGCAAAATTTCCACGTGCTTACGGTATTATGCTCGGCGTTCAGCTGGCACGAAATATTACTTACGAAGGTTGGTACAGCAAACACACATTCGAACTTCAGGAACAAATAGCAGACTGGATGGATATTTCTGTTGATGAAGTCATTGCACGTAGTCATACCATAGCAGCAGAAGTCGCTCGTGAAATCCCCCAATACGATACACCGCCGGTAGCACGGTTACTGCCGCTTATTCACGAAGTGGCTCCAGAACAAATTAATAAACAAGGTGATGAAACAGAAGAAAACGCTGCAATTTGTTTAATTCCACAACTATTACTGTTGCGTGAAGCAGTACAACAGATAACGAATTTTTCCCCTAAAGATGTCAGTAGTGATGAATTTATTCAACACGTTGTTGCAGCGATGCATGACGGAGTTGGATTAAACCGTGTGGTATTTTGTCTTTACAATGAAGAAGAAAAAGTTTTACAAGGTCATATATTAAAAGGTGCAGAAAATGATCCTGTGTTTAATCGCTTTCAGATTAAATTAGATAATTCAGATATTTTCTCACATCTTATATTGAAACCTCAGGCTGTTTTAATGAATGAATCTACCAGGGCAAAATTCTGGCCTCTGGTAACGTCTGACTTTCAAAAACTCATTGGCACAAATTCTTTTATCGCGATGTCTATTTTTATTAATAATAAGCCATTTGGTCTTTTTTATGCAGACAGGCATACTTCAATATGCCAAATTGAAGAAAGAAGTTACAGTTACTTTAAAACACTTTGCACTCATGCCACTAAAGTATTAGAACAACTTTTATAATTTTCATACTAAGCAGATCTTTTAGTATGTCGGATTTCAATCTGACATATTATTCTAATAGTCACCTAAGTTCTTTTTTCACAGCTAAGTATTTATAACTCATAATATATAGCTTGCTTAATTCAGGCTAAAGCCTAACCTACGATTTATTTCTCAATATTGTAGGTTGGCATTTAGGCCAACGCGGTATTAAATCCTAGAATGTTTGGCGACCGGAGAAAGCGCGTGAAATGGTACTACTATTCACATATTCTAGCTCACCACCAACAGGAACTCCGTGCGCTATTCGACTCGCAGTAATATTACGTGAGTTTACCATTTCACTAATGTAATGAGCCGTCGCTTCACCTTCTACGGTAAAGTTTGTTGCTAAAATAACTTCTTTCACTTCACCTTGATCAAGACGTGACGCCAATAAATCAAGACCAATTTCTTCAGGACCAATACCATCGAGTGGTGAAAGGTGGCCCATTAAAACAAAAAATAAGCCCTTAAAATCTGTTGATTGATCAATGACTTGTACATCTGAAGGAGACTCAACAATACAAAGTATCGTTCTGTCACGATGAGTACTTCCACACAAGTCACACAGCACCTGTTCACTTAAACTACGGCATTGCTCACAATGACCTACTTCCTTAACGGCTTTGTCTAATGCAGCACTCAGGTTTTCAGCACCCGTGCGATCACGTTCAAGTAAATAATAAGCCATACGTTGTGCAGATTTAGGCCCCACGCCAGGCAAACAGCGTAAAGCTTCTATCAATTGATTAACAAGTGGACTACCTGACATAAATATTTAGAAAGGAAGTTTCATTCCGCCAGGTAAGTTTAAACCTGCGGTCATACCAGACATTTTTTCAGACGATGTTTTTTCAACTTGACGAACCGCATCATTCACTGCAGCTGCAATTAAATCTTCCAGCATATCTTTATCATCTGAAAATAAACTATCATCAATCGAAACACGTTTAACATCATGACGACACGTCATAACGATAGATACTAACCCACCACCCGATTTACCTGTCACTTCAATATTTGCCATTTCTTCTTGCGCCTTTTGCATATCTTCTTGCATTTTTTGCGCTTGCTTCATCAAATTTCCGATTCCGCCTTTCATAGTATTATTACCTCATTCATTTTCAATTGGTTATTTATTAATAATATTTACGATTCTTCAATAGCTGAATCTACTGGTTGAACTGATTCAAGATCGACACTTGTATTAAACGCATCCATAATGTTTTTTACATTATCGTCATTAATAATAGAATTTTCAGCTTCAGTTTGACGCTCTTGTTGTTGACGCCCCGTACGTGCAGCAGGGGTTTCTGTTTCGATTTTTGCTTTTTCAATATTTAATTTAAGCGGTATCTCAAAATATGTAGACAACTTTTCTTGTAATTGTTGTTCACGACCAGACGTTAGCATAGCCGAGTGAGAAGGTGCGATAGCTAAGTTTAAATTTGAGTTATCAATACTGACAAAAGCACTATGCTTAACTAATTGATTCAATATACCTGTCGTAGCTATTGAAGACACCACTTCATGCCAGTTAGTTGCAGATAGTTCAGCTTGACTAACTTTAGCTAAATTTGTTGATCGTATAATTGGTGCAGGTGTAACTGCTTCTGTAGCAACCTCATTTACACTAGCCACTTCAACAACAAC
>JAGLTQ010000180.1 GCA_023135195.1 Gammaproteobacteria bacterium | reverse complement strand
ACTTCAGGAACAGGTTTTTTTTCAGTGTGACTCGAACTTGCTACTACAGGCTTAGGTGCTGACTTTTTTTTTCCATCATCAGGCCTAAACGCCAACATGCGCAACAACACCATTTCCAATCCATTACGTTGATCTGGAGCTAAAGGTAAATCACGCCGTCCATTCAAAGCAATTTGATAATACAGTTGAATGTCTTCAGCACTTAACACTTCTAATAATTTGAGGAAACGTTCCTTGTCACCCATATTGTGATCATAAGCATCTGGAACTTGTTTTAATAATGCTAAGTAGTGCAAACACGTAATTATTTCAGCAAGTACGGCTGAGAAATCAGGAGCTTGTTGTGCCAATTCTTGTACGCGTTGGATAAGCGTGTTGCCATCACCTGATGCAAGCGCATCTAACAAATCATAAACGTAATGTTGCTCGATGGTTCCAAGCATTAAACGAACATCAGAGTCATTAACGACGCCATTACCAAAAGCAATGGCTTGATCAAGCAAACTTAATGCATCACGCATACTGCCATCCGCGGCTCTTGCTAGTTGCAACAACGCAGAGGTTTCAAAACTCAGTTCTTCTTTTTCTAAAATTAATTGCAGGTGCGCTTGAATACGTTCAATTGATATACGTCGCAAATTAAACTGCAAGCAACGTGATAAAATCGTGACAGGTAATTTTTGTGGATCGGTCGTCGCCAGTAAAAACTTAACATGTGGCGGTGGTTCTTCGAGTGTTTTTAATAAGGCATTAAAACTGTGACCTGACAGCATGTGAACTTCATCGATAAGATAAACTTTATACCGACCGCGTGTTGGTGCATATTGAACGTTATCCAAAAGTTCCCGGGTATCTTCAACCTTGGTTCGTGAAGCCGCATCAACTTCAATCAAATCAACAAAACGGCCCTCATCAATCTCCTGGCAAGTTGAGCATTCGCCACAAGGTGTCGAGCTTATGCCCTGCTCACAATTGAGTGATTTCGCAAGAATACGTGCGATGGTCGTTTTACCTACACCACGGGTACCGGTAAACAAAAATGCATGATGCAAACGGCCACTGTCCAACGCGTTACTTAAGGCACGTAAAACATGCTCCTGCCCCACCATTTCGGCAAAGCCACGAGGACGCCATTTACGTGCAAGTACCTGATAACTCATGTAATTCCCTAAAATTGACCTTTAAATTAACCCGTCGTGAATTGTAACTCAAAAACAGACATTTTCGGTGCCACACAGCATAACAAAAGCATATATATATTGAGAAATAAAGATATCCGGTATTGAAGAAATATTTAAGACAACTACAGGTTACGCAATATTTTTGCTTTGAACATATTTCATAGCATCGAAAATGTCTATTTTAGAACCACAATCCTTCACTAGCCCATTTTATGACTATTCTGGGTACATTTCATCGTAAAGCTTAATTACTTTGCTAGTTAAATCTTTTTTCGCTTTTGAATAAAGAATCTTACTACTAACTTCAAAAGTGATATCAACATTAGAATCTTTTGATACTTTCAACACAATATCCTGGATTTTATTTAATATGGGCCTAGTGAGTTTCTTCTCCATATTACTTATCTCTTTTTGAAAATTATGCGTTTTTTGCCGCAAATTAGTGGCCATTATTTGAAGTTCGCGTTTTTTCTTTTCTTTAGCAGCATCACTCATAACCAGGCTCTGTTTTTGAAATTTTTTCTGCGCCTGTATTATGACTCTTTCAGCTTCCTTTAGATGCTTCTCCTTTTCTTAAACTCATTCTTGAGCAAAGAACGAAGAGAAATTCCCTGCTTAACTGAAAAGAGTACTGTTTGTACATCAACAGTCCCAACAAGAACATCAGCCTTAGAATAGGATGGAATTAGCATCAGAAATGTAATGAGTAATACTAGTATATTTTTCATATTTGTCTCCGGAATTTGTGAGAACAAGCCTCTTATTACTTTTAAAGTAAAAGTAGTTGTTCAATATTGAAATATGAGTCGAATA
>JAGLTQ010000018.1 GCA_023135195.1 Gammaproteobacteria bacterium | reverse complement strand
GGACGGGCGAAGGTAGAATAATGCAGGACGATTCCATGGATGGAATTGGTAGAGTCGTGTCGGGAACGAAGACCGAGCAATTATCTAGGGTTAGGGAAGGGGAATAAAACTAATTCCTTAACTGATCGGCATTAGGCTTGCTGGTATTCTTTTTTGATATAATAAGAATACTGTTATTGTTTATGGAACGTGGGTTTTTAGCCTGAATGCCTAGGCTGTTTTGTACTCTCAAGTTGTGATCTATTGCTATTATAATAATAGTTTGTTTTAGCCCCCGTTTTTCGAGGCGCAACCAATGTTGATTGGATTGAATGGCTTAAATAAGGTGTAATTCGCACATCCACATCGAATTCCCTGAGTAAGTGATAACTTAAACTCCACTAATCTGAATATAAAAATACATGTCGGATAAAAAACTAACAATAATCGTCAATAAAATAGCATTGTCGTTAATTAAAGCGAACAAAAAACTCACCGTGGCAGAATCGTGCACGGGAGGTTGGGTTGCTAAAGTATTAACAGACTTAGCCGGCAGTTCAGAGTGGTTTGAACGAGGTTTTGTCACTTATTCAAATCAGGCCAAACATGAAATGTTAGGCGTGAAAGAATCCACATTAGAAAGCTATGGTGCCGTTAGTCAGGAGACAGTAGCTGCAATGGCCGCGGGCGCTTTAAAAAACAGCCAGGCTGATTTTAGTTTGTCGATTAGTGGCATTGCCGGGCCGGGCGGTGGTTCAGAAGATAAACCGGTAGGACTGGTTTGGTTTAGCTGGGCGGTAAAGGAAAATAATAAGCTGAAAGTATTCGCATCAGAGAAGCGAGTATTTGAAGGCGATCGTGAATCAGTAAGATATCAGTCAGTAGAATATGTTTTATCAGAACTGATTAAAATTCTTAAAAAACTTACTGGTTAAAGGAAGTGAGTGATAAAGAAGAAGATTCAGCTACAACATCATTAATAAGTAAACGTCTCTTTTTTGCCTTGTGGCTGGATGAAGAGGTTGTTCAGAATATCCAGCAATATGCGATACAAAACTTTCTCAATTGCCAGGGAAGAATTCTGGATAAAAATAACTGGCATATTACATTGGCCTATTTTGGTGCATCAGATGCCGATACCCAGGCTTGTCTTGAAGAGCAGGCTGAAAAAATTATAAGTCAGCCCTTTGAATTAACTTTTTCCAAATGTGGTTTTTGGCCTAATCCTAAGGTGGCATGGTTAGCCCCTAAAGAAATCCCCGATACACTGAAACAATTAACTGAAGATCTTCAGCAAATTATAATCCCCTGTGGTTTTAAACCGGAGCAACGGGAATATCAGCCTCATATTACGCTGGTGAGAAAAGCAAAATACGAACCTTCATTATCTGAAATTACCCCCATTAATTTGAAGGTAATAAAATTCTGTTTAGTGGAATCAAAAACAATTCTGCAAGGAGCACAGTACAAGGTCTTAAAACACTGGGTTTTAAAATAAAAAATAATTTGCCACGAAGGACACAAAGAAGATCAAAAAATAACTACGGGGAACACAGGGTGTACAGGGTTAAAAATGATTACTCCACGTGATACCAGTGTTCCCCATAGTTCAATCATGAAAACCTTTGTGTTCTTGGTGTTCTTGGTGTCCTTCGTGGCAAATTATTTTCTACAAAAAGGCCCAACCAGCAAAGGGTTCTATCTCATCTCGATTCATCATTATCAACTGGTAGGCATTTGGGTTCAGCGAATGGTCTTCAGTGGTATCAACCGAGAGTCGTTGTAAAACATAAGCCAGTAATGCGCGACGTACAGTAAATTCAATCACATCATCTTTTGCTGCATAGTCCGTCATGAGTATCTGACGTCTGTCATCACTCAGTTTAGGATGGGGGGTGAGTTGTAAGTTAATCGGCTCCATCCAGTCATCATCATATTCCGGGTTTGATTCTGCTTTATCGCTTAGCTGTTGAGCGTGTTGTACACGCGATAATACGAAGTCCCGAAAGTCATAGGTATCTTCACTGTAAGCACGTACATGCCAGCGTAAGCCAGTGTTCACTAATGAATGGGGTTCGATAATACGCGCTTCACTGCTATTACGATCAGATAAAGAGCTATACACCAGGCTCAGTTTTGTTTTTTGTTTAATCGCACGAATGACGTGTGCCACGACTTTTTTGTCAGGCAACCGTTGCGGTAATGGGAGCTCTTCTGTATTTACACCATATAAAAGGTTTTGCTCAATGGATTGGCCAATAAAGGGCAGGTTGGCCGCAATCATGGGTAAAACTTGTGCTGGTTCGAGATCGGTAAATATTTCCTCAAACTGGGTACTCGGCACAAAGCCAAAAACATTGTGCTTATAAATGAGGTTATCCGGGGCTATTTGGTTGTAGAACTTAAGATCTTTTGTTGCTGCGGCATCAGAAATCCCAAATGCTTTCGCAATATCACTGCGCGTGACCACACCGGTGTAATAGGCCATGAGCTCAATATATTGCAGACGCTGCTGTGTTGCGCGTTTTATGCCATTTATTGATTGATCTACTGCCACAACATTCTCCAGGTTATTTTTATCGATAACGGTCATTCCGCCAAGCAAAGCGCGAGCCGGAATCCATAGTTAAATTACTGGATTCCCGCTTAAAGCACGCGGGAATGACGCATCTAGTTAAAGACCCTTTTATTATACATACTATAAAAGATGATCTCATATAAAATATTAAGTGGTATTTTATACTTAGGTGGTAAAAAGTATTGACATCTAAAAATGTATAACCTAAAGTAGCACCACATCGCAGCAATTAGGTTTAAAAACATTGCTGTTACGAATTAAAAGAACGCTTAAAAATAAATAGAACGCTAAAAAGATTACCTAACGGGAGAAGAGAAATGGCGGATAAAAGTGAAGATAAGAAAAAAGCATTGGCCGCAGCATTAGGGCAAATTGAAAAACAATTCGGTAAAGGCTCGGTCATGAAAATGGGTGATGCAAGTGCCTTCCGTGATATTGAATCAGTATCAACCGGTTCTCTGGGACTAGATATTGCGTTAGGAATAGGCGGTTTACCACGTGGGCGTGTTGTTGAAATCTATGGTCCAGAATCATCAGGTAAAACAACGCTGACTTTGCACGTGGTTGCTGAAATGCAAAAACTCGGTGGCACAGCGGCTTTCATTGATGCTGAGCATGCTCTTGATCCTGCTTATGCTGAAAAGCTGGGAGTAAATGTGGATGAGCTGTTGGTTTCTCAACCTGATACTGGTGAGCAAGCATTAGAAATTACCGATATGTTAGTTCGTTCCGCTGCGGTTGATGTCATTGTTATTGACTCGGTTGCTGCGTTAACACCAAAAGCAGAAATTGAAGGCGACATGGGCGACTCGCACATGGGCTTACAAGCACGTTTAATGTCACAGGCTTTACGTAAACTCACTGCAAATATCAAACGCTCAAATACCATGGTTATTTTTATTAACCAACTTCGTATGAAAATTGGTGTGATGTTTGGTAATCCTGAAACGACAACAGGCGGTAATGCGTTGAAGTTTTATGCTTCGGTACGCTTGGACATTCGTCGGATTGGTGCAATCAAAAAAGGTGATGAAATTCTGGGTAATGAAACGCGCGTTAAAGTGGTGAAAAACAAGGTTGCTCCACCGTTTAAACAAGTTCAGTTTGACCTGTTATATGGTGAAGGTATCTCTCGTCATGGTGAAATCATTGATTTAGGTGTGAAGTATGAAATCGTTGATAAAGCGGGTGCCTGGTATAGCTATAACGGTGATCGTATCGGTCAGGGTAAAGACAATGTGCGTAATTACCTTAAAGAGCATCCTAAAATGTCAGATGAGATTGAAGCACGAATTCGTGAAATTGTGTTGCCAACTGAGATGCCAGAGGAAGAAATAGCAGAAGAAAAGGCTAAAGCGAAAAAAGTTAAGCCTGAGAAGGGTGCTGAGGAAGAAGAGTTGGTTGAAGCTTAAATAATGGTTTTTGATATTTATTCCCTCCCCTCCCCCTAGCCCCCTGATA
>JAGLTQ010000179.1 GCA_023135195.1 Gammaproteobacteria bacterium | reverse complement strand
CACCCAGGCCACCATTGAAGATAAAACTATTTCATTCTCAAGAGAGGATGAAACGGGCGTGATTATGCGGCTTGTAGCTAGCCGGGTCAACATGGCTGGATCAAAATTGGCTATTTTACAACCAACTTCTATTTTTAACGAAAACGCTTTGTTATATCTTCCAGTAATCCACGACTTGCAGATTCAACTAGATCAAATACATGTTCAAAACCCTGATCGCCACCATAATATGGATCCGGTACTTGTGTTTCCGAATACTCTTTACTGAAATCTAAAAACAAACTTAATTTATCACTAAGACCAGTCGGACACATAGCTTCAAGTATTTGGTAATTTTCATCATCCATGGCTAATACATAATCAAACTCTTCAAAGTCCGTTTTAATGGCTTTGCGACCACGCAGGTCACTTAAGTCAACACCTCGAGTTCGCGCCGTTTGTTGGGCACGACGATCCGGTTGTTCACCTATATGATAAGCATGGGTACCCGCCGAATCAGTTGCAATCCAGCTGTCATGTCCTTCTTGCTTTACTAAATGCCGAAAGACACCTTCAGCTGTAGGCGAACGACAAATATTGCCAAGACAAACAAAAAGGACTGAAACTTGTTTATTATTTTTCATAGAATAAAGTCATTGTTGTATGAAAAGAAAAGTGCATCTCCTGTACGGAGATTGTTTTTAGACGGGCAGGATAAATGAAAAAGTTACTCCGGGACCATCATTATTCTCACACCAAACACTTCCTTTATGTTCCTTAATGATTTCTTTACAAATTGCCAGACCTAAACCAGTACCGCCTGTATTGGATGCTTGTTTTTTAACTTGTACAAATTTATTAAATACACTTTCATGTTCATCCGGTGGTATACCCGGACCTTGATCGGTAATGCTAATACGAATTGCTTCTCCGGAGTTATTTGTATTCTTCACGATTTTAACAAAGAAAGTAATATGACCACCTTCTGGTGAAAATTTTATCGCATTACTTAATAGATTCATAATAACTTGCCCAACACGATGTTTGTCACAGTTAATAAAAGGTAATACGTTATCAGAATTAAAATCGACCTTTAACTGATGGGAAATAATAAAAGCTTCTTGCTCTTCAATACAACTATTAATAATTTTTTCCATATCATTACTTTCAAAATTTAATTCCATCTTACCATCTTCAATCTTTCGTAAATCTAGCAGATCATCCAGTAATATTTTTAGTCGTTTTCCGCTTTCAGATATTTTTGAAAAATATCTCAAGAACTTTTCATCTGGACAATCATTCGCACTGTTAATTCCCAACTCAGTAAAAGCAAGTATGCCATGTAAAGGCGTTCTCAACTCATGCGACATATTGTCCAAAAATTCTGCTTGAGTTTTGTTTGCAATTTCAGCCGATTCTTTCGCTATAATTAATTGCTTTTCCCGATCTTCCGCTTCCATTAATAAGCGGAAGTTATTCTTGTTACTGACATAAATATTATTTGCACCACGCATAATAAAGAGCATAGTTAAGAAAATAATAATAGAAAGAATATTAGTTGTGGTAGTTTTTTCCATAAGAAATAAAACCACCAGAGTAAACATAATAGGAAAAACAAAGGCAATAAAAGAAAAACGTAACATAGAAATAGCTGATACAGCGCCAGCACCCAAACCTACTGTTATAATAGCAACTGTCAATTGGTAAGTTAGATTACCTTGAGCAAACGTGATAACAATACCCAGGCTCCAAATCATTCCAGCCACAATTGAGCTATATACAAATCCTTGCCCCCAAACTACACAGGCCCCATCATCAGGATGGACTTTATTAAATCGATAGACAAATACTGCACGGATAAGATGAAACGCTGAAAATAAAGCAAACCACATCAGGATATAGGAGTGATCAACAAAATCCCATTGAATAGCCATGAGTAAAAAAGCACCAATGAAGGTTCCCGCGATACCAACCATAAAGGAACCGTATAGTGTTCTTACCTGCTTCGCATATACTTGCTTAGCATAGGGTTCATCAATTCTCTTTTCTGCTTTATTCATTTTTAATTATATAGTTGTTCGATATTCTTTAGACGGTAATTTAATTAGTTCATTTGAAAATGTACTATAAAAACAAATTATTAACCAGATATACTTATTATATTAAAGGGAATTATTGTCACTTTGTCCCCTCATCAAATTATTAAAATGAAAAAAAAACACCTTTTTTTCTTCAGATTGTTGCTATGTAATTGAAATTTAGCACTAAATCCATCAAAAAATTTCATATCAAGTCGGTTTTCAGTATAGTGTACGAAAAATCATTATAATTATGACTCCGCCACTCTAGCAATTTATGACATTAACATCGATTAAAAAATTTGGGAAATCTATTGATACAGAAATGCAGCAAGCGTTAGTTCGTGTTGCTATTTTAGTTTGGGGACTTATCTTTTTTTCAATCGGTTTATATTTTGATTATTATCAAATTTCAACCCGAAGCTTCATGCTCTATTTTGGTCTTTTTTCAATTTTTAGTATCGTTCTTGCTTTTAGTATTAAACACTGGCCTAACATTAGTTGGCGACTGTATCTAACGGTTACAGTTGATATTGTATTCATATCTATGGGCTTGGTTTTTACCGGAGATATTACCTCGCCCTTTTTTATTCTTTACCTCTGGGTGCTTATTAGCCAGGCACTACGTTTTGGTAAACAACTTTTATATACGGCACAAGCTATATCATTTCTATGTTACGGCATTATTGTAGTATACCTTGGTGATTTCAGTGAACACCCTATAGAAATAACTTTTTTATTACTAAGCCTTATCATTGTTCCTTTACACCTCAATAAATTACTAAGTTTGTTACATCAAGCACGTATGGAAGCTGATGCAGCTAATGAGACCAAAAGCATGTTTCTTGCCAATATGAGTCATGAACTCAGAACACCTTTAAATGCAATTATTGGATACAGCGAAATATTAAAAGATGAAGCTGATTCTCTTGGCTATAAATCCTATTCTAAAGACCTGGGTAAAATCAGAAATGCAGGTCATTATTTATTAGCATTAATAAATAGCATACTTGATTTTTCTAAAGCTGAAGCAGGTAAAACCGAGGTTGATTATAGCTTTGTTAATATTAAGAAATTATTAACTGAAATTTCAGAAACAATCATTCCCCTGACAAAAAAACAAAACAATATATTGAATATTAACTGCCCGGATAATATGGGTGGTTTTTATCTTGATAAAACCAAAATCACGCAAACATTATTTAACCTTTTAAGTAACGCAAGTAAATTTACTGATAACGGAAACATTGATATCACTGTCTCTCTTGATAATAATACAGATGTAGCGTGGCTTTATTTTTCAGTTAAAGATACCGGTATGGGCATTCCTAAAGAAAAATTTAAAATATTATTCCAACCATTTACTCAAGTGACAGCGTCTACAACACGCACACATGGTGGAACCGGTCTTGGGCTTACTATTAGTAAACACTTTGTTTCACTCATGAATGGAACGATTGAAGTTGAGAGTACTGTTGGAAAAGGCACAACCTTTACTATTAAATTACCGGCATATACTAAAAATCCAGAAGCTATTTAATATAGCTATAAATACTTCACTTAATAAATAACAAACTATACTTTTTGCTAACACCTTTGGTTTAGCTCAGGTGTTTCTGTCTCAGTCAGAAAAAAACATGGCTTAGGTGCATACCTCAATACAAACTTCAGTTTCTATTACATCAAACAATATTGGCAATTTAAAACGAAACAATAAATCATAATTTAATTGTCCACAAAGACCGAAGGAATAAGGTAAGATACTGTTTTTGAACAATTAAACGGTTTACACATGTCAGACACGCTTGAGCTCTCCAAAGATCTGCTTTCACGCTCATCAATAACACCAGAAGATATGGGCTGTCAGGCTCTCATTGCTGAACGATTGAGTAATATTGGCTTTAAAATAGAACATTTACGCTTTGGTGAAACAGATAATCTTTGGGCTCGCAGAGGAAGTGATGGTCCATTATTTGCTTTTGCAGGTCATACTGATGTTGTCCCTACTGGCCCGGTAGAAAACTGGAAATACCCTCCCTTTGAACCTACGGTTGATGATGGCATGCTTTATGGTCGTGGTACCGCAGACATGAAAGGCTCTATTGCATGTATGGTGACAGCATGTGAACGTTTCATAAGCGACAATCCAAACCACTCGGGTAGCATTGCTTTTTTAATAACCAGTGATGAAGAAGGACCTGCCTATGATGGTACTGTCAAAGTTATTAAAACTCTGGAAGCGCGTAATGAAAAAATTGATTGGTGTTTGGTGGGTGAGCCTTCCAGTACCGACAAAGTCTGTGATGTTATTAAAAATGGTCGTCGTGGCTCAATTGGTTGCACATTAAAAGTAAAAGGTAAACAAGGACATGTTGCATATCCACACCTGGCAAAGAACCCCATTCATGAGTTTGCACCTGTTTTAAAAATCCTCACAGAAACAGAATGGGATCAGGGTAACGAATTTTTTCCTCCCACGACATTCCAGGTGAGCAACATCCATTCAGGCACTGGCGTAACAAATGTTATTCCGGGTGAATGTGAAGTGGTCTTTAACTTTCGATTTTCTACAGCGATTACCGATACACAAATTCGCAAACGAGTTGAAGCATTACTGGATGAACATAATATTGAATATGAAATTGACTGGGCATTATCCGGGCAGGCTTTTTTAACTGAACCTGGTGAATTAGTAAATGCAACACAGGATGCTATTAAGGAAGTCTGTGGCTTTGATTCTGAGCTTTCAACTGCAGGAGGTACTTCTGACGGTCGTTTTATTGCACCAACAGGTGCGCAGGTTGTTGAACTTGGACCGTTAAATGCAACCATTCATCAAGTTAATGAATGTGTTGCAGTTGAAGACTTAGACACTTTATCAAATGTATACGAAAAAATGCTCAACAATCTATTAACTTAAAGATAGATACCTCATCGCGCTTTGCTTGTACCGCATAACGAGAACAAAGAAATGCAAACACAAACTGAATTTCTAAAACTACGTACTCACCTTGAGCAACTTATTATTGGGCAAAAAAAGTTACTTGATCGTTTATTGATTAGTTTACTAACCGGTGGCCATGTATTACTTGAAGGTGCACCAGGTTTAGCAAAAACAACAGCGGTTAATACATTAGCAAGTGGAGTGCATGCAGGATTTCAACGTATTCAATTTACACCTGATTTAATGCCTGGTGACTTAACAGGTATTGATATTTTTGATCCAGAAGCACATCAGTTTAAATTTGTTAAAGGGCCAATTTTCCACGAAATTGTATTAGCCGATGAAATTAACCGCGCCCCGCCTAAAGTTCAGTCTGCTTTATTAGAGGCCATGGCTGAACACCAGGTTACTGTCGGAGGTGTGACACGCCCATTACCTGATTTATTTGTTGTAATGGCTACACAAAATCCTCTGGAACAATCTGGTACCTACCCTTTACCTGAAGCACAATTAGATCGCTTTTTATTACACATTAAACTTGATTATCCAACGCCTGAAGAAGAGTTGAAAATTCTTAAACTTGATCGTAAACATCATTACGGTGAAGACAAAGAAACACTTCAGTCCCCTATCACACCAGAAACAGTATTAGCTGCCCGACGTGAAGTTGCAGATATTCATGTTGATGAAATGCTCGAAAAATATATTGTGAGTATTGTTACCGCTACTCGTGATCTGGCTAAGTGGCATAAAGACTGGGCAAACATTTTAATTGCCGGTGCATCTCCTCGTGCTTCAATAGCACTACTACGAGCATCCAGCGCCCTGGCTTATTTAGCGGGTCGAGATCATGTCATTCCTGAAGATATTTTAGAGGTTGCGCCAGATGTATTAAGACATCGTCTTATTCTGGATTATTCTGCACTTGCCGCAAACATATCTGCAGATGATATTATTCAACACCTTCTATCTGAAATCCCTATCCCATAAAATACTTACTCCCATCAGTGCATAATTTTATTCAACAATTAAAACGATTTGCTCAACAATCTTTTATTAAGGCTGATAAAAGATTTAAAAAACCTTTACTGAATAACGATGAAATTCTAGATTTATTACATCGTGTACAAAATAATAATAAAACTCCTTCTTATAAACACGATACCGCATCCCGGCAAATAGGCGACATGCGCTCAATATACCGTGGCCATGGAATGGATTATGAAGAAAGTCGACATTATCAACCTGGTGATGACCCGCGTTATATGAATTGGCAATTGACCGCACGAACAGGCCAGCAATACATGAAAGTTTTTCGTGAAGAAAGACAGCCTGGTTTTTTTATACTTGTCGATCGTCGTAATTCTATGCGTTTTGGAACTAAACAACGTCTTAAAATAACCCAGGCTGCACGATCCGCTGCTATTGCAGCATTTACTGCACAAGAAAATAACTTTTCAGTTGGCGGGCTTATTCTGGATAATGAGTTGCAATGGTTTAAAGAAAACAATAACAAGCAAGCTGTTTTTGAATTTATTCATCAGGCTGCTCGCCCTGCTTTACCTGTTTTTCATAAACAGGATTATCAGGAACCTAAACTTGATGATGCACTTCGCATGATAAATGAAGTTTTAACGTTAGGTTCTACTATTTACCTCATTAGTGATTTTCATGATATCAATGAAAATACCCAGCCAACATTGTTGCAACTTTCACTAGCACATCAGGTACACGCAATACAAATAACGGATCCGGCTGAATTGAATCTACCAAAAGCAGGCATAATCAAGTTAAAAGATATAATGAGTAATAAATATACAGATATCAATTCAAGCTCATTATCCGAACAAAAAGAATATAAACTAAAATCAAATGAATATTTTTCTTTGAAAAAGAAATTATTTGAAAATATTTCAATCCCCTTTCATCATATTTCTACAGAAGATGATGCCATAGAAAATAAAGTTGTCATTTAAATATGAATAATGAACCTATAGCATTAACAATAATTGATGGGATATATGATATCCAACCACTAGCGACTCCTGCGATCAGTCCATTAGAACTAACTTTACTATCTATATTGAGTCTGCTAGTTGTAATTATTCTATCTTACTATACCTGGTTGTCATTATATTCAACCAGGGGAGTAGCCAAACGAAAACTAAATAAAATACATGCCGAATTTTCACAACATAATATAGATGAACACGACACAGCGTACCAACTTTGCTCCGTTCTTCGCAAAGGATTAAAGCTTAACAATATAAATAAAAATACCCGCTTACCGGCCAGCCTAAACAGGTACAAAGAAGAATGGGATACTTTTACAAAAAAAACATCTAATTTACGATACTGTAAAAATAAAAAGTCACGTACAGAAATAAATACATTATACGAAGATAGTCTCCACTGGCTAAAGTTGTGGCCATGAACAACTTTATTACTATCATTCAAAACTGGAAAAGTATCGAGTTGAACCACGCCGAATGGTTATGGCTAATACCTTTATTTATAGTCATTAATATAACATTGATTATATTCCATAATAAATATGTTACGGAAACTTCTGCTGCCAGCCTTAATGAGGTTTCATCAAAGAAAACGTTTATACACCCTCTTGTTAGCTTATTACAAACAAGTCTTTTTTCAGTAAATAAAAAAGCAAACTTTAGTTTTCTCTATTTAATAGTTTTTTTATTTCTTGTAGTGGCTCTTTCACAACCGATTAGAGTTGGAGAAAAGTTACCGGATCCACCTCAAGAACGCGATATTATTTTTATCGTGGATGCTTCTGTCTCAATGATTTTACGTGATTATGTTCTCAATGGTGAACGTATCGATCGCATGAGCTTATTAAAAGGCGTGTTAGATAATTTTATAGAAAATCTTAAGGGTGAAAAGATGAGTATTATTGTCTTTGGTGATCAAGCGTATACTCTTGTCCCCCTCACTTCAGACCAATACTTATTACGAAGGATGTTATCCAGAGTACAAGCAACAATAGCAGGTCGTTTTAATGCTATTGGAGACGCAATTGCATTGGCGGTAAAACAGGCAACTAAAAACCAGTATCAAAGAGGAAATACTAACCGTAAGAGAGTCCTCGTTCTCTTAACAGATGCCGATCAACCAACAGGGAACATTGACCCGCTCATTGCTGCAGAACTTGCTAAAAATGCAAAGCTTCCTTTGTATACAATTGCTATTGGGGCAACGAGTCTTGCGGCTGAAGAGAGTCGTCAAAGTGGTTTGCTTTATTCTCCGGTTGATCTTGATTTGCTGCAACGCATTTCTTCAATTACAAGTGCAAAAAGTTATCATGCCGGCAATCCAAGCGCTTTAAAGAATGCTATCCAGGCAATTAATTTACATGAAACCAATAAACGCAAAGTGGAGCCACAATATTACCGGGAAGAACTTTATTATTGGTTTTTAATTACCGCATTCATCATATTTAGCCTTCAGCAACTCGTAAGTCTATTTAAGGCGGCACTGATTAAAAATCGGCACGTCAGAAAATGAATTTATTCTTATACATACAGAACATCGCCTGGCGAGAACCTCTTTGGCTACTTCTTGCTCTTCAACCTGTTTTTATTGTTTTTATAAGAACTCTTATCCAAAGAAACAATAACTCCCTTTATGCTGATAAAAAGTTACAACCATGGATCGTTTTACCAGGTAATCACATATTCACAAAAAAGGGCCTTAGTAAAAACATAGCTTACTTGCTCGCCTGGTTATTCTTTTCGATTGCTCTTGCAGGTCCTCGTTTAGCAATCAGTCATATTGATAAAAATCAACTTACTGGTGTTAATATTATGTTAGTTGTCGATCTTTCAGAATCAATGCAAGCGAGGGATATTACACCAAACCGCTTACGTCGTAGTAAGTTAGAAATCTATGAGTTATTAGAAAAAGCACATGCTCATCGTATTGGAATTACCGTTTTTTCTGCAAGACCTCATCTCTTTGTACCCATAACATCAGATCATGCTGCCCTTAAAATATATCTTGAATCACTTGAACTGTTAACCTTCCCAACTTCCGGTAGTCAACCTTTTGAGGCATTACTTTTTGCGAAAAAAGAGCTCTCCAAAATCAAAGGGAAATCAGTCATTGTTTTAATAACCGATGGTGACTTCGCATTATTTACAGATGAACAATTAATAACCCTGAATAATCAGGCTACACCGATCTTTGTACTTGGAATGGGTACTCCTGAAGGTGAGGCAATACAATCTAAAAATGGAAAATGGCTGCAATATAATCAACAGCACGTAGTATCAAGAATGAATGAAGAACATTTACGTAAACTTGCTAACGCATTTAATGGGAAATATAGCCCGGTTTATGATGATAATAGCGATTGGTCAACCTTGTTTGATCAAGGTATAACAAAGTATAATTCTGTTACAAACATAACTGGAGAAAAACAAATTCTTTGGAATGAACTTTTCCCTTTCTTCCTTATAACTTCAGTTTTTCTCTTTATATTTTCATTAAACACTTTCAAGATTAAAAAGAAAAACATTGTTACCTTTTTTCTGCTATCAATATTTATATTCTCATATCCTGAAAATGATGTTTATGCGCTTGAGTTAGGTCAAACAGATGAACAAGCTGCTCATCGAGCATACCAAAAAGAACGCTATACCGAAGCTGAAAATCTTTATAGAAATATAAATGGCTACAATAGTTATCTCGGTCAGGCTAACAGCTTATATAAACTGGGATACTATCACAAAGCTATACCGCAATTTACATTTGCCCTATTGAGTGCGAAAAATGACTCACAACGTGCTATTACCTTATACAATCTTGCTAATAGTTATTTCAGAACTGGCGATTTCACATCTGCCATAACCACTTATAATGATGTCCTGCGTTATAAGCCAAAAGATAAATCCAGTCTGCATAATTTAAAAATAAGTAAAATATTAAAGGCCAACATCGAATTACGATTAAAGCAACGAGAACAAAGTATCTCCTCATTACGACAAGGACAAGGCCCACGTTCCGCCACTATTGCTAATGGTGTTGAGATTAATGAAAACACTTCGGTCTCTCTTGGTGAAGGCTCCATCGGGTTACAGCAAGATATCCCTTTACCAAAATTGCCCAATTTAGATGAAGGCAGTATCAAAAAGCTGTTACTTTCTGGAATAAATAATATTGAATTAGCCAATCAGGGTATTTTACAAAATACACAATCAAGCTACAGAAAAAACAATAATGTTTCACTATTACAGGCTCATCAACATTTAAATACAATAGAAGATGCCCAACATTTATTGTGGAAACGATTATTTGAAATTGAAGAAGGTTTTCCTGCTCCAGTTGAAAAAGCAAAGACAATACCCGGTGTCAAACCATGGTAAAAATCAGCATAAAGTATTTGTCCATTTTATTAATTATATTGATTAATAACACCTGTCTTGCTGATAAAAACATTGATAACACACAACTCATATTATTTATTGATAAATCAGAAAGTATACTTGGTCGGCCGATACGAGCAGAGTTATATGCTATTTCACTTAAAAACAAAATCACCGACGTAAAACTAAACGCATTAAATAATGATTTTGGCGTACTTGTCGATTATGTGATCAATGATACAAGCGACAAACGCTGGCCAGGAAAATCAATACAAATATTAAAATTAAAACTTTATCCTCGCCAGGTTGGTAACCTTACAATACCTGGTTTATCAATTAATTCTGTACAAAGTCAAAAGAAAACCATTTATGTTAAACAAGGAAAGAATAGTGTTCCTAAAGTAAGCTTTTCTACAATTTCACCTTATGAAAGACAACAATTAATTATTCACGTTGCCGTTATCTCTACAGACTCTTCTGCACGCTTATCAATTAAAGATGGAGCTGACATAGATGGATTTGAAAGTACTCCACTAAATTTTAAACGTATTAAAAATACTGATGGAACATACCTTTTACAAATTGGCTGGGGTCTATCTGCCATTAAAAGTGGCATTCTTAAATTAGAACCTCCACCAGTTACTTACAGTGTTAGTGGTGTTTCCAGGAAACAGTTTTACTTACCAATAAAAACATTAGACGTTAAAGCTCTACCCTCCTACCTGCCACCAACTATACCCGTTGGAAAGGTAACAATAAAAAGTGAATCCGTTAATACAAATATATTACAAACAAACTCCCTCTCGTACTGGAATATCAGTATTAACGGTGCATTTAATAATGCTTACAATCTTCCTCCAGTGTTAAGGCAAATCAAATCAAATAAGAAAATAAAATTTTTACCCGGTAATTCAGAACGCCACACTAAATCAAGCGATAGTACTCTATTTAGCTCGGCAAACTATTCTATACCCTTTAAAGCGCTACAGAGCGGTGTTGTGACGCTACCCAAAATAGAAATACAATATTTCGATCCTGATGATGCAATGCTTAAAATAATAACTCACCGCTCAGAAGATATTTTTGTTTTAAGTGTTATTTGGCGAGGCTTTTTATCTTTAGCTATATTTTTTATATTGTTTTATATCGGTAGAAAAATTTACCAAGTATGGCAAAGGCATATATATTCACATAACAAGCGTGCACAGGCTATTGAGAAACTGCATGATAATATGGGTATTAAGGAAACTCGAGAATCCATCATTCTAATAGCGGAGTCAGAATACTGGCCTGCAAACATAACAATAAGCCAGTGGGCTAATTTATGGCAAAACAAATATCAGGTAAGTAATAACTTTGAAGAGTTTGTATCTCTGTTGTCAGCTGATTTATATAGCTTAAACTCAGACACTAAAACAACTGAGTTAAGCAAGCAATTATTCAACATTATAAAAAACAGAAAAAAAGTTAAATATAAATTCTAAAAACTAGCAATCGCTATTTCTATTGTGCGAATCACATCATCTTCAAGTTCTTTTGCAACTTTATGCGCCTTGCTTGCTGCTGCAATTTTTCCTGGACGTACAAATAAAATATGTGTTTTATTATTCTTACTATATAAAGAAATATGTAATGGACATAAAGCCAGCATACTCGGATCAATATTGCTGATCTTATTTGCATACCAGCCATTGCAAAAAACCATACTACGAATACTATCCAACTTATTTTTATTGTAGTCATCACCCCAGCGCTTTGCGAAGTGAGATAAATTTTTACCTATATTTGGTTCAGATATAACGAAATAACTATTATTTTCTAATGTTGTAAAAAGACTTTTATAAACTTCTTTCATTCCAGCAGAAACAGTTCTGTCATAAACAAGTGGGTTTGCTCTAAGTGTACTCGTTGCTGCCACCGGCTTTTTAGCAAGCTGCGGCTCTGCTATTAATGTTGTTAAAGGTAGTAATAATAAAAAACTTAGCAACTTAAACACTTTCTTCACCTCAAATATTATTTTTGAAATAGGTTATATCCCTAACAAACTACTGATCTTTAATTTTTTTCCAGGTTACTTCATCGCGAACATACGTTGGAATCGCATCTTCTGCATTGACCATCTTACCTTGCTTGTATAAATCTGCTGCTAAAACTGCAACATTCTGTGCATGTGGAAAGCAATCAATTTTAGAGCTTGTTACATTGACAAGTTTCGACTGCTCTAGTTCAACCTTAAAAGTGTCCCAACCACTACCCAGGCAATGCCATGCACCTTCTTTTTCTACCTTGGAAGCTGGACTAACCTTTTCCGTATCAAGCAATTTCATTATACCAGCTTCAAGTTGATAACAAGCCCAATACATTTCATTCATTCGAGCATCGATTGCACTCAGTACATTTTCTTTATTTTCTTCTCTATAAGCAAGTTGAGCAAGAGCAGCAAGACTAGAAACCGGAATTACTGGCAAATCTGCACTAAATGCTAGTCCTTGAGTCACACTTGTAGCAACACGTACCCCGGTAAACGAACCTGGACCACAATCGAAAGCCACTGCATCAAGAGCTGATAATGATATACCAGCATTTACCAGCAATTCGTCTACCATTGGTAATACGCGCTCCGTATGCTGACGAGGAATAATTTCATAAAGTTCATGAGTCTTTCCATCATCATATAATGCGACAGAGCAGGCTTCAGTTGCGGTATCTATAGCAAGAATTTTCATCAACGATCGCTAGGTAAAAAGAAGGCATAGCATACACAGTGCAGTGCTACACCGCTACTACTTAGTATATTGAAAGAAGAAAGGTAGGGATAAAAAAAGGGGGATTTAGAAAGCCAGACGGCGACGGCTATATCGACTTTTTGCGACATATTCCTTCGTCGACATTGGTTTTGCTTCATTTGGTATTGTTAACTCTGCTTCCACATTTTTTTTCTCGATAGGTTCTACGACGGCAAGCGTAGGCGCTGTCGCTACAGGTTTAGTCATTTCTTTAATTTCATTGACACCATCATCTGTAAATTGAAATTCTACTCCACCAATAACGATCCAATCTCTATCTTTCAGTTCTGCGTGAGAAACAGCTGCACCATTGAGTTCTAATAACGTTTCATCTGCATTAGATTTAATAATAAAACGGTATGATTGTGCTTCTTTAATCGCCTCAACCGTCGCATGGCTTTCCGCAATACCGTCTTCAGCTACAGAAATATCCATATCAAAATTTTGACCAATCGTCATAACTGGTTGATCGATATTGAATTTAATGACAGGAACACTGCTTGAATATTGCGTTAAATAGGCCACTTCTTTTACCCTTTACTGTTTAACTTCACATTTTTTGCCACCTTAAATGTGACTTGAATTTATTACTACTAGATTTAACAACATCAACACGATACAAATTATTGAATAATTTCAATAGCTTATAATTGTTTTTGTAAAAACATAGGGTTAGGTACCTATATTTTCTGCAGGTGATACACAATATATGAAAATGGGATGAATGTCACAGAATTTAACATTCAGTCTGATGCAGTTAACACTTCAAATACGAACAAATGAATATTAGAGAGCCTAATTAAGATGATTTTACTTTAAGAAAGCCAATGACTTTCTCCTGGTTTCGGGTTTTCATCATTGCTGGCAGGCTATCAATAAAAGTTTTTCCATAAGATTTTGTAATTAAACGCGGATCACACAACATCAGAACACCACGATCATTGACGTCTCTAATTAAACGCCCTGCTCCTTGCTTCAACGTAATGACAGCCGTTGGTAATTGAAAATCGATAAATGGGTTTCCCCCGTTTTTTCGCATGTTATCAATTCTTGCTTTAAGAACGGGATCGCCAGGAGATGCAAACGGTAATTTATCTATAATAACGCAGGTTAATGCCTGCCCTCGTACATCCACCCCTTCCCAAAAACTACTGGTGCCTAATAAAACTGCGTTACCATGATGCCGGAATTCACTAAGTAAAATATCTCGAGGCTTATCGCCTTGCACCATGAGTGGCACATCAATTTCACCATCCAATAAATCTGCTGCCTGCTGTAATGCTTTATGACTGGTAAAGAGAAAGAATACCCCACCCTGACACGCTTCAATAATGGGTAACGCTTTTTTAACAACGGCTTCTGTGTATTCAGGTGTCGTAGGATCAGGTAAGGATTCAGGAACATACATGACAGCTTGTTTACTATAATTAAACGGGCTATCCCAGACAGCAGTATTATCTGTTTCAATTCCTAAACGTTGCTTAAAATGCTCAAAGTTATTTGCAACCGTTAATGTTGCAGATGTAAACATCCATACAACTTTCATTGTTTGCATTTGTGAATGGAATATTTCACTAATATCAAAAGGGGTGATATGTAATACAAAACTTCGTTTATGCGTTTCAAACCAATGAATATGATCATCCGGCACATCAGTAGTGAGTTTTGTAAATCGTGAATGTAATTCAACACAACGTTCATAACAACTTTCCAGACCTTTACTTCGTTCAGCTAAAGGGACTAGTTGTTTCTCAAGTTCATTTAATTGTTCTGCTACCGCCAGAACCGATTTTTTAAACTCTTTATCGTGCGCAATACTTTGCCAATCAGCACGACGTTGTTCTACTCCAAAAGATAAGCGTAAATCCTGAGTTAGTTTTTGTAATACTGAGGCTATACGAATAAAATTGGGATCTTCATTTATCTCGGTTACATATTCAGCTTCACTATCACGAGCAAGTTCAAGCAACTGATTGCCACTTATTGATTCTCCAAAGAATGAAGAGGCTACATCTGCTAACTGATGCGCTTCATCTATTATTATCGCGTCAGCTTGTGGTAGTAGTTCAGCAAAACCTTCTTCACGAAGCATCATGTCTGCAAATAATAAATGATGATTTATTACTACAACATCGGCTTCTTGTGCTTGACGGCGAGCATCAATCACATGGCAGTTTTCAAAATAATGACAATCTGAACCCAGACAATTATCGGAGGTAGAAGTAACACTTGACCAAATCATATCGTCTTCTGAGATAGACGTCATTTCCGCAATGTCACCACTTGATGTTTGTGCAGCCCATTCTCGAATATTAATAACACTGTTCGCCATTTCAGGAGTACGGAAACGACCTTCCTGTTCAGCTAAATCTAAACGATGTAAACAAAGATAATTAGCCCGACCTTTTAACAATGCAACTGTTGCAGGCACAGCCAGGGCTTTTCTAACAATAGGTAAATCTTTATGAAAAAGTTGATCCTGAAGATTTTTAGTGCCGGTTGAAATTAAAACTTTTGATTTACTCATTAATGCAGGAACCAGGTATGCAAATGTTTTACCTGTTCCGGTTCCCGCCTCCGCAATTAAGTGGCTTCCTTTTTCAATTGCATCAGCAACACGCTCAGCCATTTCCTGTTGTTGTTGACGCGCAGCAAAGCCTGGAACCAGTTTTGAAAAAGGCCCATCTTCGCCAAGAAGGTGAGATACATCAGATTGTTGCAAGGGATAGCTCGTTATTATATTAAAAAAATCATAGTCCTTTTCACAAATAGCGAGAAGTTAGAGAACAAGGCAAAACCGATGAAAAAGCGGAGTGTACGGTTAGTACATGAGCATTTAGAAGAGGTTTTAACGCAGTAATCTAGCTTCGCAGCATTTGTGCAAAGGACTAAGTATTGTTGGCTTGATTATCCCACACTTCGTCTACTATTAAACCCTCTTCCCTGTTCCAGACTAATTGAGCTAAATGTTTAAATCGAACCACAGACATGGCTCCACGTTTTTTTCGATTACTTGAATTGACCTCATCGAGTTCTTCGAGCATATCTTCACGAGAAGCTTCAAATATTTCAGTTGTTTCAAAATCTTCATTCATTAAAACTAACAAAATCTTATCCCAGTTCTGATCCGTTTTAATTTGCCCTAAACGTTGACCGCCTTTTTTCTCGTCAAAAATTGCCCTGCCTTTAATTTGAAAACGACACCCTTTGCGTTCACCACTCAAACCTATTGCATCGTAACCAACGGCATCTTCATGCGCTTCAAGTTCGAGATATTTACAGCCATCATGAGCAGCAATTTCTGCACTAATGCCAAGCGGTTTTCCTGTGGCACGACGATACTCTGCAGCGATACGACGCGCTTCTGAAATCAATTTATCGACTGAATATAGTGACACCGTCTTATTCCATTTTTCTAAACTAAAGACATACTTGAATTTATACGCTAGTTTATCTAATTAGCGTCTTGCATGGAAATTACTAAAGTGGAAATTGCTTTAACTTTCGACAATTAATGTCTATATAATGAGAAATATTAATGACTTAGTGTATTTGCTTCTGCTTGTGCCTTTTGTGCTTTTCGAGAATTACCCATTTTTTGCTGTGCATGGGCGATAACTCGCCAACAATCCGCCTGTAATGAGCGTCGACTAGTTCGACTTGCCGTACCACCTCTGGAAGATAAGGCCATGGCTTTTTTAGCAAGGTTGATAGCTTCTTTGGATTTTCCTGCATAAAGACGTAGTTTTGCCATATATAACCACAATGTAGGATTCTGTGGCTCAATTCGTAATGCTCTTTCAAGATGACTTTCGGCCGTACTTAACGAGCCTTTTTTACTTGCTTGTCTTGATTTACCCAACAACGCTAAAACAGCTTTCCCCGTTTTAGGCCCGGGACGAACCTCTCCTGAAGCAGTTGTCCAGCCCGGTGTTTTATCTTTAGGTGCCTGACAAGCAGTAAGCGATACTGCAAAGCTTATAAGTAGAATTCGAACAATAAACAGTTTAGTTATTTTCATGTAGTACAACACTTTCTATTAATTTTAATTTGAGTGCTTTGCACAATGTAGATTTTTCGTTAGGGCAAGGCATGAGTTGTCGAAAAAGCGCAGTTCACACGTGTAAATGAGCATTTTGAGACCAGTTTAACGCCGCCATAGCGGAAAAGATGCTTCGTGCAAAGCTCTCAATTTGAACAAGCACCATATTCCTCTGGTACATTGTCTTTTCTAAAAGCAAGATACGCTGCTGAAGAACAATCTTCATCAACAAGTAGTCCTTTTTCAGCTTCAACATGATAGTACTCAAGCTCATCATCATACGCAAAAGAAAAAGGTCGTGTTCTGATTTTTTTCATAATGTCTGACCAAATGGGTAAAGCCCCACTTGAACCGGTTAATCCTGTTGACTTGTTATCATCTGTCCCCAACCAGGCAACTATTAAATGTTCGCCACTAAAACCGGCAAACCAGCTGTCGCGCGTATTATTAGTTGTGCCTGTTTTACCAGAAACTTTTAACCCTTTAGGTAAACGCCACTGTAATGAGCGTGCTGTTCCATGCCGAGTCACTTCATGTAAAGCACTGTTTATAATCCTTACAGATGTTTCATCAACACCTTGTTTAATTTTTACAGGGTAATGTTTTAATGGTTCGCCTTTTGCTGTCATCACTTTTCGAATGGTATGTAATGGTGTAATAAAACCTTCCCCGGATAAGGTCTGATACATTTGAGTAATTTCTAATGGCGTCATTGTTATTGCACCCAATAGCATAGAAGGATATGGAGGAATATCTCTTTTAATACCCAGATTTCTTAACGTCGTTACGATAGATTCAAAACCTAATTCCAAACCTAACCGTACAGTTGCCTGATTATATGAGCTTGTCAGGGCTTTAAATAAGGGGATTTTCCCATGAGATTTTCCCGAATAATTACGCGGAGACCATAACTTTCCATCCTGGGCTTTTAATGTAATTCCTTTGTCTTCAATTAAGGTCGCGAGAGAATATTTATTTTGTTGTTGTATTGCAGTTAAATAAACAGCAGGCTTTATTAAAGAACCCACTGGACGCAGAGCATCCAGGGCACGATTAAATCCTGCATAGGTAGGTTGTTTGTCGCCGACAATAGCAAGAACATCTGCATTATTAGTATTAGTCACTATTACAGCAGCCTGTAATGTCCCTTTAAGATTTTTTTGCTTATCTAATTGCCGGGTTTTTGATTTAACTACCTGCTCTGCAATTTTTTGTACATACGGATCAAAGGTAGAAAATATTTGCAAGCCTTCTGAGGTTAAATCTTCTTTATCATAGTCTTCCTGTAATTGGCGTCTTAACAAATCCATATACGCAGGATAGGTGCTTGTTATTTTTTTATTTCGTTTTACTACTGTTAAAGGTTTGGATTTAGCCGTCATAGACTGATAATTTGTTATCGAGCCCTGTTCTTCCATTAAACCAATTACAATATTTCGACGTTTAAGAATACGTTTTTTATGGCGCCAGGGATCATAATATGATGGCCCTTTTACCATTGCGATCAGCGTTGTTACTTCTGCAAGGTTTAAATTATAAATGGGTTTATCAAAATAAAATCGACTTGCCAATCCAAAACCATGTATTGCACGTTTTTTATCCTGTCCCAAATAAATTTCATTTAAGTAGGCTTCTAATATATCGTCTTTTTCATAGTGCAACTCAAGTAACAGAGACATAATGGCTTCGTTGAATTTTCGCACTAATGTTTTTTTCCTGGTTAGGAAAAAGTTTTTAACTAACTGTTGAGTTAGCGTACTTCCACCCTGAACAACTGCGCCGGCTTTAATGTTTGCAACCATGGCTCGAAGAATTGCTTTTGGGTTTATTCCGAAATGAGAATAAAATTGACGATCTTCTACGGCGAGCAATGCCATTGTTAAATGTTCAGGCACTTCATCAAGTTTAACTAACATGCGATCTTCACGGTGAGAAGGATAGATGCGCCCCATAATCGAGGGATCCAAACGCACTACCGCTATTTCTGTTTGATCTCTAAAATCAATAACATCCGAAACAAAACCATCTTCAATTTTTACCTGGATGTAACGTGGTGGTTGATGACCATCCCAAAAATCAAATTCACGAATTACGATTCGATAACTATTCCCGCTTTTTTGATAATAACCCGCCTTAGGATTTTCCTGATTAAGACGATAACCTGAAGTTTTCAGTTCAAAGACAATTTGTTCATGTGTTAAAGGTTTTCCAACATAAAATTCTAATGGTCGTGCATAAACACGAGCAGGAACTGACCATTTTTTTCCATCAAATTGAGTTCGCACCTCAAAATCAAGATAGATAACGTAAACAGTAAAAATAAGTAGCAACGAAAGGAATATTCGCATTAAAGGCAAGTTAAATTTTTTATTCTTCTTTCTACGGCGAGTTGTTTTTTTTGATGCTGATTTTTTCTTTCGGCGTACAGGCGATTTTCTCTTCATAAATGTATTCTACCGTAAAGGCCATATTGCTACAGGGATAAAATCACATTTAGATAAACGTAATCATTTAACCTCAGCTTTGTATAAGAAAATTATACGAGTAAAGATTCTCAATCTTCAAAACACCGTCATTCCTGCATGCCTTTAGCGGGAATCTAGTGGATTCCCGCTAAAAAGCATACCGGAATGACGTGCGGTTTTTATACGCAGCTCAAATTATATATATTCAGAGAGTGAACAACTAATAATTAAAGGAGACTAAACAACAATATCTATTGCTTCATTATTTTGATTTCTTACGCGATCACGGGCTCGTTCAGCCTGCTCATTTTGAGAATAGGTAATTTCATTTTGTCGGGGTGGAGCATATGCCTCGTTAACGCGAGAGCGGTTAAAGGATGCCTGTTTTTGCTGGCTGCTGATGTTATCCTGCTCTTGACCAAAACTAATTAATCTTCCATCAAGACGACGCTGACTCTCTTCTTTATGGTGTTGCAGCCTTTGCTGCACAGCACGTTGTTCTTGAGCACGTTCCTGAGCTTTGTTCTCAACAATATCTGCTTGTGCCCGGGCACTAGACTGCCTATCACTGCTGCTTTTTGATTGTGTGACAGGACGAGAAAATGACGCATTTGAGACTGAGGAAATACCCATATACGGAGTTTAGTTCATGAACCGGACTTTTTCTGTGTCCATATCATCATTTTGTGATATATCTATCTTAAATTAATTTATTAAATAAATGCGATATCTTATTGATTATTAGAAATATTTAACTAAAATAAATCATTATGATGAATATATTTAAGAAACAGCAAATATCCAATATTTTCGCCGTTATAGCATTTTCACTTGTGCTCTCTGGCTGTGGAAGCAGTGCAAAGTATAAGAGTGGTAAAACATCAGCCGCCAAACAGTCTGTAATTAAAACAGCTAAACGGATGTTAGGTGTTAAATATCGCTACGGAGGTACTTCTCCTAACCGCGGCTTCGATTGTAGTGGTCTGGTTCAATACAGTCACAAGGCTGCTGGAATCAATCTTCCTCGCACGACAAGCCAACAATTTAAAGCAGCAAAGCGTATTTCTCGTCGATATCTGAAAGCCGGTGATTTGGTGTTTTTTAAAACAGTGGTTTCACGAGCAGTTTCACACGTTGGCATTTACCTGGGCAATAATAAATTCATCCATGCTCCCTCTTCCGGTAAACGCGTGAAAATCAGTTCCATGAAAGACAGGTACTGGCGAAAACGATTCACTGGCGCTAGACGGGTTCTCTAATATTTATAGGTCAGCTTTCTACCCTCCAATATATTTAACAAGAGGGGCACTATGGCTGACCTAGATAAATCTCTTTTTCAGGTTCCCACTCCACTTTCTAAAATGCTCTGCTGTATCAATACTCGCAGCAAGTGCAGCAGGTATTAATATTAGAGTTATCAATGTTGAAAATGCCAATCCCCACGACAGGGCAAGAGCCATTGGTGCAACAAAAGGATCGGTTCCACCCCAACCATAAGCCGTCGGTAGTAATCCAACAACGGTTGTTGCCGCGGTAAGAACAACAGCCCGCAAACGTCTACGCCCTGCCATTATAATAGCTTCCATTGCATCCATACCGTCTTCTATAGCACGTTGGATAAACACAAGCAGAATCATAGAACTGTTTACAACTACGCCAGTTAACGCAACTATGCCCATTGTTGAGAAAAAAGACAATGGCATCGGTTTCCACAAAATATCATGTACATAAAAACTTAAAATAACACCTACGGCACCAAAAGGAATCGCCAACATAACAATAAGTGGATAACCCAGGCTATTAAACTGAATGGCCAGTAAAAAGAATATTGCGATCAAAGCAAACAAGAATGAGAAGCCCAAATCTTTAAAGGATTCATCATTTTTCTCAGCTTCACCACCGAAATTTATTTTTACTTTGTTTTTATAATCTGCCAGCCAGACTTTCTGATTATCAGCAACCTGTTTATTCAGTTTGATACTACTGGTTTGTGTTTCATCAATATTCGCAAACACTCGAATGACACGTAAACCATCTTTATGACGCACCGTTGTAAAGCCTGTTTTTTCATCAAACTGAGCGATCGAACTTAATGGAATTAAACCACCACGCTTATTAGGAACTTTCAAATTTTGCAGTGCTTTTATATCTTCTACATCATCAGGGTAACGTATAGTTACATCAACTTCTTCTGTACCATAACGTGTCGTCGTAACACGAAGACCATCTACCGATGCTCGTATATGTGAAGCAGCAGTAGCTAAGTTTACACCTGCATAAGCTGCAAGACTTTTATCCAGGACAACATGGATTTCTTTATCACCAGGCTGTAGACCACTTTCAATCGTGGTAACACCTTTAATATCCTTTAAGAATGTTATTAGGTTTTCAGCAACCCGCTCATTATAGGTGCCACCCTTACTGGATATTTCTATTTCTAATGCTCGACCTGTTGGTGGGCCTGGCTTAACAAGTTCAAAAGCAACCTCTAAATCAGGATATTTACCTGGCAAGTTATGTTCAAGATAACGTAAATCTTCAACCGCATCATGCCCGGGTCTTAAGACAGCAGGTATATAAAGTACTCTGATTTGTCCAAATCGACTTCCACGTTGTGTTAACGGATCACCTGCATCACGTTGTGTTTGCCCACTGGAAAGAATCGTACTTTCCACATACTCAGGTTTAATATGTTTACGTATATTAGTATCAACATCTTTTAAATGTGTGCGTAAGGTATCTAAGCTTGTTCCTGGTTTAGCCGTTACACGGACTAAATATTGATCGACAGCAACAGCAGGAAATAACTGGAACTGCATTGTTTGTATTGCTAATACGATACTGCCAATCAAAAGCGATGCTGATAAAAATACGACAGTCCAGCGATGATGCAATACCCAAACTAAAAACTTTGCATAACCATGTTCAAAATTAATTAGCCATTGTTTTTCTTTAACTTTTATTTTTGTATTGGTTAAGTGACTCACATGACTGGGTAATATTAAAAATGCTTCCAACCAGGAAAAAAACAGTAAGGAAATGACGACGACAGGAATTGCAATAATGAATTTTCCTATCATGCCTGACATAAACATTAATGGTAAGAATGCTGCAATGGTAGTTAGTATTGTTGTGGTAACAGGGCCAAATAATTCATAAGCTCCTTTTACGGCAGCATCATTGGGTGTCTCCCCCTGCTCCATATGATAGGCAATATTTTCTCCAATGATGATAGCATCATCAACTAACATTCCAAGAACCATGATAAAACCAAGCATGGAAATAAGGTTTAATGTGATACCAGATAAATGTAATAAAAATAATCCGGTCAAAAAGACGATAGGTAAACTCCAGGTCGTCGTCATGGCAACTGAAAAACGTAAAAATACAACGAGTGAAATAAAAACAAGAATAAGTCCAACAATGCCGTTATTCGTTAACACCCCTAAACGTAAACGGGCAAAACGTGAAAAATCCTGAGAGGTGCTAATATTGACACCTGCACCATACAAATCAGGAATTTTTTTAAGATACTCTTTTACATTATCAACCACATCAATAATATCAGCATCGATCTTTTTCATTATGATCATGTTTAATGCAGGTTCACCACCTGAATCAAGATAAATTGTAGGAATAACTAATGATTCTTCAATAGTTGCAACATCAGAAATTTTAATATTATCGCCACGATCATTTGATCGTAAAACAAGATCAGCCACATCATTTACATTTTGGAATTGGCCAACAATACGAACCATTTTTTGTCCAACAGCTGTATCAATTTGACCACCAGGAGAATTAATATTCCACTCTTTTAACAGTGTGGCAATTTCACCAATAGAAATACGATGTAATGCAAGTTTATCCGGATCAACAGTAATACGGATTTCAGCTTTACGATCACCCTGGATTTGTACTCTTGCAATACCTTTTAATCCCAATAAATCATCTTCAATTTGATCGCCTAATCGTTTTAATTCAAGTTCAGATACATCAGAGGAAACCGCAATTTGAATAACAGGAAAAACAGCACCGTCTATTTCAAGAACAAAGGGTTTAGCAGGTAAATCATCAGGTAAAACAGCTTGATCTACTGCCATCTGTACATCACTAGCCATGTTCTGACGATTACCAGCATCTGGATCAAGATCAAGGTTAATAATACCTGAACCACTAAATGCAATAGAGTTCATGGTATCAATACCATCTAATGCTTTTAATTCTTGTTCAATAGGGATAATAACCAGACGTTCAATTTCTGAAGGTGAGGCACCAGGGTATGGGATATCAATACGAATCTGATCAAGATTCACATTTGGAAATGCTTCACGGTTGATATCAAAAATAGCGTATATGCCAACAGACATTAAAAAGATGGATATCAGGTTAACCATCAAAGCTCGTTCAACAAAAAAGCGGAATACTGATTTCATTTATTCACTCCATGTTGCATATTTTGATTAGCTAACCTATCCCAAAACTGCCCTGTGAATATTTGTAGTGCGATAACACGGTTATTCATATCAACCTTTTGGTTTTGATAAGCTAATTGAGCAAATGAATATTCATTTTGAAATTGAATAAGTTGAGCTGTATCTGCTCTACCACTACGAAAACGATATTCCGCTTCTTTTAACTTTAAAGATTCACTTTTTAATTTCTTCGAGGCTGTTTTAACTGCTATTTTTGCGGCATTAATTTCTGCAACCAGACCTGATACGGTATAACGGATATCATCTTTTGCTTTACGAATATTTTGTAATGCAATATTTTTTTCTAACTGAGCTTGTTTATATTTAGAGCTCACACCTTTATCGTCAAACAGATGTTTATATTCAAGACTTATAGCACCAGCCCAGTCTTGTTCACTTACCGTTCCTCCCGATGAGTTATTTCCATCCGATGTTCGAGAACCAACAGACAAAACTAAATCCAAACTGTCTTTTTTATTATCTAGAGTTGTATTTATTTGGCTTTCAGCTATTTCTAATTTTGCCTGAGAAATTTTAATGGCTGGATGATATGTTTCTGTAGATGTAATTAAATCTACAAGATCAAAATTACTGCTGTATTTTCTAGAAATTAATAACGGCAATATTTCATGCCCCACATCTTCTAACATTAATCTAACAAGGGAGCTTTGCTGTTGTTTCCATTGTAATTGAATTGCACTTAAGTCTGCTATTTTTGAATCAGTCTGTGCCCTGGCTTGTAATTTATCTTTATCCTCAGACAAACCTAATTTGAAATTTTTATTAATATAAGATTCCAGTTTTCTTGCTCGTTGCACTGCCTGATTTGCATTATCCAATCTTGCACGTGTAAGTGATGAAGCATAAAAAAGATCTTTTACTTTTTCAGCTAACGCAATTCGCGTCAATAATTGATTGGCCATTGCTAAGTTATGTCCAGCCTCGGCAGATATCACACCTTCTTTATACAAGGGGTTGCCTTCACCCTTTGATAAGGGCATACGATAGCTAAGATCTAACCGTGTTGTATGCGCAGGATTAGGTAACGCAGGGGTAAAGGTTAGAGAACTATCTTCATATTGATAGCCACCACTTAAATTTAATGTCGCTCCCGATTTTAATTGTCTGGCAATTGAGCTATTAACATTCAGGCGATCTGATGGTGTACCCAGACCAGTTAAATCATGGGTGACTCCTGCGGAACTATTTAATATCCAACCCAAAGAACTTTCAATTTGTTGTCTCTGTTCTGCAGCTTGAGCAACTTCTATTTCAGAAATTTTTAAGGAAGGATAACGATCAAGAACACGCTGCATGACCTGATAAATAGTCATTTCTGTTTTTTCTGCAGCCTGAATCGTGCTTGTTATATAGATACAACTCAAAAATGAAAACAATAATAAACGTGTTTTATTCATTCGAAACTATCCTTAGAGATTCCGCGCAGAAAAATATCTAAATGTATGCTCAGGTATTCGTTCATATCATAGCTATCATCAAACGGTGCAAGTGAATGTTGCCAAATTGCCGAAAATACCATGGGGGTTAGAAAAGCACGTGCAGCGTAATCAGAATCACATTGTCGAAACTCACCTTTTTCTATGCCCAGCTTTATTAAGTTGGCAACAAAACGACGTGTTCGTTGAATAACATTTTCTAAATAAAAGGTAGCCAAATCGGGGAAATTAGACGCTTCAGCAATCATCATTTTAGTAATACCGGATAATTCCGTTTCTAAAACATTAATCTGCCACTGCTCTAAAAGTTTAATCATAAGGAGTTTTATCGAGCCTGTATTTTGCTGTGCCTGCTCTTCAGCCCTGGCTATTTGAGGTAATACAAATTCACTTACAACAGCCTTAAACAGTGCCTCTTTGCTTTCAAAATAGAGATAAAGAGTGCCTTTTGAGACACCCGCTTCTTTGGCTACTTCAGCCAATTTTGTCGCAGCAAAACCCTTTGATGAAAATGTTTTTAGCGCTGCAGCGAGTATTTCTGCCGGACGTTCCTCTTTACGACGACGCCAGCGACATGTTGCCCCAGTATTTGATATTAATTCACCCACAAAAACACCATTAATTAACTGACCAGTCAGTTATTAAATCCAGAAAGTGAGATAAAGTCAAGAAATCAATGTCGTAAGATAATCAGGATGTGAAAAGAGAATTGAATTATAGAGAAAATATATTTTATGCTTGTAGTAACCTGAAAATATTTTCAATTAAAAGCTGATCGTCAAAGGGTTTATCAACGAACATATCTACACCATAATCAATATTTGCAGAATCATTTGCAAGATCACTGTAACCCGTACACAAAATTACGGGGATATCAAAACCTGATTTTAAAATATCTTTTGATAATTCAAGACCTGTTAATCCAGGCATTGTTTGATCTGTAATGATTAAATCAATATTTTTGTGATTGTTTTTAAAAAATTTTAAGCCATTAATTGAATCATTATATGAAATAATTTTATAGCCTTCATTGCTTAATAATTCACTCAGGTACTGGGTAATCATTTTTTCATCATCAATCAAAAGTATCGTTTCGCCTACATTGGTATTAGACTGCTTTTCTACAATATATTCAGCATCAATTTCTTTAATGTTATTTTCTTTAACTTCAGGAAAATATACATTGATTGTCGTTCCATGATTAGTTTTTGACTTAACTACGATATGTCCCCCACTACCATGTACTATGCCATGTAACATTGATAGTCCCATCCCTGAACCTTTACCAATTTCTTTAGTAGTAAAGAATGGGTCAAATATTCTTCTGATAATATCTTTATTCATTCCAACACCACTATCCGTTACCGATAGTCGTATATATTTTCCAGAAAAATCAGAATGACATGAATCACACACATCTCTTACTTTTGGTAAATATTCAAGAGATACATCAATAGTTCCGGAACCATCAACTATTGCATCTTTTGAATTTATAACGAGATTCATTACACTTTGATTAAACTGAACAGGGTCGACTTCAACGTAATATTTTAAATTGTTATTTCTTATTTTAAGATTAAGATTAATACTACTTGGTATTAGTGACGTTAACATTTTAATCGCTTCTTTTGCTAATGGCTCCGGTTCCAACACCTGTAAGCCACCAACATCACCTCGACTAAATGCTAATAATTGTTGCACCAGATCTCGCGCACGTTCACCCGCACGAGTAATTTGAGACAGGTATCCGGTAATTGTTTCATCGTTATATTTAACGGCACAACGCCTGGTTAACCCGGTATAACCCATTATTGAGGCAAGCACGTTATTAAAGTCATGCGCTATACCTCCTGTTAACTGACCAATAGCTTCCATTTTTTGAGTTTGCTGTAACTGACGTTGTAATTGATACTGCGAAGTAACATTTTCAACTACACCACATACTGCATATATATTATTTTCTTCATCAAACAATGGAAATTTTTCCATGGATAAACTAACATTTTTTCGATTGATATCAAGTGAGCTTTCATAGTGAACGGAACACCTATCAGACAATATCTTTTTATTATCACGTGTAAAATATTCATTTACATTTTTATTAAATATATCTTTGCTTTTAAAACCAATTATTTTATTTGCAGGCAATCCAACAAACTCACAAAATTTCTTGTTTGCCAGTAAGTATTTATTGTCAGTCGTTGTTAAGAAAACAAGAAAAGGAAGAGCATCGATAAGTTTTTGTAATTGAGATTGACTTTGTTTTAACGCATCCGACATTTGCGAGCGCTCATTTATATCTCGCCCTACAACTAAAATTTCTTTTTCTAATGCACCTTCAATTAAAGTACATTTTAAGTGATAACGTTTATCCCCTTCTGAGGTTGAAAGAAATGCATCAATTTCAGCATTGCCGTAATTAATGGTATTTTCAACAAGTGATGTGATTGCTATGCCATCACAGGAATGAAACATATCGTTGAAATAACAGGAAAGTAATTTATCTTGTGTTAATGATATAACGTCTTCTAAATTCTTATTCCACCACACCACTTTTTCCGCAAGATTAAATCGAATAAGAACATCAGGAATAGAATTTAAAATAGCATCAAATTCAGTCTGAGGAAGACCGGATGTTTGATGAGCCAAATCATTTTTGGCTGGGACGGTTGAGCTTTTATTGGTCAATTATTTATCTCGTGTACAAACAACTGATTTAATAATAATTATACTGCCACTTGAATCTTTTTAATTTTTTGAATTAACTCTGATAACTCAAACGGCTTATTTAAAATTGCATTTGCACCTAATTTATCCGCCATATGTAAATAAGCATCTGCATGCCCTCTATTACCTCCGGACATTACAATAACTTTTACAGTAGGATTGATTTTTCGTATATTGAGTAAAAGTTCGATGCCATCAATATCTGGCATAACAATATCGGTAAGAACAATATCTGGAATAAAGTCAGCAAATTTCTTTAGTGCATCACTACCATTATCACTTATTTCCACAATGTAATCATTTTCACTAAGAAATTCATTCAACATGCTCAAGAATTGAGTATTGTCATCGACTATTAATATTTTCACATCATTATTCATAAATAATTATATTTATTTGAATTCTTTAGAGGGGGGTAAAAGAATATAAACAAGTATTAATTCGTTCACGAATATTAATTGTAACGCGTTCAAGAAGGAAAGAGTACATATAAACGTAAACTATTGTCACATTTAATATATGCTTAATATATCGTACAGATTGTCTGGTAGTTAAAACTTAATAACCAACCCTGTCATATAACTAATATCCGAACTTTTTATCGTTTGTGATGGTTCGCTGTCATGCTCAACATTTAAACTTAATCTAAAAATGAGATCTTTATGTATTTTGATATCTAATTTAGACTCTAACAAAGCACGATAATCTGAAAGATGGTTTAAACGAGGCTGATAATAGACAACATTTGAAAAGCTCATCGTTGGAGTTATTTTATATTTTGACAGGAAATAAAGATTTGCACGTGTGATTTCTTCTATACCATCGTCAGTCAGGCCCTGAGTAAACTCTACTTCTTCCTTTGAATAGAATGCACCGGCACCCAAAAAAGCACGATGTTTTTCTGAATTCACAATGGAATAACGTACGCCGGAACCCAATAACCCACGATACGACAAGCGTGTAAATTCATTCGTTTCCAGTTGAGAAAATAGTTCCCAATCTAATGAATTATTTAACTTATGAATATAACGATAATGAATAAAGGATTTATTCACACTACGAATATTGTTACTTTCACCGTATTGGTAACCTAAAATAACCAGGTTAATTGAGTTTTCATCAATCCAGTTCAGTTGAGTATTTAATGCTGCTTTTGATGTCGTACTATTTCCTGTTGAGCCGCTAACAGATAAATCCACATCAGCACTAAAAGTATTTTCCTGATTATCAAAATGTATCCCATCCATGTTCACAATTGCCATCGTTGTGATCGGTAATAGCAAAAAAAATGTATAGGTTATTGTTCTACAAATATATGTAACAATATTTTTGGATTTACTTTTAATTAACACGATTATTTAATACGACAGTGAATTTTTTTTGATTTATTGTAAGTATAGCTTAGGTTCTACATTCAGTATCTTTAGTCGTCAGTTCTTTACGTAAAATGACGTATTTTAAGGGGCATCAAAAATTAATTTAACAGCACCTTTATTGTATTTATCAACTTTGATTTCTATAACATCATCACCATTTTGTATAATGATGGATTCCCCGGATTTCCGCTCCAGTACGAGCATTTTCTATCCTCTGAAATTAATTTAACTTAGTCTGTCCATGTACTACCACGCAACCTGACTTTAACATCTTACGCCGCGATATAAATTACATATTGTTAAAAATTGATAACTATCTTCAATATTTATGATGTATATCATCATACACAAAATAGACAGGCATAAAAAAAGACCCTTACGGATCTTTTTCTATTATATGGCGT
>JAGLTQ010000178.1 GCA_023135195.1 Gammaproteobacteria bacterium | reverse complement strand
ACTAACTCACCGTCTAACCAAATTACACCATCGCGGTCAGCCATCGACATATTTCTTTCTCCAATTATTACGTCATTCCGGCAAGTTCTTAGCCGGAATCTTATTAATATTTTCACTGGATTCCGGCTTAAACCATACCGGAATGACAGTACTTTCTATTTATGTTCCAACCATTCCAGCCAAATTCGCCGAACAGCTGCAGATAATTCACTATATTCTTCAGCATCAACCAAACCAGGTTGTTCCTGAAGTGCCATTTTATGTAATCTTGCCCGAAAAGTCCGGTACGCATCACTCAGTACCTCAACATCCGTTTTTACCATTAAATCAGCTGAAGCCAGGGCCTCTAAAAGACGAATATTGTCGGTATATTCTAACAAATCAGGCTTTTCAAAAGCCCATGCCAGAACCCCGTATTGCACCATAAATTCGATATCAACGATACCTCCAGCCCCCTGTTTCAGGTCAAACTGGCCTTTTTTCTCCTTAGAAAGCTCTTTGCGCATACGAATTCGCATATCCAGCACTTCTTTACGCAAAACATCATGCTCACGCTGTTGAGAAAGGACTTCTCGACGGATAACTTCAAATTGTTCTGCAATTTGAGAATCACCTGCCACAACCCGTGCACGAACAAGCGCCTGATGCTCCCATAACCAGGCTTTTTTCAACTGGTAATCTCGATATGACTGTAAATTCGTCACCAATAAACCGGAAGCCCCATCAGGCCGCAAACGCATATCTGCTTCATAACATACGCCAGCCGAAGTGTGCGCAGTCAATAAGTGAATAATGCGCTGGCCTAAACGGGCAAAAAATACAGGTACTGCGATCGCCTTTTCACCGTTATCTTCTTTTGCCTGCGTCATTAAGTTATTACTTTCACTTCCATGCAAGAAAACCATATCCAAATCTGAGCTGTAACCCAGTTCATAGCCGCCGAGCTTGCCATAACCAATAATGGCAAAACCTTTATCACACAAACTATCTTCACCCTGCTCAACCTTACAAACCGGCCGACCATGGCGTGAAACCAGGTGTCGCCATGCCTGCTCAAGAGCCTCATCCAGTATGACTTCTGCAATCCATGATAAGTGGTCACTTACTTTCATTAACGGCAAGGCATCAACAATATCTGCCGCTGCCACACGTAAGACATTGGACTGCTTAAAGTGCCGCAAAGCATCCATACTTAATTCAACATCATCCAGATCAAGTTGTGATAAACGCTGACGCATATCTTTTTCAAGCTCGTCCTTTTCTGGCGGTAAATACAAACTACGCGGATCCATCAATTCATCTAACAAGATAGGCAATTGTTGCAGGTAACGCGCAATCCATGGGCTCGCCGAACACAATTTAATAAGTTGCGATAACACCATTGGATTTTCTAATAATAATGCAAGATAAACACTGCGACGTGCTACGTTCGTTAGCAGTGATAAAATTCGCTCAAAAGTAATATCAACATTATCGACTTGCTGAACAGCACCCAATAATAAGGGCATAAGACGATCCAGACGGGTTTGTCCCTGCCGACTTAAAGAAGCATATTGACGACTTTTGTGTAATGTTTTGAGTTGTTTAAATGCAGCGGCACAGTCACTAAAACCTTTTGCGGATAACAAATCAAACGCTTCTTCTTCATCGAGTTTGTTATACCAAAGTGCTTCCAGTCTTTGAATTTCAGATTGCTGTTCTGGATCGACTGATTCCTTGCTTTCTTCGGTTTCGTGGTTTTCAATTTGAGGCGCCACAAAAACCTGTTCAAAATGTGCTTCGACATTGGCACGATGCTGGTTTAACTGGTTTAAAAAAGAATCCCAGTTTTCAAACCCCATGCCTAATGCTAAACGCGTTTGTCCAATTTCGTTATCAGGTAAATTATGCGTTTGTCGATCCTGAAACTCCTGAATCCGATGTTCGGTATTACGTAAAAAAATATATGCGTCTTTTAATTCTGTCACGACATAATCAGGTAATAGGTTTTTTTGTGCTAAATAATCTAAAATAACAAGTACTCGACGTTCCTGTAAATCCGTATCACGCCCCCCACGAATTAACTGGAATACCTGTGCAATAAATTCAACTTCACGAATACCTCCGGCACCAAGCTTAACGTTATGACTCATTCCTTTGCGTTTAACTTCCTGCGTGATCATTGCTTTTAACTCTCGCAGTGATTCATACGCACCATAATCAAGGTAACGACGATAAACAAACGGCCTTATCATGGAAAGTAATTCGCTTCCCTGTTCATAGTCGCCCGCAACAACACGCACTTTCACCATTGCATAACGTTCCCAGCTACGACCATGAACAAGGTAATAATTTTCAAAACTATTGAAACTCGAAACTAATGGTCCACCCGCGCCAAACGGACGTAAACGCATATCTACGCGAAAGACAAAACCATCTTCTGTTTGTTGATCTAATGACTGAATCAGTTTTTTACCTAAGCGCGTGAAAAATTCTGAATTAGTTAACTCTTTATGACCATCCTTTACATTGCCTTCTTCTGGAAAAGCAAAAATCAAATCAATATCAGAAGAGACATTCAGTTCCCATGCACCTAGCTTACCCATTCCCAAAACAACAAGCTTTTGTGCTGAGCCTTCATCATTAACAGGTGTTCCCAACTCTTCACATTGCCATGAATAAAGATGAGACAAGGCAGTGTCAATGCATGCTTCTGCCATAAATGAAAGATCACGCGTTGTTTCTTTTAGCTCAGCCCAGCCTGCAATATCGCGCCAGACAATACGCAACATTTCACGGCGGCGGAATAAACGTAATTGCTTACTTAAGCCTTCTTCATCTCTCCGCTTTAAATCAGTAGCAATCACATTTTTATAATCTTGTTCAGATTTAGACTTTAATAAATCACCACTTAAAGCCAACTCCAGAAATAGCTCAGGGAAACGAACACAAGCTTGCATAACAAAATCTGAACAAGCCCAAACTTTAGGGAGAGTTTCAAGAACTTCATCAGGTACTGAAGAAACATCAACAGCAGAATCAACAAACGATTGCCACTGAGTTCCAACAGAAGGTTGAAGTGAACTCGGTAATTGTTTTATACGTTCAGTAATTTTCATACTATGAGCATATCACTTTGACATTATTGGCAATATAGTACACCAGCTAAAAACCCTGATATTGAGTGAAGTTGAATGTATAAATGCAAAGCATTACTATGTAAAACATCATGTCTAATCCAGAATCCAGCATTGATACCATAACCATCATGCCTGAGCAGCAGTTACAGGCTGAAAGAATTAGAGTTCTCTATAAACAGGTACACTCCATCCTGTTAAGTAACCTATTGATCTCATCTCTTCTAACTCTGTTCCTCTATAAATACACATCCAATAATTTAAGTTTATACTGGATGACCGTTGTTGTTTTGATATCTATATTTCGCTTCATTATGCTTAAGCGATATGAAAAACATAAACGAAATGATAATGAGATCATATGGTGGGGATGGTTTTTTGTTGTAACCGCTTTTATTTCTGGCTGCATATGGGGAGCAACATCTTTTTTATTTCTACAAACTGACAACATCGTTATTATGTTATTTCTGTTAATGACATTAACAGGTATAACCGTCGGTTCTTCTGCTTCACTATCCAACTTTGTCTGGTCCTATTATGCCTTCGCTATTCCTACAATATTTCCCTTTGCTTATGTATTAGCATCGGAAGGTAAAACTGATTTTATAATACTTAGCATTATGCTGAGCGTTTTTCTTTTGCTACAAATTATCATTGCTAAAAAAAACCAGAAAACGCTTGATAATTCTATTATCCTTCGCAATGAAAACACCGATCTCATCCAGCAGCTAGAACTAAAAAAAGAAAAAGCAGAGTTGGCCAATTCTGCAAAAACACGCTTTCTGGCTGCTGCCAGTCATGACTTACGACAACCCTTGCATGCAATGAGCCTATTCCTTGATATTCTGGATGAACGTAATCAGGATCCGGAACAAGCCATGATTGTCGATAAAATTAAAAAGTCCTCCTTATCATTAGAAAACCTGCTGGAATCTTTACTCGATATATCAAAGCTTGATGCTGGTATTATTAATGTTAATAAAAAATCTTTTTCTATCCAGAAACTATTTGATGTCCTGATGAATGAATTTAATTCCACCGCGACAGAAAAAGGATTAAGCATACATTTCATGCCAACGTCTTTATGTTTAAATAGTGATGTACAAAATGTAGAAAGGATATTGCGTAATTTGATTTCAAATGCGATTCGTTATACCGAACAAGGAAAAATATTAATAGGCTGTCGGCGACATAGTGATTCTGTTTTATTATCCGTCTATGATACAGGAGTTGGTATAGATGCAGATAAAAATGAAATTATCTTTGAAGAATTCCAGCAACTGGATAATCCTGGTCGTGATCGCAGCAAAGGTTTAGGTTTGGGGCTGTCTATTGTTCATCGACTCGCCGAGCTATTGAACGCTAAATTATCAATGCAATCCATTCCGGGAAAAGGCTCAGTCTTTTCTATTGAACTTCCACGCTGTTCATCTAAGCAAATAATCCTGCCCGACATAGCTACCGTAGAAACCTACTCTAAACTGGCAGAAAAAACGGTTATTATTCTTGAAGATGAAGAAGAAATAAGGAATGCACTTAAGCTTCTTTTAACCGGCTGGGGCTGTAAAGTACTGGAACTAACATCCATTAAGGATGTAAAACAAAAATTACCATTATCATGCAAACCCGATATGATCCTGGCAGATTATCGATTACAAAATTATGAAACAGGCGTTGATGTAATACATGCTATCTATGATTACTATCAGGACAGCAATATCCCAGCCATTATTATTACCGGTGATACTGCACCTGATCGAATTAAAGAAGCAAAAGAAAGTGGCTTTCAACTTTTACACAAGCCTGTATCAGGCGGGAAATTACGGGCACTATTGAACTCAGTCTTATTATCTAAATAACCTCAGCTACGCATAAGAAAATATATCAGTAAACATCTTTAATTCTCTAAAATACCGTCATTCCGGTATGATTTTTAGCCGGAATCTATAGTAAAACCTCTGGATTCCCGCTAAAGGCATGCGGGAATGACGTGCTTTTTCTTATACGCAGTTCAGGTTAAATAAATATATTATTCCTGCTCAACTGTGACCCAGCCTTTTTGCATCGCCAGATGTGCCGCCTTGGTGCGATTAGAAACATTTAACGCTTTCAGAATGGCTGCAATATGAACGCGTACTGTAGATTCGGCCATATTCAACAACTGACCGATCTCTTTGTTGGAATAACCATGAATGAGTTTACCTAATACCTCATGCTGCTTTGGAGTCAGAGGCATATCGGCTTGCACACGAACAGGTTGATCAGCACCCTGCTCCAATTGAGGAAGAATTTCCTGGGGTACATAGATACCACCGGAAAGAACAAGTTTAAGTGAATGGATTAAAATCTCAGCATTAGTGGATT
>JAGLTQ010000177.1 GCA_023135195.1 Gammaproteobacteria bacterium | reverse complement strand
GAATAAATAGCTGTCCGAGAATAATATTCGCTTATATCAGAAACAATTTAGCCAGAACAAACAAAGTGCTGTTACCTGGACCCAAGGGTGAGGTATCCATAATGAACCTTGCAAAGGTTCTTTGGGCAAGGATATGTTTATGCGACCTGAGTAACACGAAGTAGTGCCTGATGAACTGTCATTAGCAGTTCTGAGGTGAGGCCAGAACAAACAAAGTGTAGTTGGGTCATCCCTAATGAACTCCTTTGGAGTTCTTGGGGAAACGCGTAGCGGTTCTACAGTGCTCCTTGAACCAACCTACACCTCAAAATTTGAGATTTTAATGAAATCTAATAATCCTCGACATCTTTACTAAGAATACGAAGCTTTAAAAATTAACCACGGGGTACACAGGGAAAATAAATACTATTACTTTTATTTGCTGTTTTTGAAAAAAAGAACTCCCCGTGATTTCCGTGTCCCCAGTGGTTTGTTCCTTTAGCTAAATTAAAGCGCCATCAAAACTTCTTCACGCGCAGTGAGTTCAAGATATATATTATCTATCTGTTCACGACTGGTTGCAGTAATAGTAACAGTAACAGAAATAAAATTGCCTTTTCCACTTGGACGAGTTTTTACTGCATTTTCTGACAAGTCGGGTACATGGCGGTTCACAACTTCAACGACAAGTGTTTCAAGTTCGCAATCAGACCTTCCCATAATTTTAATTGGAAATTGGCAGGGAAAATTAAAAAGTTCATCAGATTCGTTAGTCATGTTGCTTAATATAGGTCCAAATTAATCAGGTGCAAGTGTTTAAATAAGGGTCTTTAGTATTTAATCAGGCTCGTAGTGTTTCTTTGTAATCCTGGTATTTTTGATACATATCCTGCCATACCTCGCCGGGCTTACCATTTCCAACTTGCTGTTCATTTATTTTGGTAACAGGTAAGATTTCTTTAGTAGAACTGGTCAACCATATCTCGTCTGCTGCAAGAAATTCTTTTTCGCTAATGGATGTTTCTTCAATTGGCATGTTGTGTGATTTAGCTAATTCAACAATGAGATCACGAGTAATTCCAGGTAATAACATTTTACTTTTTGCCGGTGTTTTAATTAACCCTTTACTAACAATAAATACATTACTTGCTGCACCTTCAGTCATATTACCGTCACGAATTAAAATAGCTTCCATGGCACCTTTATCAACGGCTTGCTGGCGCAATAAAATATTAGGTAACAATGCAATTGCTTTTATATTGCAATATTGCCAGCGGATATCATCTAATGTGACAGCTGCGATTCCATTTTTTAGCAATTTAGCATCAACAGAATGTAAAAGATTATTCATGACAAATACGGTTGGTTTTACATCATCCGGGAAACGATGATCTCGGGGAGCAACTCCACGCGTTATATGTAAATAAATATATTGATCTTGTGAACCTGTTTCAGTAATTAGTTTATTTATAATTTCGTGCCATTGCGAATTCGATAATGGATTTGAAATACGAACAGCATCAAGACTATCTTGTAAGCGTTGCATGTGGTGTTCAAAACGGAGTGCCTTAGCACCATATGCAGGAATGACTTCATAAACACCATCACCAAAAATAAAACCTCGATCTAAAACGGAGATCTTGGCTTCATCAAGTGGTAAATATTCACCATTAAGATATACAAGTTGAGATGACATAAATATATGTAGCCTTTTAAAAATTAATTTATTGAAAGAGCAATTGAATATTATCAGTCAGTTTTCGCCACAGACCACCTTCTTTTATGCTCGATAATGCTACCAGCTCCTGGGTTGCAAGTTTTTTGTTACCTAACATGATATTAAGTTGACCATAGCTTTGACCTTGAGCAACAGGCGCTTCGATCATTGCTTCTACTTTAATATTATTTTTTAGTTTTCTAAGTAACCCTTTAGGCGTTGTAATATATAAATTTTTAGTAATTCCAAGTGAGAGTTGTTCTGCCTCTCCTTTCCATACGCGCATATTGGTTATTTCGGTATTAGCAGAATGGATCAGGTTTGTTTCGAAAAAGCGAAAACCGTAATTTAATAATTTTCGACTTGCGGCAATACGCGCATCATCTTTACTGGTGCCGGTTACAATTGAGATTAATCGCATTTCATTTTGTTTTGCAGATGCAATCAGGCAATAACCTGCTGCTTCAGTATGTCCCGTTTTAAGGCCATCGACACGGTCATCCAGCCATAACAATCTATTGCGGTTATACTGACGTATATTGTTATAGGTGTATTCTTTAATTTTGTAAGCAGAATAATGTTTTGGAAAATCATTGATTATCGCCTGACTCAGCTTGGCCAGGTCACGTGCTGTTGTGAAATGGTTGTCATCAGGCCAGCCGGTACTGTTATTAAAATGTGTTGAGTTCATATTTAATCGTTCAGCATGTTGATTCATGAGTTCAACAAAAGACGCTTCATTACTGGCAATATGTTCGGCGAGAGCAACTGTGGCATCATTACCGGATTGAATAATCAAACCTTTTAATAATTTTTCAACAGACACATGTGTGTTGACTTCAACAAACATTCGAGAGCCACCCATGCGCCAGGCTTTTTTACTGATTTTTACTTCGTCTTCAAGACTAATACCACCACGTTCGATTTCAAACAGTACTACGTAAGCCGTCATGAGTTTAGTTAAGCTGGCCGGTTCGATACGTTTATCAGCATTTTTCTCTGCAAGAACATGTCCGCTATTATGGTCAATTAATAAGTAAGCTTTGGCATTAACACGAGGAGGTGCGGGAATAAGAGAAGGTGCTGCAATGGCAGAGGTTAAATAACTGAATAAAAAAATAAATATAATAAGAGTATTACGCATGCGTATGACCTTTCCCTAAAAAGCAAAAATATAGGTGCTATTTTACCGCTTCTGTGGCAGTAAACCTAGTAATAGGTCATAAAAGACAGAGAAAGAAAATATTTGTTTTGTCCACGGAAAGACATAGAAAAAAAAGAGAAACAATCAGGGCAGGAGTCGGTATTTAATATCTGGATTTATCAATCATTTTATCGTAGTTACGTGATAAAAGATTTTTATCTGTCCGTGTGATTCCGTGGCGAGAAGATGTTAGTTCTAATTTATGCGTCACAGAATAAAAGGCTTAATCAATAATAATTTGAGCAGTGGGGATGCCTTTATTGTTCAAATAAACTGAGAGCTTATCTGCTATTGCGACACTGGCGAGAGGTCCGATGCGGACACGATAAACATTTTTTTCTGATGCAAAATCAGAATGGATTTGTTGTTGTTTAAACATGCGGCTTAAACGTTGGTGAAGTTTATTGGCATTTTGCTGGCTAATGAAAGCACCTACCTGAAGGTAGAGTTTGTAATTACTTTTAGCCGGATAGGTAGATAATACTGATGGACGTTTAACATTAGGTTGATAAGGTTCTTTTTTCTGATATGTTTCAGGATCGATTGCAACGACTTCGACGACCCCGGTACCTTTAACCGTGACGCCCAGTTTTTTTGCTGCTGAATAGGATAAATCAATAATACGATTTTCATGAAAAGGGCCACGATCATTGACCTTTACGACGACACTTTTACCATTCTCAAGGTGTGTGACCCGAACATAGGTAGGTAAAGGCAGGGTTTTATGCGCTGCCGTCATGGCATACATATTATAGGTTTCACCGCTGGAGGTGCGATGACCATGAAATTTTTTGCCATACCATGAAGCGATGCCCTTTTTTGAGTAGCCTTTGCTGCTTTGTCGAACGCTATACCACTTACCCAGTACCTTATAATTTTTTGGGTTGCCATATTTACTGCGAGGCTCAACTTTTGGTACGGCATTGCCTACTTCAGTAACATCGACAGGCTTAGACGGGCCGTGATCCTGATTTATTTTGTAGCGGGATGAAGATGAACAGGCCTGCAATAACAATACAGAGAATAAAATAATAGTCGCTGTCTTATTGAATCGGTTAAACATCTTGCTAGCCTGTATTTTAAATGATTATAACTTTAAATAACCTTGTTTTATTTTCTGGCTAAGCTGAAAAACAGCCATTGAATAAAGCGCACTATGATTATAGCGGGTTATAACGTAAAAATTATTCCATGCTACCCAAAATTCAGGATCTTTTTCTGTTTTGAGCTTTAGCAGTTTGCCTTTTAATTTTTCATCGATCCTTACGGGTAAAATTACGCCATTCACCAATAATTCTAATTGAGTGTGAGAAGGTTTTAAGCTTTTAGTAATTAACTTAGGATGTTTTTTTCCGTGGACTTCTACTTTATGAGTAACTGGTTGTCCTCGTTTCCAATGATGTTTACGAAAATAATTAGCAACACTGCCAATAGCGTCTGTTGGGTTATTCCAAAGATCGCGTTTGCCATCACCATCAAAGTCCACCGCATAATGGCGGAAGCTACTGGAAATGAATTGCGGCATACCCATAGCGCCAGCATAGGAACCTAAGAGTTTACCAGCTTCAAAATTTTCTTCGCGTGTCATCAATAAAAAATGTTTAAGTTCACCTCTAAAAAAAGTTGCACGGGGTGGATATCCAAAGGCTAAGGTCGCTAAAGAATCAAATACAGGGTAAGAGCCTGCATGTTTACCGTAACGTGTTTCAACGCCAATAATGGCAACAATAATTTCTTGCGGTACACCATATGTTTTTTCAGCTCTAGCAAGTGCCTCAGCATTTTTTTTCCAAAAATTTATACCGCCCTGGGTACGCCTTTTTGTTACAAAAATTGGGCGATACTGGTACCAGGGTTTACCTTCCGCGGGACGGGCAATGGCTTCTAAAATAGAGTCATACATTTTCGCACTGGAAAAAAGTTTATCTAAATATTGTTTATTAAATTTATGTTTCTTAACCATTTCCTTAATAAATTTTTTGACTTCTTTTTTGTCAGAAAAATCATCAGCAGATGCATTTACAGTGATTAGGCTGAATGCGAATAAAAGGTTAAGGAATAATATACGAAATAATTTCATTGCAACTCGTTAATAAAATAATTAAAAATTTTCTGCATGGATACTACGAAGTTATCTAGCTTCGTTGTATTCATGCCCCTACTAACTTGCGGTTAGTTTGTATCGACATAAGAATACCGAAAGCCGCCATAATGGTCACCATGGATGTACCACCATAACTAATTAGAGGGAGGGGAAGTCCCACTACAGGTAGTATGCCAGAGACCATGCCAATGTTAACAAAAACATAAACAAAAAAGGTTAAAGTTAAGCTACCGGCAACTAAACGTGAAAAGGTGTCTTGTGCATTTACCGCGATAATAATGCCACGACTAATGATGGCGATAAAAAGCGACAGCAGTAACAAGGTGCCCAGAAACCCAAACTCTTCACTGAATACGGCAAAAACAAAATCAGTTGAGCGCTCAGGTAAAAAATCAAGATGTGACTGCGTACCGTTGAGCCAGCCTTTACCGTAGAGTCCACCTGAACCAATTGCGATGGTGGATTGAATAATATGGTAACCCGATCCCAGTGGATCGGTTTCAGGGTTAATAAAAGTAAGAATACGTTGGCGTTGATAATCGTGTAGCAAATAATTCCAGAATATCGGGGCGCTGGCCATCATTAAGGCAAAAACACTAAAGATGATTTTCCAACTTAAACCCGCTAATAACAAAACAAAAATCCCGGAAGAGGCGATCAATAATGAAGTACCTAAATCAGGTTGCTTGGCAATTAATAAGGTTGGAACAATAACGATGATTGTTGCCACAATTAAGCGACCAAAGCGAGGAGGTAAAGGCGCTTCTGCCAGATACCATGCGGTCATAACAGGAACCGCAATTTTCATTAGCTCGGAGGGTTGAAAACGAAATAAGCCCAGATTTAGCCAGCGCTGCGCACCTTTACCGACTTCTCCGAGGACAAGTACCGCAATCAGCATGAGCAGGCCAATACCAAACATCCACGGAGCCCAGTGCTTTAACGTGCTAGGCTTGATTTGTGCTACGGCAATCATGACGATAAAGGCAATAAAAAGACGAACAAATTGTCGATTTAAAAGATCAATGCTTTTATCACCCGCACTATAAAGAACGACCATCCCCATTGCTGAGAGTAAGATAATACCTATCCATAAAGGCAAGTCGATGTGAAAACGGTAGAGTAAGCGACGACCTGAGCTCAGGCGGTTTTCTTCTCGGAAATTCATTGCTGAACTGTTTTGCCAATTCAAGGGGTTATATCTCCACTATTTATTTCCGGGGCGACTACTTTTTTGTCCGGGTTATTTAATAAATATTGATCCATGACTTTTCGTACAATGGGAGCAGCAGCAGAGCCACCATGTCCACCATTTTCTACAATTAAGGCGACTACAATACGTGGATTCTCATAGGGTGCAAAGCCAATAAAGAGGGCGTGATCTTGTAGTTTTTTAGCAATTTCTTCTTTTTTATACTCTGCATCCTGGGCAATACCAAAAACTTGTGCCGTGCCCGTTTTACCTGCAATCGTATATTTTAAATTATGCCTGATTCCTCGCGCTGTGCCATGGACACCATAAACTACATTCTTCATTGCTTTAATAACGGTCAGCCAGTTTTTTTCATCATTAATAGGCACACTTTTTAATGGCTCCGTTTTTGTTTTAACGATCTGACTATTTTGTTGATCTTGAATACCATAGACCATGCGCGGCTTAAAGTGTTTACCCATTTTAGAAATTGCGGCGGTGGCATTGGCAAGTTGTAAAGGTGTCATCAGCATAAAGCCCTGACCAATACCGGTAATAAGCGTTTCGCCAGGAAACCAGGGTAAATTACGATTGCGTCGTTTCCATTCTCGTGACGGGTTAAGTCCTGATAATTCACCGCGCAAATCAATTCCTGTTTTTTGTCCTAAACCAAATTGTGCAAGATAAGACGACATATTGTCGATGCCCAGGGTCAGAGCCAGATCATAAAAATAAACATCACAAGATTCGGTAATGGCTTTTATTAAATCTGTTTTTTTATGACCGTGTTTTTTCCAGTCACGATAACGGCGCTCATCATTTTTTAACATGTACCAACCGGGGCAATTGAGCTCGTCATGTGATTGCAGCAATTTAAGTTCAAGACCGGCTAGTCCTATAAAAGGTTTAATGGTTGAACCGGGGGGGTACTGGCCACGCAAAGCACGGTTAAATAGTGGTCGTTCAGGCGAGGAGCTGAGTAATTTATAATTCTTACTGCTGATGCCGTGAACAAATAAATTGGGGTCATAAACAGGCATACTTACCATGGCTAGAACTGCACCATTACGAGGATCAATAGCCACTAAAGCACCATTATTATCAGCAAGACTTTGTTCCGCAATGGCCTGAACTTTACTGTCGAGATTTAAATATAAGTTTTTACCAGAAATCGGCAAGGTACGATCAAGCACACGTAAAATTCGCCCCTGTGCATTTGTTTCAACATGTTGAAAGCCTACCTGACCATGCAGTAAATCTTCATAAGTGCGTTCAATACCAACTTTGCCGATATGAGTGGTTGCACTGTAATTTGAAGCATTGAGTTTTCTTAATTCTCTTTCATTAATACGGCTTACATAACCAACGGCATGTGATGCTAATTTTCCCTGCGGGTAGTGGCGGGAAAGTTGTGCGTTAATATTGACACCAGGTAGATCATTTAGCATTACTGAAATTTTAGCGACTTCTTCATCATTAAGACGATAGCGGAGAGGGACTCCTTCAAAGCGTCTTTTTTTGCGCCGGTTTTTATGAAAACGTTTTAAATCTTCTTTGCTAATACGGATTAACTCACCCAGGTGTTCTAATGTTTTATCTAAATCATCGACATGTTCAACAACAATTTCCAGGGTAAAGCTGGGAAGGTTTTGCGCAAGTAAAATGCCGTTGCGATCAAAAATAAGGCCACGTGTTGGAGGAATAGGTCGAATACTGACACGATTATTGTCAGAGAGTGTGGAATAGTGCTTTTGATTGGTTATTTGTAAATAAACCAGGCGGCTTAATAATAAAATTAATAAAAGAACCATAACAACACCAGCAATAAGTATTCGTTGATTGAATATCTGAGTCTCATGGAAGTGATCCTTGAGGGGCTGGTGGTTATTAAAAGGCATTAATTAATTTGGAAGTGACGTCTGACTTGTCGCATCAACATATAAGCAGGTGGCCAGAATAATGCGGTACTAATGGCGGGCAACATAAATACAGAGAGAGGTGGCGCATGCCCAACCATACCTTTAATCCATAATGTGATTGTGCCCTGAAACATCATTAATACAAATATTGTTAATGCTTGCTGCCACACTGGAAAAACACGAATTCGCTGATGCAGTTTGATGGCTAAATAAGCAATTAAGGCAAAGGTTAAAGCGTGTTGTCCCAATAAAGAATCCATAGAAACATCATAAATAAGGCCGGCAATCCAACCAAAACCCACTCCGATACGGTTTGGTAAAGCAATACACCAGTAAATTAATACAATAATGAAAAACTCTGGACGTATTGCCTGTAACATTTGCGGCAGTGGTACCATGCTTAAAATAAATGCGGCAAGAAAAGTGATAAAAATAACATTGCCGCCTTGAGTCTTCATCTCTCTCATGAGGCCTTCTTCCCTTCGACAGACGTACTATTTTCTTTATCTTTTATTTTAGACTTGTCTTCTGGCTTTAGATTGTTTTCCATCTGGCATGGATTTGATGGATCCGGTTTTGCTTTACCACCGGGCCAAACTAATAAAATTTCACTACTGCGATCGAGCTCAGCTATTGGTTCGGCAAGTACTTCTGCGAACGGTAAACTTGGATTGATATTTATTTCTACGACAATTGCTACCGGGTAACCAACAGGGAAAATACAACCTAATCCGGATGTGACAAGTAAATCACCTACCTTAATGTCCGCATTATTGGGTAAGTGTGGAATTTCTAAACGCGTTCGGCTGCCCGTACCTTTAGCAATTGCGCGCAGGCCATTTCGATTTACTTGTATGGGCAAAATATGGCTTGGATCGGTGATTAATAAAGCCGTGCTTGAAAGCGGGGAAATGTGAACGAGCTTACCCATAATCCCTTTTGCATCAACAAAGGGTTGCCCGGTATAAATATCATCGCCAGAGGCTGACCCCTTATTAATAGTAACCTGTTGTTTATACGGATCCATATCAACTGAAAGTAATTCAGCAATCAGGATACGTTCACCCACACGCTTGGATGATTCGAGTAAATTTCTTAAACGGATATTTTCAGATTCAATAAAATTTAATTTTTGTAATTGTGTCGTTAAAATCAGGTTTTGTGTACGTAACGTAGAGTTATCTTCTTGCAATGTTTTGCGGCTGGTAAAACTTTCAGAAGCCCAGTCACCCACATTGGCAGGAAAGTTAACCATGTACTGAAATGGATAAACTAAAACGGCAATGCCTGAACGAATACTGTTTACGTAGTTGGTACGGTGATCCAGCGTCATTAAGGTAATTGACAACAGCAGCAAAAGAATCAGACGATTACCTAAAGAAGGACCCTGGAGGAATAAAAGTTTAATGAGTTATTCCTCCGGCCTTTGTGTTTTTAATGGGGATAGTTTGGATTGTTCTAAATCTTAATTCTAATTTTTAATTTCACGCTCCTCGAAAAATCGAGGAGTGTGAACAGGCTTTATTCAAGGCTGAATAAGTCACCGCCGTGCTCGTCAATCATTTCTAACGCGATGCCACCACCATGAGCAACACAGGTCAGAGGATCATCAGCAATAATGACGGGTAAGCCGGTTTCTTCCATAATTAAACGATCAAGGTCGTGCAGTAATGCGCCGCCACCCGTAAGTACCATGCCGCGTTCGGCAATATCCGAAGCCAGTTCAGGAGGCGTTTGTTCCAATGCCGTTTTAACAGCACTTACAATACCGCTTAAAGGTTCTTGCAGCGCTTCAAGAATTTCGTTGCTGTTTAATGTGAAACTTCTTGGAACACCTTCAGCCAGGTTACGCCCACGGACTTCCATTTCACGAACTTCATTACCCGGGTAAGCCGTACCAATTTCTTTTTTAATACGTTCGGCAGATTGTTCGCCGATCAGACTTCCGTAGTTACGACGCACATAATTGACAATAGCTTCATCAAAGCGGTCACCACCAATACGAACAGAGGCTGAGTAAACAATACCGTTTAATGAGATAACGGCAACTTCGGTAGTACCACCACCAATATCCAGAACCATTGAACCGCTGGCCTCAGCGATGGGCATTTTTGCACCAATTGCCGCCGCCATGGGTTCTTCAATTAAATACACTTCGCGAGCGCCTGCACCATTGGCTGATTCACGAATAGCTCGACGTTCCACCTGGGTTGAACCACAAGGCACACAAATGAGAACACGAGGGCTGGGGCGGAAAAAGCGGGTTTCATCTTCGTGTACTTTGCGAATGAAATGCTGCAGCATTTTTTCCGTCACAGTGAAATCTGCAATAACACCGTCTTTCATTGGGCGAATGGCCACAATGTTGCCAGGCGTACGGCCTAACATGCGTTTTGCCTCTGTTCCGACCGCGGCAATGCTTTTTGGGCCACCCGGGCCGCGTTCCTGACGAATTGCGACTACTGAAGGTTCATTAAGTACAATACCTTTACCTTTAACGTAAATTAAAGTATTTGCAGTACCAAGATCGATAGAAATATCGTTTGAAAAAAGTCCCCGAAGGCGTGAAAACATAATTATTTGTTCTTATAGTAATTAAAAGAGAAAATCAGGTTGCTACTTTAATTAATAAGGGCCAAATGAGCAAGCAGCCAGTAGGTATAACTGGTAGAATTTGCCGAACCCATCACAGGGTATTTGAACTAAACAGTAATAATTGGAGCTAAAATCCTATGTCACTGGATAAAAATGACGTTGAAAAAATTGCCCATTTGGCAAGACTGGCCATCGCTGAAGATGACATTCCTGGTTACGCCGGAAGTCTTTCCAGTATCCTGGCGTTGGTAGAGCAAATGGATGCAGTTGATACCGAAAATGTTGCGCCGATGGCACATCCTCATGAGGCCTATCAGCGTCTGCGAGAAGATGTTGTAACAGAAGAAAATCAACGTGAGCATTTTCAAAAAATCGCACCTGCAGTGGAAAACGGATTGTATTTGGTGCCACAGGTTATTGAGTAAAAGCAATTTAAAATTAAGATGTTTTGTTCCCTCCCCTTCAATGGGACGAGCCCATGGACGGGCGAAGGTAGATCAATGCAGGAGCAATTGTCGAGGGCGTAGGGTGGGGTGATAGAAATTTATCCCCTCCCCCTAGCCCCCTCCCTGAAGGAGGGGGGAAATAAACGTTGGGCATTCCATAGAAATTTAAAGAGTAACAACATGCATAGTAAAACCATTGCCGAACTCACCCTGGGGCTGAAAAATGGCGATTTTTCCAGTGAAGAACTCACTAAAAACTTCCTGCAACGCATTAAGCAATATGATTCTGAGTTAAACAGTTTCATCACTGTGAGTGAAGATCATGCATTGGCTCAAGCGCGAGCGGCAGATAAAGTGATTGCGAAAGGTAACGCCTCTATTATGACGGGCATTCCGTTAGCTCAAAAAGATATTTTTTGTACTAACGGTATAAAAACAACGTGTGGCTCAAAAATGCTGGATAACTTTATTGCGCCGTATGATGCGACTGTTATTCATAAGTTTAATCAGGCAGGTAGCGTCATGTTAGGTAAAACCAACATGGATGAGTTCGCTATGGGCTCATCAAATGAAACCAGTTTTTATGGTGGCGTAAAAAATCCGTGGGATATCTCAACAGTACCCGGAGGTTCATCAGGTGGTTCGGCGGCAGCGGTTGCAGCTCGCTTAGCACCTGCCGCGACCGGTACCGATACGGGGGGCTCAATTCGTCAACCGGCAGCACTTTGTGGCCTCACAGGTTTAAAACCTACTTATGGACGTGTTTCTCGTTACGGCATGATCGCCTTTGCATCGAGCCTGGATCAGGCGGGTACTTTTACCCAGACCGCTGAAGATTCCGCGTTGATGTTAAATGTGATGTCAGGCTTCGATGAAAAAGATTCTACCTGTGTCGATAAAGAAGTGCCTGATTACACGGCAAATCTTAATCAGGATTTGAAAGGTTTAAAAATTGGTTTGCCTAAAGAATATTTTGGTGAAGGATTAAACGCCGATGTTGCTAAAGTTGTTGAAGAAGCGATAGCAGAATACAAAAAACTTGGCGCAGAAATTGTTGATATCAGTTTACCAAATTCGCATCTTTCTGTTCCGGCTTATTATGTTATTGCACCGGCCGAATGTTCTTCTAACCTTTCGCGTTTTGATGGTGTGCGTTTTGGTTATCGTTGTGACGAGCCAAAAGATTTAGAAGATTTATATAAGCGTAGTCGTGGTGAAGGTTTTGGCGAAGAAGTAAAACGCCGTATTATGATCGGTGCGTATGCTTTATCAGCAGGTTACTACGATGCGTATTATTTAAAAGCACAAAAAATTCGTCGTTTGATCAGTGATGACTTTAAAGCTGCCTTTGAAAAAGTGGATGTCATCATGGGGCCAACTTCACCTGAAGTTGCATTTAAGGCCGGTGAAAAATCAGACGATCCTGTTTCAATGTATTTATCAGATATTTATACCATTGCGACTAACCTCGCCGGTTTGCCGGGTATGTCCGTGCCATGTGGCTTCTCAAATAACATGCCAGTGGGTCTACAAATAATTGGTAACTACTTTGATGAATCACGTTTATTGAATGTCGCACATCAATACCAACAAACAACAGACTGGCATACAAAAATGCCAAAAGCATTTAAGTAAAAATCTAACGCAAAGACGCTGAGACGCAAAGAACGCAAAGTTTTCTATTGCCATTTTGTATTGATGCATTATTTGGAAATTTTAAGTAAATGATTAAATGTAAAGTCCCTACGACAAACAATAACGTCTTGTATTTCTTCGCGTTCTTTGCGTCTTTGCGTCTTTGCGTTGAGAGGTTTTAAAAGTTATGGAATGGGAAACAGTTATTGGTTTAGAGATTCACACGCAGCTTGCGACGAAAAGTAAAATTTTCTCTGGCGCTGCGACGGCGTATGGTGCTGAACCGAATACACAGGCATGTGCGGTTGATTTAGGTTTGCCGGGTGTGTTGCCTGTGTTGAATAAAGAAGTCATGAGCATGGCTGTGAAATTTGGTTTGGCTCTGGATGCTGAAATTGGAATGACCTCTGTGTTTGATCGTAAAAATTATTTTTATCCCGATCTGCCTAAAGGTTATCAAACAACACAAATGGATTTTCCGATTGTTGGTAAAGGTTCGCTGACCATTGAATTAGAAGATGGCTCAACAAAAGTCATTGGCGTTACGCGAGCGCATCTGGAAGAAGATGCAGGTAAATCGTTACATGAAGATTTCCAGGGCATGACCGGTATCGATCTTAATCGTGCAGGCACACCACTTTTAGAAATCGTTTCTGACCCCGATATGCGCTCAGCAAAAGAAGCGGTGGCTTACATGCGTAAGATGCATTCGTTGGTGCGCTATATTGGAATTAGTGATGGTAACATGCAGGAAGGTTCGTTCCGTTGTGATGCCAATGTTTCGGTTCGCCCCAAAGGACAAAAAGAATTTGGCACTCGTGCCGAGCTAAAAAACATTAACTCATTTCGTTTTGTAGAACGTGCTATCAATATTGAAGTTGAACGTCAAATTGATTTAATTGAGTCTGGCGGAACAGTAGTGCAGGAAACACGTCTGTATGATTCAGATAAAAATGAAACGCGTTCAATGCGTTCAAAAGAAGAAGCAAATGATTATAGATACTTCCCTGATCCTGATTTATTACCAATAAAAATCACTTCTGAATTTGTTGAACAGATTCGTGCGACATTACCAGAATTACCGGATGCGAAAAAAACTCGTTTCATCGAAAGCCTTGGCTTAAAAGAAGAAGATGCAAGTGCGCTGGTGACTTACCGCGAAACAGCAGAATACTTTGAAGATGTTGCAAATAAATGTTCTGATGTGAAGTTGGCGGCAAACTGGGTTATGGGTGAATTATCAAGTTATCTCAATAAAGAAGATACTGATATAACAGCAAGCCCTGTTACTGCTGAAATGTTAGCGTTGTTATTAACACGCATTAAAGACAACACTATCTCTGGAAAAATTGCCAAACAAGTGTTTGAAGCTTTATGGAAGGGTGAAGGTAAAGATGCTGATGCGGTAATTGAAAGTAAAGGTTTAAAACAAATTACTGACACAGGTGCGATTGAAGCCATAGTTGATGAAATTATTGCGGCTAATCCGGAACAGGTTGAACAGTTCAAGGCAGGCAAAGAAAAAGTGCTTGGTTTCTTTGTTGGTCAGTGTATGAAGGCTTCAAAAGGCAAGGCGAATCCTGGGCAGTTAAATCAACTTATTCGTGACAAGCTTAAATAAAAAACATAATCAGGGGGGGGGGTATAAATACTCCACTTATCTTGAAGTCCTCCTGATTTCTTAGTATTAAAATCTTAATTTTAAATCACAGAAACCTCGTCAATGATATTAATTCTGCTATAGTTGTTGATAATGAAAATTATTCGCATAGGGCGTGTTATTGTCTGACTTAATTAATAATCACGAAAGTTTTGATGAAAATGTCCAATCGGACAAATTAAAACTTTTGTATCATCAATCTTTCCCAGCCATTTTTTTTAGCCTTATTGCAGCATCTATTTATGTCGGTATTTTATGGCCGAAAATGGACAGCAAATTGTTGTTCATCTGGTTGAGTGTAATCGTTATTTCGTCTTTTCTTCGTTTATTTCTTTTTTTGACCTATCGTCACAAAAATCCTCAGGGAGATGAGGTGCTTAAATGGGAAAGACCTTATTTTATTACGCTGATGATATCGTCATCCATATGGGGTATTGGCGCAGTATTACTTAGTTATAATTTATCTTTTCTTTACCAAACGATTACTTATTTTATATTAATGGGGATGGCCGGTTCCGCATTAACTGTTTATTCTGCTATTCGTTATTTCTCTGTATCTGCGGTTGCTATAATATTATTACCCATTACTCTTTGGTTTTTATTTTTAGCTGATAGCAGATCGATAATGATGTCTGCTCTTGGAATTATTTTTATGGTTTCAGCATATAGAGCGACGCTTGTTCTTTCTGATACCTTGCATTTTAGTTATATGTTGACGCATGCGCTTGGTAGAGCAAAAGAAGAAGCAGAAAAACTAGCCAGTATTGATATGCTAACAGGAATAAATAATCGACGAGCTTTTACTGAGCTAGCAAAAAATCAGGTTGAGTATTGTAAACGCCATGAGTACCCTGTCTCTGCAATTATTCTTGATGCAGATCACTTTAAAAATATAAATGATACATATGGTCACGCTTCAGGTGATGCTGCATTACAAAATTTATCAAACATACTGCAAAATTTAACGCGTGCCTCAGATGTTATTGGGCGAATTGGTGGTGAAGAATTTGCAGTTTTGCTAACAAGTACTAATGTTAAAGACGCAATGCTTGTTGCTGAAAAATTAAAAAACTGGATTGCCGATAATCCTGTTCATATAGACGATGAATATTTTTCTATGACAGTAAGTATTGGCGTTGCCTCTGATGACAAGTATAATCTTGAGCTACTTTTAAATAATGCAGATAAGGCTATGTACAAGGCTAAACGTGCCGGTCGTAACCAGGTTATTTGTTTTTAATTTTTAATGAAATATATCCCTGCTAAATGAATAGATAAATGATAAATGATGAAAGATACCCTACAACGATTTTTATTTGAAAACCTTGCCGTACGCGGTGAGCTGGTTCATCTTGATGCAACATGGCAAGCGATTCTTGAGCGCCATGTTTATCCTGCACCAGTGCAAAAAATATTAGGTGAGTTAATGGCGGCGGTTAGTTTACTCATAGCGACACTTAAATTTAAAGGTCAGCTTATTGCGCAAATTCAAGGTGATGGACCGGTAAGCTTATTGGTTGTTGAAGGCACCAGTAAAAAAACGCTGCGTGCAACAGCAACATTAAAAAAAGGATATGATGATTTTTCAGATGATTCACTACAGGGGCTTTTTGGCGATGCAAGATTGGTCATTACCCTTGAGCCGGAAAAAGGTGAACGTTATCAGGGAATTGTTGCGTTAAAAGGTGAAAATCTCGCGGCCGCTTTGACGGACTATTTACTTCGTTCTGAACAGCTGGACACTGATCTATGGCTGGTTGCAGATGACCAGCAAGCTGCAGGTTTGCTTATTCAAAAATTGCCGGATACTGAAAAAGTAAAATCCATATCTAATATTCTTTCATTTGACGCATCTGAAGAAAATGTTGATTTGGATGGGTGGAATCGTATTCAACAACTGTCTTCAACAATTAAAGATGATGAGTTATTACAGCTTGGTGCCGAAGAGATTATTCATCGCTTATATCATGAAGAAGATGTTCGTATGTTTGATGCAGAATCCATTTCCTTTCGTTGTTCTTGTTCGCAAGACAGGGTAGGGAAAATGTTACGTTCTTTAGGTGTGGAAGAGGTGCATAATATTTTAAAAGAAGAAGAATCAATTGATGTTGTTTGTGAGTTCTGTATGCAAAAATATTCATTTGATGCCGTTGATGCAGAGCAAATTTTTGCTGCAACAGTTACCCATCAGGCACCACAAACAGAACAGTAAAAGCAGTTTAAAACATTTCCATCTATAAGACATTTTAATCTTGTAAACTATTTAGAGTTGATACCGTAGAGTGTTAGTTGGTAGTCACATACATGAAAAAAAGCATTCAAAAAATAACACTGCTGTCCCGTTAACTCCCTCTCCCTTTGGGAGAGGGTTGGGGTGAGGGAATAATAATAGGATAACTCATTGTTTTATTTATCCCCTCATACTCGGCAACTGCTC
>JAGLTQ010000176.1 GCA_023135195.1 Gammaproteobacteria bacterium | reverse complement strand
AACCATTTAACAAACGATGTTTACGAAACTCATCAACATCAAATTTAATAACGCTACCATCAGCTTTCGTAATGGTTTGATTTTCTAAATCAATATTTAATTCATAACCTTCATTAGACGCAACGTCATTAAATAACTCACCAACAATCTTGTCATCTAACTTAATTAATAAAATGCCGTTCTTAAAACTGTTGCTATAAAAAATATCCGCAAAACTTGGCGCAATCACAACTTGAAAACCGTAATCCAATAATGCCCACGGCGCATGTTCACGACTTGAGCCGCAACCAAAGTTTTCACGTGCAATTAAAATCTTCGCACCATTGTAACGTTTTTGATTTAAAACAAACTCTTCATTTAATGGGCGACCACTGTTATCCATGCCCGGCTCACCATGATCAAGATAACGCCATTCATCAAACAAATTAGGCCCAAAGCCACTACGCTTAATTGATTTCAAAAACTGTTTTGGAATAATGGCATCGGTATCAACGTTAGGTCGATCCATCGGTGCCACGATTGCTTTTAAATTTGTAAATTTTTCCATTTAATATCTCCAAAATCCAACGCAAAGACGCGGAGGCGCAAAGTTCGCAGAGGCTAAATTATAAAAGACTTTGCGTTCTTGGCGTCTTTGCGCCTTTGCGTTAAAAGAATTCATTTACATCAACAAAATGACCTTTAATCGCAGCTGCCGCTGCCATTGCGGGGCTGACTAAATGCGTCCGTCCACCTTGTCCTTGTCGACCTTCAAAATTTCTATTAGACGTTGAAGCACAACGTTCTTGTGGTTCCAAGCGATCTGCATTCATTGCCAAACACATTGAACAACCCGGTTCGCGCCATTCAAATCCCGCTTCGATCAAGATTTTATCCAGCCCTTCTTTCTCTGCTTGTTGTTTGATCAAACCTGAGCCTGGTACAACCATCGCAAGTTTAATGTTGCTTGCAACCTTACGTCCTTTAGCGACCTCTGCTGCTGCACGTATGTCTTCTATACGTGAGTTTGTGCATGAACCAATGAAAACCTTATCAACATTGATTTCGTTCATCGGCGTATTTGCAGTTAAGCCCATGTAGTTTAATGCCGCAACCATGCCTTCACGTTTCACTTCATCTTTTTCATTTGCAGGATCGGGCACATTTTGATCAACACTGATCACCATCTCAGGTGATGTTCCCCACGTCACTTGCGGTTTAATACTAGCAGCATCAATATTTACAACAGTATCAAATTTCGCATCAGCATCGCTGTGCAAATCATTCCATGCTGCAACTGCCCGCTCCCATGTATCTTCTTTTGGCGAATAAGGACGACCTTTAACGTAATCGATTGTTTTCTGATCAACCGCAACCATTCCTGCTCGCGCACCGGCTTCGATGGCCATGTTGCAAACCGTCATGCGTCCTTCCATTGATAGCGCACGTATTGCGTCACCACCAAATTCAATCGCATAACCCGTTCCACCCGCTGTACCGATTTCACCAATAATTGCCAAAACAATATCTTTTGCAGTGATACCAGCATTCACTTCACCATTAACACTGACCAACATTGTTTTTGATTTAGATTGCACTAAACATTGAGTCGCCATGACGTGTTCAACTTCAGATGTACCAATACCGTGTGCTAAAGCTCCAAATGCACCATGGGTCGACGTATGTGAGTCACCACACACTACGGTCATACCCGGTAATGTTGCACCCTGTTCAGGACCAATCACATGCACAATACCCTGACGGATATCATCCATTTTAAATTCGGTAATACCAAACTCCGCACAATTTTGATCTAATGTTTCTACTTGCAAACGTGAGACAGGATCTTCAATACCCGCAATTCCCTTACTACGATCAGTGGTTGGCACGTTATGATCAGGCGTCGCCAAGTTAGCATCTACACGCCACAATTTACGACCCGCCAAACGTAAGCCTTCAAATGCTTGCGGTGATGTCACTTCATGCACTAATTGACGATCAATATATAAAAGTGCGGTGCCATCACCGTTATCACGGACTACATGTTGATCCCAAATTTTCTCGTATAAGGTCTTGCCTGTCATTGTTCTTTCCTTATTTACTCAATTTCTTAAATAAGCGTACCGCTTATAAACGGCACCTTTTCAGATGCGGCAAATATAGACCTATTTAAACTATTACACAAATTCATTATTTTCATATAAACTATTCCTAAAAGTTATAGATAAAAGGCTTTAAAATGGATATACCCCATCTTCATGCATTTGTTGCTGTGGCTGATTCAGGCTCATTTTCTGAGGCCTCCGAGCACCTCTACCTCACCCAACCTGCCATTAGTAAACGAATTTCGTCATTAGAGACAGAGCTCAATATTCAGCTATTTGATCGTATTGGCCGGAAAGTGACATTAACTGAGGCGGGAACCGCTCTTCTATCTCGAGCCCGCAATATCCTGCAACAGGTCGAAGACAGCAAACGCGCTATTCAAAATCTCTCAGGAAATATTGCCGGTAAACTCAGTATCGGCACCAGTCACCATATTGGATTGCATCGTTTACCGCCGATATTGCGTGCTTTTACCCGTGCATATCCCGAAGTTGAGCTAGATTTACATTTCATGGATTCAGAAGAAGCCTGTCATGCCATTGAACATGGCGATCTTGAGCTGGGTATCGTCACCCTGCCGCTGGAACCGGCAAAAGTATTACATACCTATGAAGTGTGGCCTGATCCTTTGGACATCGTGGTCAATCCGTCTCATCCACTTACACAAGTGAAAAAGGTGACACCAAAACAGTTAGCGCACTATTCTGCTATTTTGCCTACTCGTGGCACCTATACCCGGCAGATTTTTGAGCACACCATGCGAAAATATAAACTGGAGTTGAAAGTGGGTTTATCCACAAATTATTTAGAGACTATTAAAATGATGGTCAGCGTTGGACTCGGTTGGAGTATTCTCCCTCGCAGTATGCTCAATGAAGAACTGAAGACGCTCAATATTGAAGGTATAAATCTTGAACGTAAATTAGGTATTGTCTGGCATTCCGGCCATACCTTATCAAACGCTGCAAAAGCCATGTCTACAATACTCAAAAGCTAAATACATGATTGCCCTTATCATTCAGTGGTAATTTAGACTACAATTATTATTGCCTTTTTAGAGGCAGTAATAACATGGCTTCAGATTCACCTAAACACATTCTGTGTTGTCGACGATGACGATATGCTGCGTAAGTTTGTTAAAGAAGTATTAGAAATCAATAATTTCAAAATTACCGAAGCTTCAAATGGTAAAGCAGGCCTCAAAAAATTTCGTGAAAATATGCCAGATTTAGTGCTTACCGACATCATCATGCCAGAAATGGAAGGCATTAGTTTTATTCGCGAATTACGTTCTCATAACAAAGAAATCCCTATCGTCGCAATGACGGGGAATGTACATGGGCGCATGGAAAAGTTTCTGGAGCTATCTACACAACTTGGCGCAGATGAAATATTACGCAAGCCAATTAAAACACAAGAGTTTCTAGATGCCATTGGCCGCTTGATTTAAGATTACCTCAAATCTTTATTTAAACGATCCTTATCAACCTTCGCGCCAAGAAATTCAACAATAATATCTAAATCTTTTTCCGCATTACCCAGACAACTTGTTGCCCCTGGTGAAGGCGTCATATTAAAAATCAAACCATTTCCCGGACTCAACTTCGCTTCACCTAAATGCAAACAATGATTTTTCTTATCAATCATTACCGGACGAATACCACCTGTTTTTTTCGCAAAGGTTAAATCTTTAAGTTTCATGTTCGGAACAATTTTACGCGCATCACCCAAAAATAAATGACGACGTATTATGGGCAATTCAAAACACATATTTTTAAACAAATAGTTCCGAATTTCTGAAACTCGGAGCAAACCCCAAAGTGTTTTTATAACATTCAAATCAAGTTTAAAAATATATAAAAATTCAGGTAGTGTTTTCCAGTTATATCGTTCCAGTACAGGTAAAGCTAACGCAGTAGGCCCAAAGCGTGTTTTACCCGGCACCAGAACGTCAGGATCGCCGTGTATTGCAGCAAAAGGAAGTTTGTCATTCTGTACGGTATAGACTTTTCCTTTAAGCATATCTGGTGTGTAATAAAAACTCCCCGCCATAGGTAAACAGGAAAACTCCAGCCCAAACCCCATACGGTGAGCAAACAATAAACTATGCCCACCAGAAGAGACCACAACAAATTTTGCATGGTGAGTACCACTTGATGTTTTTACTCTATAACCATCATCACTCTTTTTAATTTTAGTAACTTTAGTATTCAGTTTTACATCAATAGTTTTACCTTTAACCTTTAATGCTTGATCTACAAAAGACTGGGACAAAGCCTGAAAATTCACTGCGGTGTATTCATCCAATACAGCTAAGGCAATAATATTTTCTTTACGTCCATCAATAACAGTAGGCTCAATTTTTTCTATGTCTTCACGCTCTAATAATTTCATGCCTGAATAATGCGGGCTGAACTGGCTAAAGCGTTCTCGAAGCTGGCTGACTTCTTTATCACCAACACCAATAACCATTTTGGAATATTTATAGAGAATGTCTTCTTTATTTTTTAATTTTTCAGCATATCGTACTACCATATTCGCTGAAGCTTTTACTTGAAGGGCTTTATCGAGGGTATAGTTGGTTTCGATATCTCCACAATGTAATGTTTGACTGTTATTTCGTCCGTGTGAATTTACGTTTGCAATAACATGGTATTTTTCCAGCAACATAACATCATTAAGATCTGTGTATTGGGCAAGTAAATACAATAAAGCTGTACCAGAGACGCCACCGCCAATAATAATTACATCGTGAGTATGTGTTTTTTCCACACCAATTCCCTTTTTGAAATGTATAAACCCATTATCGGCACAGTATAGGCAAAACTAAAGAAATCAGGCCGGAATTTTCTTATAAGCAATATAAGCAGCAACTAAACTAACTATGGCGGCTATAATAAAAGTAGTGGTGGTACCAAAAGACTCCCAGGTATAACCGGCGTACAAACTGCCAATAGCACCACCCGCTCCAAAACTGACACTACTGTATAACGCCTGTCCCTTACCCTGATGCTGACCAACAAAATAATTATGAATAAGTTGTATTGCAACAGCATGGTAAACTCCGAATGATGCAGCATGTAAAATTTGCGCCATGATCATCAAGGGCATGCTCATAGGAAATAGCGCCACAATAACCCAGCGGAGTGAAGCTAATAATAAACTGGCAATCAGTAATCGTTTTAATCCGAATTTTGGAACAAGCTTATGCATACGCATAAAAACAAGCACTTCTGCAAAAACTCCCAGCGCCCACAATGAGCCAATGAAAGATAGTGAATAACCATAATCCTGCATATAAATTGAATAAAAAGTGTAATACGGCCCATGCCCCATTTGCATAAGAAAACAAATTATCAATAATCCAGTGACTTCTGGACGTCTTAATACTTTTCGCAAAGGTTCATGTGTTAATTTTAAATGTCCTGCTTCTTCTTCCGGCACAATGAGGCTACTGGCCCAGATAGTGATAAATAACCCCATTAAGACGAATGGCAGATAGGATATTTTTTCACCCTCTAATTGCTGGCCAATTATCCAAACAGCAACAATAAATCCAACTGAACCCCATAAACGTACAGAACTATAACGATGAGTGTGTTCACCCAGGTGAGAAAAAGTGGTTGCTTCAAATTGGGGTAAAGTGGCATTCCAGAAAAAACTAAACAACATCATGACAATCACCAGCCACCAATATTGTTGCGAAATAAAAACACCCGCAAAAGCAATAACGGAGAGTAATCCACCGAGGCGAACAATTGCCATACGCTTACCCGTATGATCAGCCACCCAACCCCATATATTTGGTGAGATAATCTTTGTCGCCATAATAATCGCCATCATCGAACCGATAGCAGCGGCGGTAAAACCAAGCGATTTAAGGTAAAGACTCCAATAGGGGATCAATACACCAAGGCTGGCGAAGTAGAAAAAATAAAAGCCGGATAGGCGCCAATAAGGCATAGAGTTATTTGAGGCCTTTGCATGAATAGCGAGAAGCCAAAGAACAAGGCAAAACCGATGAAAAAGCGGAATGCACATTTAGTGCATGAGCATTTCCGAGTGCCCTTGGGGTATGAAGAGTTTTCGTCGTGCCCCTCATAAAAATATTATGGAGGGTGAACACAGTTATTTGGCTTCGCAGCATTCGTGCAATGGTCTCACTTAGGACTTGCAGGAATAACAGGGGTATCTACCTTCACATCAGCATTTTGACCACGGTTTCGTAACAAATGATCTACCAAAACTAATGCCAACATGGCTTCAGCAATCGGAGTGGCTCGAATACCCACACACGGATCATGTCGACCTTGGGTAACAACCTCAACCGCTTCACCTTCAAGGTTAATGGTTTTACCCGGTAGACGAATGCTAGAAGTTGCTTTCAACGCCATGCTTACCGTTATATCTTGCCCGGATGAAATGCCACCTAAAATACCACCGGCATTATTGGATAAAAATCCTTCTTTAGTCAGTTCATCTCGGTGCTCGGTACCTTTTTGTTCAACGCAATCAAAACCTGCGCCAATTTCAACGCCCTTCACCGCATTAATACACATCATCGCATGAGAAATATCCGCATCCAGACGATCAAAAATAGGTTCGCCTAAACCTGGTGGAACACCCGTTGCAACAACATTAATGCGTGCACCAACGGAGTTACCTTCTTTACGCAAGGCATCCATATATTCTTCAAGTTCAGTAACTTTACTCGCATCAGGAAAGAAGAAAGGATTATTTTCGACTTCATTCCAGTCAAACTTCTCATATTTAATGGGCCCAAGTTGAGCCATGTAACCGTGAATTTCAATGCCACAGGTTTCTTTTAAATATTTTTTAGCGATCGCACCTGCCGCAACACGCATGGCGGTTTCACGCGCAGAAGAACGACCACCACCACGATAATCACGCAAGCCATATTTATGATGATAAGTGTAATCTGCATGACCAGGACGAAATCTATCCATTATGTCTGAATAATCTTTTGAACGTTGATCAGTATTATGAATAATCAAAGCAATCGGAGAACCCGTCGTTACACCATCAAAAACACCCGATAAAATTTGTACTTCATCCAACTCACGACGTTGCGTGGTGTGACGTGTTTTACCTGGACGTCGGCGATCAAGATCACCTTGTAAATCAGCTTCTGATAATTTCAAGCCCGGAGGACATCCATCAACAATACAGCCAATTGCTGCGCCATGACTTTCACCAAAACTGGTGACTGTGAAGAGTTTACCTAGTGTATTTCCAGACATAATTTCTTTTACTTTTATTAATTTTGATCAATTCTAACAGAATTTAGCGGATTTAAAATTATTCTTAATTAAAGATGGATAAATACTAAAGAAGTATCCTATTTAGCCGATTTATCACTATATATTAAAGGGAAAGAATACACACAAAATGTTAAGTGGTTTTCACCAAACAATGTTACATATAGCTGAAAAGTTGATATGAACAAAATATTAGCAAAATTTATATTGCTTAAAAATTTGAAGCTGAGTAAAAGCTCATGGCTTCTTATTGTCAGTTTTAGTTCAATATTACTCGTGACCTTTTTTGCCCTGATATTTATTTCTGTGCAAATTAAAACAACCCAGGCACAAATCAATCAGATCGTAACAAGCAATAATAAAAAATCACGCCTGGTAGTTGAAATGCAACAATCTGCCAGAGATAGAAGTCTGGCTCTTTACAGTATGGTAAGTGCGAAAGGTGCATTTGATTACGATACATTTTACGAGAACTACAAACTCCAGGCTGCACTTTTCATTAAAGCAAGAGAGGCATTTCTTTCAATGCCTTTGTCAAAAAAAGAACTCGAACTAATCAATCATCAGGGTAAATTAAGCCGACTTGCACTCCCTCAGCAAAACATTATTATCAAATTACTTCATAAACGCAGGTTCGACGATGCTGCAAAACGCTTAATCAAGAAATCTATTCCGGCACAGAATGCGGTACTCACTCAACTAACAAAAATCATCAATTTCCAAAATGACAATAATGAAAAAATTGTTGCTCAATTACAAAATAAGGCTAAGGAAAGTATTATTATCATCGTCACGATGTCTGTCATTATTTTATTGTTAACTATACTTACTGCTTTATACGTTATTACAAGAATAACAAGAAGCGAAGAGCTACTTTACTTTGAAAAAGAACTCGCATAAATAACATTGCAGTCCATCGGTGATGGCGTCATTACCGTTAATAAGGATTATATAATTCAAACAATTAATCCCGTGGCAGAAATGCTGGCTGACGTAAAAAAACATGATGTTATTAATAAAAACATTTTGAGCATTTACGATGGCGAAAGCCCGAAACAACGCTCCGAGATAAATCAAAATCTGGAAAAAACAAACCTTCAACGTTCCTTGTTTGATTTCACCTTAACCAAAAAAGATGGGACAAAATTCGAAGTAGAACATACCATTGCCCCGATTATTGACAACAATAAAAATATTCTTGGTGCTGTTATTATTTTACGCGATGTTACCGAAGTACGAACCATGGAAAAACGACTTAGCTATCAAGCATCGCATGATGCTCTAACAGGGCTGATTAACAGAAGAGAATTTGAGGTTCGTCTGAAACAAACTATACGAAATGCTATAGCAGAAGATTCAGCTCACTCAATATGTTTTCTTGACCTGGATAAGTTTAAAATAATCAACGACACCTCAGGCCATGCAGCGGGGGATGAGTTTCTGAAACAAGTATCCAAAACCATTCAATCGTTATTAAGACAGACTGATGTACTGGCTCGCTTAGGCGGAGATGAATTTGCGATTATTCTTGATAGTTGCTCTATCTACCAGGCAAAAAATATTTGTAATCAGATTATTAAAAAAATCAAGGATACTCGTTTCAACTGGGGTAAAAACTCATTCGAAGCAGGAGCCAGCATTGGTATTGTACCTATTACAAAATTGACAGCGTCTGTATCCGAAGTAATGAGTTCAGTAGATGCAGCCTGTTATGAAGCGAAAAATAAAGGTCGCAACCGCGTACAGGTATTTGAACCAAATGATGCTGAGTTTGTTAAGCACCAACTCGAAACTTCCTGGATACAAAAAATAAAAACGGCCATTGACGAAAATCAATTCGAACTGTGCTTTCAGGAATTACGAAATATTAATCCTACACATCCAACGCCTATATCAATTGAACTACTCATTCGTTTAAATGATGACGGTAATGTAATAAATCCAGATTCATTTATACCAACAGCAGAGCGGTACAGTTTAATGCCGATGATTGATGAATGGGTTATTAGTAACATGTTTGATTTTGTAAATGAATATCATGAAAAACACGACTCCGATATAAGGGTAGCTATAAATCTATCCGGACAGTCCTTATCCGAAGACTCCGTATTAAATTTAATTACAAAGCTGTTAAGAAAAAACAAACATCTAAAAAAAGAACTTATTTGTTTTGAAATTACAGAAACAGCGGCTATTGCAAACATGAGTAAAGCAATAGAATTTATCGCACAAATTAAACAAATAGGATGTAAGTTTTCGCTTGATGATTTTGGCAGTGGTTTAAGTTCATTTTCATACTTAAAAAGTATGGCTGTTGATAATATTAAAATTGATGGCGTTTTTATTCGAGATATTCACATTGATCCGATCAATAAAATATTTGTCGAATCTATTCACAACATAAGTAAAATAATGGGAATAAAAACAACTGCCGAATATGTTGAGAATGAAGAAATTTTAAATTGTATCAAATCAATCGGCATCGACTATGCGCAGGGATACCATATTTCAAAACCTGTCTCAGTAAAAAACTTACTTTAAGATTAAGTGTAGTAGTACAGACTTAACCTTACAAAGTGAGAAATAGAGCTTCGATATGTTCTGACATTTGGAAACTGATAAAGTTAGCTAAAAGCAGACATTCACAATATAATTCTAAGAGGCTGCATGCGACC
>JAGLTQ010000175.1 GCA_023135195.1 Gammaproteobacteria bacterium | reverse complement strand
TCCATACGACCTGTGATCCAGTAGTAACCATCGGCATCACGGCGCGCGCCATCACCCGAGAAATAGTAGCCGGGATAGTCTTTAAAATAGGTATCAACCATACGTTGATGGTCGCCATAGATTGAACGAATTTGCCCTGGCCATGAACCTATCATGACGAGTGCACCTGAGGCTTCTCCCGTTCCTTCAATCAGTTTATTTGTTTCTGCATCAATCAAGCCTGGTTGCACACCAAAGAAAGGCTGAGTGGCTGAGCCTGGTTTGAGAGCGGTTGCGCCAGGGAGTGGAGTGAGCATGTGACCGCCGGTTTCAGTTTGCCACCATGTATCGACGATGGGACAGCGCGCTTCGCCAATGACATTGTAGTACCACTGCCACGCTTCGGGATTAATGGGTTCGCCAACCGTTCCTAATAAGCGCAGTGAGGCGCGTGAAGTTTTTGTTACAGGTTCATCGCCTGCTGCCATTAAAGCGCGAATGGCGGTGGGTGCGGTATAAAAGACAGTAACCTTGTGTTTATCGACAACTTCCCAAAAACGAGAAGCAGAAGGGTAATTCGGTACACCTTCAAAAAATAGCGTAGTAGCAGCATTTGCTAAAGGACCATAAAGTAAATAACTGTGACCGGTGATCCAGCCAACATCAGCCGTACACCAGTAGATATCATTTTCTTGTAAATCAAACGTATATTTGGTGGTTATTGCCGAATAGAGTAGATAGCCACCAGTGGTATGCAGTATGCCTTTGGGTGTACCCGTTGAGCCTGATGTGTAGAGAATGAATAAAGGATCTTCTGCGTCCATTTCTTCACAAGGGCAATCGGCTGATACTGCTTCAAATGCTTCGTGATACCAAACATCACGATCTGTATGCCAGTTAATATCACCACCGGTGCGTTTAACTGTTAATACCGTATGCACATTTGGACAGTCTTCAAGTGCTTTGTCGGTATTGGCTTTTAACGGGATTTTTTTACCGGCACGTACACCTTCATCTGCTGTTATAACGATTTGGCAATCAGAATCAAGAATACGTCCCTTGAGTGCTTCAGGAGAGAAGCCACCAAAAACCACGGAGTGAACAGCACCGATACGCGCGCAGGCCAGCATGGCATAACCGGCTTCAGGAATCATTGGCATATAAATACAAACACGGTCGCCTTTTTTTACACCGCGTTGTTTTAGAATATTGGCAAACTTACTGACATCATGATGGAGTTCTTTGAAGGTGATTTTTTTATCATCATTGGGATCATCTCCTTCCCAGATAATAGCAACCTGATCACCTTTAGACTCAAGATGACGGTCGATACAGTTATAGGCAACATTGAGAGTGCCGCCCTGGAACCATTTAATATAAAGATCATTGGCATCAAAGCTATAGTCCATAACTTTATCCCAGGGTTTAGACCAGCTTAAGAATTGTTTAGCTTGTTCACCCCAGAATTTTTCAGGATCATCAATGGATTGTTTATAGAGGGTTTTATATTGTTCAGCGGTAATATTTGTTTTTGCTGCAAATTCAGCTGGAACATTATAAATTTTATCTTCTGACATGAATAACTCCTAATTTCTATAGTGCTTATCTTTACAGGAGAATCAGTGTGCTTCAAGTAATATTTTAACAAAAAGAGGAGGGGATGATGAATTGGTACAAATCAAGTCGGGATTAGTCTTAATGCAGATCAGTTAAGGGATGTGGTTCGAATAAATTCGAACCTACGAAAAACAAATAATATCTTAAGTGAACGGTATTAGGATTAGTCCACTCTTTTTTGTTGTAGATCGACTGCATTAATGAACTTTTGTACGGTTATTTCAAAGTCACCTGTTAAATTTAGAAATGCACAACCACAACGAGATCCCTCAGAAGAGTCGTTAGGATTTTTTAATATATGGTTACGTATTTCAAGGTTGATAAAAGTGGTATCATGTTCACCTAGGGTTAACTTACAGTTGTGAAAGACATTACCAGGTTCGAGTTCTAGCTCATCATTTTTATCAAACAGCGCTATACCGCCAGTACTTATGTCTAATACAGGATATTCAGTACGATTGTCATCACCATGAATGAGCTCACAGGTTACCGTTTCACTAAGTGGAATTCTTACCCGGTAAAATTCTCGACGCTGCACCCAAAGTATACTCTCGGGCAAGGTGCAGGCAAAGCTAGCCTTAGCTTGTAAGCGTGCTTTACGAATATCGGTAATGGTAAATTGCGCAGTAATGCCATCGTAATTTGTTTTTACGATAGCGCGATTATGTTTAAGTAGCTTTTGATTCAGTTCTTCATTACCACCGTAATCCAGCACTAATAAATTTTTATCTGCTAAAACATCAACCACCGTGCTGAGCATTGTATCGTTCTTAAAATGAAGCGAGATGAGTGAATTTTTTTTACCTAACTGACGCAGCTTTTGCATGATTTCGCCACGTCCATAAAGCATGTAATGCTCCATGTTTTCAATATTATCTATTTTAGGTGTGTCCACTATTTTATCTTTTTAGGTTGTTAATGATTTTTCAGGCCGGGTATATTACGTTATGTTTAAGTTGATTTCCCAGGTTTATTTTTTTGGAATCAAATCAAGTTGCCAATGATTCATTGCCCAGTCCCAGATTTCTTCCTGATTCGCTTTCATAAGTTCTATAGGCGGCATTTGTCCCAGAAACTTTAATGTTTTATAGAGTAAAACGACAGAATTCTTTATATCCAGGGCTTTTGCATGACTTTGTTTACTGAGTTTTTGTCCCTTTTCATTTACCGCAATAGGGAGATGGCAATAGTATGGACTGGATAAATTTAACATGTGTTGAACATGGAGCTGAGAAGGTGTGCAGCTAAGTAAATCTGCCCCACGAACTACTTCAGTTATTTGTTGTTCTGCATCATCAATAGCAGAGGCGAGATGATAAGAGAAATAACCATCTCGGCGCTGTAAAATAAAATCACCACTCAGCTTTTCTAAATTAAAGACTTGCCGGCCTTGAATCGCATCATCAAATTCGATTGCATCACTGCTACAACGTAAACGAACACTGTAATCTGATGCTTGTGTTCGATTCTCTAAAGGTCCGTTGCGACAAAATCCGGGATAAATAATTTCCCCCTTTGTCTGACCTGTTTTTTTGAAAATACTTTGCCGGCTACAGCTACATGGATAGGCATGTTGTTCTTTGAGTAAATCATGAACGGCATCTTGATAACGTTCCAGGCGATTACTTTGGTAAAGAACAGTGTCATCCCATTCAAAACCAAAGCCTTCAAGCGTCCTTAAAATATCGTCTGCTGCACCTTTTTGCTCACGAGGAGGATCGATATCATCAATGCGTAATAACCACTCTCCTTTTTGATGGTTTGCCTGTAAGTAACTTCCCACGGCGGCAACCAGTGAACCAAAATGTAAGGATCCGGTGGGAGAGGGGGCAAAACGGCCTCGATAGTTTTTTGCTGATATGGGCATACTCGATTATAACCACGATAAAGTGCAAATTTTATAGCTTATCTTCTAAAGTAATTGAATTAATAGTCGTTAAATAAAAATAGTGGTTCTCAATTGGAACTGAGCAGGATAAAAAAGAAAGGCTGCGTTGTGAATAATAATAAAAAATGGGTTATTCGTGGTGTTACTGAAGAAGGCAAAAAATTACGTCCCAGCGACTGGGTAGAGCGTATTTCTTCCACCTTAGCCAGTTTTGGTAGCGATCATCGTTTACACTATTCAAACGCTGTCGCGCCCTGCATGATTGATGGTGAAAAGTGTTTAGTTGTTGCACGTAATCTTAATGAAATTAATCCAGAGGCCTATGAGTTTGTTATGGGTTTTGCTAAAAGTAATCAATTGAGTATTCGAGAAGATCGTCGAGAAGGCGAGCGGGCATTGATTGTCCCAGTGTCTTAAAAGTTAAGCATAAAAAAGAAGCCAGATCTGAGCAGGCTTCTTTTTTGTACTTAACCTGAGCTGCGTATAAGAAAAAGCACGTCATTCCCGCATGCCTTTAGCGGGAATCCAGAGGTTTTAACTATAGATTCCGGCTAAAAAGCTTGCCGTAATGACGATCTCTTATATTAATACTATTTATTAATATAGTTTTCTTATACGCAGCTCAGGTTACTACTTATATCAAGCAAGGAAGCAGAAGCTTCCTTTTTTATTGGAACAGAGAAAAATTAAGACATCGATTTTTCGCGAATCTCACTTAAGCTCTTACAATCAATGCATTGATTGGCAGTTGGACGTGCTTCAAGACGACGAATACCAATTTCAATACCACAATCTTCACAGTAACCGTAATCACCTGAATCAAGATTAGCAATAGACTCGTCAATTTTCTTGATTAACTTACGTTCACGATCACGTGTTCTTAATTCCATGGTGAAATCAGACTCTTGTGAAGCACGATCATTGGGATCAGGGAAGTTAGCTGCTTCGTCCTGCATGTGATGCACAGTACGATCAACTTCCTCCATAAGCTCCTGTTTCCATGAACCAAGAATATTATGAAAATGCTCAACTTGAGCTTCATTCATATATTCTTCGCCTTTTTTGATTTTGTAGGGCTCGAATTGCTTAAATTCCTGAGAAATATTTGAGGGGATTCTTCTTCTCTTAGGCGCAGCTTTCTTTTTCGAAGCCGTTTTTTTGGTTGCTGCTTTTTTAGCCACAACCTTCTTTTTAGCTACTGTTTTCTTCGCTACTGTCTTTTTAGCTACGGTTTTTTTCTTAGTAACTTTCTTTTTAGCAGCGGTTTTTTTCTTTGCAGGCATTGTTAAATTCTCTCCAGCCGTGGAATAGACTATAAATAAAAAAATACGACGCGACTTAATACCAGAATGTCATCAAATACGCAAGAATTACGAATTTTTTTTGAGGTGGTACAATTGTGCTCACGGGTCATAGTGAATCATAATATTAGATTATCTCATTATAAATCAAGTGGTTAATATCACAAAACGTAAATTTATAGAATTTTGGAGTTGGAAATGCCTGAGCTACAAGCACTTATTTTTGATGTTGATGGAACATTAGCGGATACCGAACGAGATGGACATCGCATCGCCTTTAACCTGGCATTTGCTGATGCTGGTTTGGACTGGGACTGGACTGTTGATATCTATGAAGACCTACTCACCGTAACGGGTGGTAAGGAAAGAATGAAGTTCTTTTTAGATAAATATAAACCAGAGTTTGATGAACCTGAAGATTTAACATCCTATATTGCAGATATGCATAAAGCGAAAACAGCGCACTATACAAAGCTATTGTCTAACGGTGCGATTCCATTACGCCCTGGGGTAGAGCGCTTACTGAATGAAGCTCGTGAAAAAGGACTGCGTTTGGCTATATCTACAACGACGACACCAGCAAATGTTGAAGCATTACTTGTTCATACCTTGGGTAAAGAATCGATGGACTGGTTTGAAGTGATTGCGGCGGGAGATATTGTACCTGCTAAAAAACCTGCACCTGATATTTATGACTGGGCTTTAGATAAAATGAATTTAAAAGCAGAAAACTGTATTGCATTTGAAGATTCTCGTAATGGTGTCTTGTCTTCATTAGGAGCAAATCTAAAAACGATAATTACAATTAATGATTACACTAAAGACCACGACTTCACCGGGGCAGCAATAGTACTGGATCAATATGGAGAACCTGACTCACCGTTCAACGTTCTTGAAGGTGACGCTCATGGATTTGATTACATGAATATTGATATGGTGAAAGCTCTTCATTCAATGTAGTTTTACTGTCATTGCGAAAGAACAACGTAACTGACGCAATCTCATACAGAATCAGGTATAACCATGAGATTGCCACGTCAGCACAAAAAACGATTGTTTTTTGTGCTTCCTCGCAATGACATGATTGTTAAGTTTTGTATGGAGTTTTCAATAATATGAGTCATTCTTCACGCATTAATGATATCCAACCCTTCCATGTTATGTCATTGCTCGCACGAGCAAAAGAATTAGAAGCTGAAGGTAAAGATATTATTCACATGGAAATTGGTGAACCTGATTTCCCAACACCAGCGCCTATTGTTGAAGCGGGTATAGCAGCAATCAGTACCGGTGATGTACATTATACGCCTGCGCTTGGGCTGACTGAATTGCGTGAAGCTATCTCAAAATTTTATCAAACGCGATATGATGTTTCGATATCAGCTAGTCGAGTAGTGGTTACGCCCGGTGCTTCTGGAGCATTAATGTTAGCGCTGGGTGTTATTATGCAAGAAGGGGATGAAGTGTTACTGGCTGATCCCGGCTACCCCTGCAATAGAAACTTTGTCCGTTTTTTATCGGGTAAAACGCGTTCAGTTTCAGTTGATGCCTCTACAGATTATCAACTTACCTTAAAGCATTTAAAAGAAAACTGGAAACCAAATACTGCTGCAGTCATTGTCGCATCACCTTCAAATCCTACTGGAACGTTATTAGCAAAAGAAGAACTTGTTGCAATGGCCCAGTTTGTAAAAGAGCGGGGCGCATATCTTATCGTTGATGAAATTTATCATGGGCTGG
>JAGLTQ010000174.1 GCA_023135195.1 Gammaproteobacteria bacterium | reverse complement strand
CACCACCAGAGGCACAGAATACACCTATGCCGCCATCCAGCACCTTAAGCGAACGGTAAACTTCGATAGTGAAATCCACGTGTCCCGGTGTGTCGATGATGTTCATACGGTGGCCGTCCCACTCACATGAAATCGCAGCTGATTGAATCGTTATGCCACGCTCAGCTTCCTGTTCCATGAAATCGGTGGTTGCTTCACCGTCATGTACTTCACCCGTCTTATGGATGGTACCGGTTAATTTCAAAATACGCTCTGTGGTCGTGGTTTTACCCGCATCCACGTGCGCGAAAATACCAATATTTCTATATTTGCTTAAATCAGTCATCTTCTTGTTACTCTAATATTATTAAAAACGTTAAAAAATCTAATGTGGACGTCAAAAAGAAGGTGTCCACGACCAAAATTCGGTTGATGAATAAAAATTCACCAAAAAATAGCCGCGAATTATATACTAAAGTCAGTTCAAATAGGCAGGATATTGAAGATTTACGCTCTGATTATGTCCAAATTAGACAAAAAGAAAGGAAATTATCCGATTTATAGGACAAAACCAGATTTCATAGATAAAATTTACTTTACACAAAATCTGGCTGTCATTTAGCCTATATGGAATTGATTTTTACCACTGTGTTTGGCGATATAACATGCCGCATCGGTTTGCTTTATCAATTCAACAAATGTAGCCGATTTTCCGACAAACGCTTTAATCCCAATACTACAACCTGTAATCGAGACCTTTTTACCCTTAATCGTAAGAGAAAATTTGTGTACGCGTGAAATTAGGCATTTCGAGATCTCTTTTGCCTTTTCCAAATCACAATTTTCCAGCAAGATGGCAAATTCATCACCACCTAACCGAGCCAAAGTATCATTTTGACGAATACATCTTTCCAGCTCTCGCGTTATACCAATAAGAAAATTATCACCCATTACGTGGCCATAATTGTCATTCACCGGCTTAAATTCATCGAGATCAATATATAATAAAGAGTGATTTAACGCTCTTTTTTCTCCATCATTATATAAAACATCAAATTGATGTTGTAACCAGCGCCGATTATAAACATTTGTTAAGGCATCATGAGTGGCATCCCAACTCATGCTTTCAGCATCATCAATTAATCCAGATTCAATTCTGTTCACCTTTAACAGTACTCTTTTTGTCGCCATGAGGAGAATAAATAAAATCAGAATAGCAATAATATAGGTAAACCTGATGCTTTCACTATATTGTTGTTTAGCATCTTCACGAGCCTGTTGAGCATTGTTTCTGGTGATTTCAATGAGTAAATCAAAGTTAGCAAGTAGCTGATATTCAAGCGGGAGATCTTTTGCTGAGATATCTGAGTGAAGTGTTTTATCTCCACCCGATTGAATGCGTTCTACGATATCAATTTGTATAAGTTCAGTTTTATTAATTGTTTTACTTACATCATCAAATAAAGCTTTTTCATTATCAGCCAGCCCTAATGATCTCAGCTCCTTATGTAAATCTAAAAAAACAAGTTTCATCTTATGGAATGAAGTAAAGAGCTTATCTCTATCCCATGGATCCTGAGAGAGATACATTGTTACCACATGTAGAGAACGCTCACGCACTATTTTAGACATCAACATTATGATATCCAGTTTTCGATTATATATGTTGTTGATGTCTGCCTGAGCGGTGTTGTTTTTATTGAGAAAATAAATATTTTGGGCAATAAGAAGAGTAATTAAGAATAGTATTATTATTGCATTAACAATAATTATCCGACCTGATTTAATAGTCCTAATCATATTTGAGTGTTTCTGTTATTTACAACTTTATAAGTTATCGACCATTTTTAACATTTCTTAACAATTTTATTAAATTAATTACTTACAAATCATTTTCAATATGCTCTTTAATTTTCGCATGTTCAGCAACATCTACCATCGCCGTATCATCTAATTCTTTAAAATCGTTTAAACCTGACAGTTCTTTGAGAGCAACCATTACTCACCTGTTATTTATAATACTGCTGTTAATAATAGAACAACATACCTCATTTTTCTCTATTTCCTGCGTTATTTAGCCCCCGTTAACAACGAAATTTTTGTTTATTTATATTGATACAGATCATCATATGATGTATCAATATCTACTAGTATTTGAATAGAAGATAAGACAAAAAAGGTAGCTAAAATATGGCAGATTTAGAGCACTTTAAACAAAAATTAATGGCGCTGAAAGATGACCTTACACAGCGTGTTAGTGCGATTGATAAGGACATTAAACATGAAGGCATGTCGTCAAACTGGACCGAGCAGGCGACGGAGCGTGAGAATGATGAAGTGCTTGAGTCGTTAGGTAATGCTTCAGAACAAGAGCTGGTAATGATCGACAATGCCTTGAAAAGAATTGATTCTGGTGAGTATTTTTCATGCAGTGCATGTGGTGAAGATATTCCATCGGCGCGACTTGAACTACTCCCTTTTAGTGCACACTGTGTAAACTGTGCAGACAAAATTTAAATATTAACTGGAGACACCTATGTTAAATGAAAAACACGATCTTATTCATGAGTTACCCGAACACCGTGACGCGATTCATAAGCTGAAAACAAGCAATAATCATTTTTCCCGTTTGTTTGAGGAGTACCATGAAATTGATCATGAAGTGCATCGTATTGAAACAGGTGTAGAAAACACCTCCGATGAATATCTTGAAGAAAAGAAAAAACAACGACTGCATCTTAAGGATGAGCTATTAGCGATGATCAAAAGTGTATAATGGGCTCATTCTCAAATATACATAGACTTTGAAGGCGCGTTAAATGTATTCTCTCGAAGAACTTAGGCAACAGAATCAGGAAATTTCTCAACTCTGTGATGTGTTGACCGTATTAATGGAGCAACCATCATTACACAATAACCCTGTTGTCTGTGACTTAATGACCCGGTTTAAAGAAAAAGTATGGGGACACCTGGTCTTTGAAGACAATACTATTTATGCAGCCTTAATGCATACTGGTGATGATGAAACGACTAAAATAGCAAAAGCCTTTCATGACAGTGCTAAAGAAATTAAACATCGTTTTTCTGGCTTTGTTCGGCACTGGTGTTCCTTGCCGGGCTCTAACTCAGAGCATGAAATGTTAAAAAATGAGAGCAGTACCATTTTTGCTTTAGTGAGAAATCGCATTGTCTATGAAAACGAGCAAATCTTTCCTATAGTTGAGCAGCAACTATAAAACACTACAATAGTTGAGCAACGACAATAAAGCCCTACGAAACGAAAAATAGTTTCTATTTTTCGTTTCGTAGTTCTCTTCTTATTTCTTCCACATTCTTCTGGTAACTTTCTGCATTACCATAATCCAGAAATTTGGCATAACGATGATGCACATCCACTAATTTATGCGCATGTTTAATCGGACACCAGTATTGCTCTGTGCGTGACGCAACTTCACGGCCAAAACTGATAATGCCGCTGGCATAACTGCAATAGAGACAATTTATTTTTTCAAAAATATTAAGATAAGCTAAATGTTGATGATCAAAAATAATATGTTCAGATCGTTTTACCAAAGGGATGCCGTACAAACGAAAACATACCGACTGATAAATATTGATACCCAAATCAAAAATCACTAAAGGTATAATCAAACCATAAATAAATGGGATTGAAAGTAAATGTTTTGGACTAACGGTAATAAACCAGTAAAACCAGCTTGTTTTTAATTTTTTATGTGCTTCACGTATGCTTTTTTCAAACTCAATTCGCTTACCGGCTATTTTGTAAGAAAACTGCGTTTGCTGTTCATTGAGCAGCGTACGTAGTTCATCTTCCAGATCATAGATTTTATTTAGTAGTTTTTTTATTTGCTCATTCACAACATCACCCAATCAGAAGCTGTTCAACAACGTTTTATATAATCAATTACCGTTCAAACTAAATCAACACTATCCGCTGCTTCAAATGTACCGGTGCCTATTTTATCCCATTCAAATACAGTTTATTTTTGTGATGTAATCCACAAATCGAGCTAAATAGACCGATTATTTGTGTTTATATTTAATTAGTTAAGCATAATGTTACCAATTGTTAATTTCTGATTAATCTTAGAGTATTATCCGTCACTGAATTATTTACATCGGGGTTTTAAAATGAAAAGAGTTACATTGATTTTGGTCTTCTTACTTAATGCAACACTATTAAATGCTGCACCGACCGCTCCTAATGAGTTTCCTGGTCGAGTTAAATATCCAGAAGTTAAAGTGGTTGAAAAAAATCAGTTAATGAGCAAAATACTAGAAGTTGTCATTGTTGATGCTCGTTCTCCATTAGAATTTAAAACATTACGCATTAAAGGCGCACAAAATATTCCTGTCGCCAATAAAGACTTTGTTGAGCAAGTTAAAAAATTACGACAAATGACGACTAAACCTATCGTCTTTTACTGTAATGGCCGTACCTGTATGAAATCCTACATTGCGACAAAAAAATGCTTAAAAGCCAGGATTAAAAATGTTTCAGCTTATGATGCAGGCATGTTCGAATGGGCAAAAACGTATCCACAACAATCTGAATTATTTGGTATTAGCCCTGTAAATAAATCCGATATTATTCCTTCTGCTAAATTTAAAGCACGATTACTAACACCAGATAAATTTGGTTATAACGTTTTTAATAAAGGCAAGAAAAATGTTATTTTAGATGTTCGTGATAAATTTCAACGTAGTGCAGCTGGATTTTTTCCGGGTAAAGAACAATGGATTAGTCTTAATAAAGAAGAAAAATTAAAAGACTTTATCCACAAAGCAAAACAGGAAAACAAAACATTATATATTTATGATGACGTAGGAAAACAGGTTCGTTGGTTACAATATGCTTTAGAAGATGCCGGCATGAAAAACTATTACTTCATGGGTAAGGGTGCAAAAGGTTACTACGCATCACTAATGAAAGAGATGGGGATGAGTACAAAATCACTAAAATAATAATCCATTATTTAAAAGGCCAGCTTTGCTGTAATGCCGATCAGTTAAGAGCATAAAAATTAATTCCCTCCCCTTCAGGGGGAGGGGTGATTTATAATGATCCCCTCGACAATTGCTCCTCGGCAACTGCTCCTGCTTTGCTCTACCTCCTGCGTCCATGCAGTCGTGAGGGAGGGGGAATAAAACCAAATCCTTAACTGAACAGCATTAAACATTGCTGGCCTTTTTTATTCCTGATTAATTCTATTTAAACCAGTCGTCCATTTCATCATCTTCTAAGCCAGAAATATCTTCTTCACTTAATTCAACAACACCCACTGGTAACTCGGCTTCTGCTACGGGATTATAAGAAACGGGTTTAGAAACAGGCATCTCATTTTTATGACTGGATAATTGAGATTCATCCTGGAAGGCTTTAAAAAATGGCTGAAAGTTTTTTTCTGTTAAACAAATAATGACCTTTTCAGGCGGTATATCCATACGGGCATCCCAGAAAGAAGTGATTGCCCGAAAAAAAGCACGTGCTGACGTTTCTACTGGTACCCCAAAGATGCCTGAGCTAATGGCAGGAAAAGCTATCGATTTCCAATCATGCATATCACAGAGTTGTAAACTACGTGAGACGGCTTGTTGAATTTTTCGCTGTTCATCACCTTCTCCCATCTTCGGACCAACGGCATGAATAACAGCATCATAGGGAAGATGTCCCGCTGAAGTAAAAGCAACCATGCCACTCTCAAGCACACCATGTTCTTTTATAAACTGGTCACTTTCATTTTGAATAACATCCCCCCCCTGATCGGCAATTTGACCGGCAACGCCACCACCATGAGATAAGCCGCCATTAGCGGGGTTAACAATAACATCAACCGGGGCAGCAAGAAGATCGGCGACCATGAGAATAAGCTCTCTATCACCAAAGAGAAATTGCATGGTTTGTTTTTTATTATCTGTCATGCTTTATTATTTTATTATCTTTGACAAGAACAATCACTCTCGACCTTCCCTGGTCTACGTGCTACGTGACACTCATACGTCCTGTATTACGGTCACTCTCAACC
>JAGLTQ010000173.1 GCA_023135195.1 Gammaproteobacteria bacterium | reverse complement strand
TGACACTTATACTTCCTGTATTACGTATTTTAGAATTTCTACGACTTGTTCTGGCGTCTGGCATACCGCATTCGCAGCACCATCAACTTCTTTTAAGGCATGAGTAAGTTCTTCATCGTGTAGCGTAATAATTGATTTACCTAATGCAGAAGCATAACCCGCATCAAACGCAGCATTCCATTGACGGTACTTGTCACCAAAGCGAACAACAACAATATCTGCACTTTCAATCAAATTACGTGTTCGAATAGCATTTATACCGGATGCTTTTTGATCATGCCAAAAGCTATTTTCTTCTTTGCCAAGTATAGAGACACCACAATCATCACTTTTAGCATGATCAGTAACCGGATTAGCAAATGAAATATTTAGATTTGCGTCTAAAGCAGCAGTTTTAATTCGTTCACGCCAATCACTGTGAATTTCACCTGATAGATATATAACCCAATGTTTACTCATTTTTTAAAATCACTCCATTACTCATTGGCTTGAATAAAGTCACCAAAAACTGTAAAAAACACTTTCAGCCATTCAGGCTGCACAATTAATAAAAGCAGAATAAAAACAATAATAATTCCATAAACCCACTTAAACATCTCTAGCTCCAAAATATTCTTAATTATTTTCAATGAGGCGACGAGTCATGTGTAATCGAACTTCAGGCTCTTCAGTAAGCGCATGAAATAAATGATGTGGACCTGTCGCCGCGTCTATTTGTTGAGTTAAATCATCACGAATTTCACTATAAAAAGCAAGGATACTTCGATCCATTTTGTTTAAGGCATGTGACAAAGGGTCTTTACGCTGCCGAGCCATAATGGTATCGAATCCATCTTTATAAATATCACCTAAACAGATATGCACAGCATTAAATAATGTTACCCAGCCGTTAAACCACACCATCATGTCGATATCAAAAGACTCTCCCGCAGGCGTCCCCTGGGTTATCACTTGTTGCAGGAGATCTTTTTCTTTAACCGTTTCCCATTCATCTAACAATGCGGCACGACCATAGCCATCTATCGTTGAACTGGTAAGTAGAATGGGCGCATTGGTATGTTTATCTAATACGAAGGTAATATCTTTTAATACTTTTTCTTTTTGTTGGGGGGGCTTTGAGTTGATCATGGGATTTGCTTTTAAACGGGGTGAGGCTTTCATATCAACCACTTGCATTTGCAAACCACGTTTTTTTAATTCTGCAGCCAGCCGGGCAACCACGCCTTTATTTAAAAAATCGTGTGAAAAATTGAGCCCTGTTTGTTTATGCAGCAATGCCAGTTGGATTTGAGCTGAATATTTTGGATAACGCTCAACAATATTAGCAATTTTTGCCACCGGGATACGTTCTGCTAATAAACCCTTTTTATCTACATACACTTCCTGATGAAACTCATCAAAACTTATTTGTAGCAACACCATCGCTTTTGGCCATTTCTTAGGGCGTGATTTAATCGCCGCAGCCATTTTCCCCATGATTTCATTTGTAATTTTTGCTGTCTCGGCAAAATCACCATTTAATAAAATAGCGAAATTTTTAATATGCCCCATCGTTCTGATGGCATCGTAAAAATAATCAAGTTGTTTTGTAAGATCACCACCGGTAAATAACACGCTATCAGTATGTTGATTAACTAAATCAAAAACCTGTGCCGGGTTTTCATTTTTTCCACGAAGAGGTCGCCAGGTAAACATACAATGCCGGCAGGTTTGCGGACAACCCATTGCGGGAATAATACCCAGCTTGCTGTAAAAAGGTTTTTCAATTGTAAAATCAGAGTCCGCTAGAGCATCAACCAAAGCTAATCGTTCTAAATCTTCTTCACCCAACATACCTTTATATCGATCGCGCTCATCACTGGCTACTTGCTTAAATTGTTTCATATAACTTTCTGTAAACAAGCCGAAAGATTGCCATATTGAAAACATATCACTAGCAAGTTCAAGAGCATTATTATTTCTACTATTTAATAAATGCTGTAACTCAACTTGTTGTTTTAGACCATCATTTGCCGATTGAAAATATTGAATGTAGCCCTCAATGAACTGCTCAGGAGTATCACTCAATAATAAATCCATTAAAAACCCGAATTTCTTGCCTCTGAAAGCTTCTAACACCTGAGGAATATAATTGATGTGCACATTGTGGCGTAACCAGCACCAGGCGTACAAATAACTCATAGGGAAGCTGAGTTCGATAGCATCTTCATGACCAACCAGCATTTCAAACATGGCACGCCCGCTTGTTAAGCGATTAATTTCATTCTTGAAACGTTGACGCAGACTGGCCAGGTAAATGGGCAACAAACTTTCCTGATCTGCTGCGAGTGCAATTTTGCCACCACCACTAACCACTGCAATGCCTTGTTGACCATGCTCACCATGGAATTCAACTGTTTGTTGTTTAGTATTTTCGCTCATATTTTACTTAATCATTTAGCACGTTCTTATTTCTACAATTATGTATATTTTAATCTACAATAAAAACATATATCATCAAATTTAATGTATTTTAAACAGAAAAACCTTTAATAAATAAGGAGATTGAAATGGCAGCATATACCTGTAATGTATGTGGAATGAGTGTAGGCACAATGACTTGTGGAACATGCGGTAAAGAATTAGTTCACGGTACAATCACAACGGATGATGGTGAAACTGTGCATGTATCAGAATGTCCTGATGGCCATGGAAAAATTAAATCTCCAATGTGTTGTGGTCAGGATATGGAAGCAAAATAATTATTTGCTGAAAAGTCGGAGGCGCTTTGTAAAAAGCATGATACTTCCGACTTTTTTCTTTAATTATTTTAATTCCTTAACAATCAATAC
>JAGLTQ010000172.1 GCA_023135195.1 Gammaproteobacteria bacterium | reverse complement strand
GCCAGTAAAATGGCAAACCTGAAAATAGAAGGTGTGGATTGCCATATTGGTTCCCAGCTAACTGAAACACGTCCTTTTTTGGATGCCTTAGATCGGGTTCTGAACTTAATAGACTTGTTATCAGATATGGGTATCTCAATTCATCATCTTGATCTTGGTGGTGGGTTAGGGATTCAATATCGTGATGAGACACCACCTTTACCCGCTGAATATGCCAAAGCGCTGTCAGCGAAACTTGAAGGGCGTAATTTACAAATTCTTATTGAACCTGGCAGAGCAATAGCAGGTAACGCCGGTATTCTGGTTACACAAGTTGAATTTATAAAAAGTAACGATGAGAAACATTTCGCAATAGTTGATGCGGCAATGAATGATTTAATGCGCCCTGCCTTATACGGCGCATGGCAAGATATTATTCCTGTTACTATCAAAAAAGGTGATACTCAAAGTTACGATATTGTTGGTCCTATCTGCGAAACGGGTGATTTTCTCGGAAAAGATCGTGATTTAATTCTTGAAGCAGGAGATCTGCTGGCGGTACGTTCGTCGGGTGCTTACGGGTTTACCATGAGTTCGAATTATAATACGCGTCCGCGTGTTGCTGAAATTATGGTAGATGGTGATAAAGCACACGTTGTTCGAGAACGCGAAACAATAGAATCACTGTATGTAAATGAGCATGTTCTTCCTTAAATAAATGATGGATCGAATTCCTGAAGAAGAGTTAATGCAGGGTGAAGCGCAGGCAAAAGCATATGCTTTTGCTGATTTCTCTAAGCCACATAATTTGTTTGTTGAAACATTCCTGGAAAAATTTCCTGGGATACGCCCCGACTTTAATGATGTCGTACTTGATTTAGGTTGCGGGCCTTGTGACATCACTCGACGTTTTGCACAGTCGTATGCAGGAGCAGGTTTTCATGCGATTGATGGTTCTGCTGTCATGCTTAAATTTGGACAAGAATTGAATGAAAAGGCCGGTTTAACTGCTCGTATCAAGCTTATTGAAACCAGTTTGCCAGATGTAAACTTACCGCAAGAATATTATCACACCATTATTAGCAATAGTTTATTACATCACTTGGTGGATCCTTTAAGTTTATGGGAAACCATTCAGAAACATGCAAAACCTTTTGCACATATTTTTGTGATGGATCTTACTCGATCTGCTGACGAACAAACGGTGAAGTTTTTATCGAGTGTATATGCGGCGAATGAACCTGTTATTTTAAAAGAAGACTTCGAAAATTCTTTGCGAGCTTCATATACTATTAAAGAAGTAAGAAAGCAGCTTGATGAAATGAACCTGGGTAATTTACAAGTGGAAGAAGTGAGTGATCGCCATATGGTTATATATGGCGTTTTATAATTATTAAAATAAGATAATCAATTCCATTTACTTTCTCAAAATCTAATGTCTGTTATTGATTTTTAATAATTGCTCGTCATGTAATTTACTTAAACTGAATAAGCCAATAATTGCACCGAGCAGTGCAAGTCCCATATCAGATTGCGTATCCCATATATAACCTTGAGTGCCAAGAAATGCCACAGCATCTTCACCTGATGCTAAAGCAACTCCCCATTCAATAAGCTCGTAAAAAGCACTGAAACCTAAACAAAAACACAGTATAAAAAAGTTTCGCCAGACAGCATCTGGAATCACATTTTTTCCAATTAATATTTCTCGGGTAATCAACGCTGGAACAAAGCCTTGTACAAAATGACCAACTTTATCGTAGTTATTACGAGTAAAATTAAAAATATCTTTTAAATAATCAAAAAAGGGAACTTCAGCATAAGTGTAATGGCCGCCGATCATTAAAATGACGCAGTGAATAAGTATTAAAATATAAACAAGCGGAGTGAGATGAAATGTTTTATAGGTCTTTGCCATGACGGCAGCACCGATGATCGCCGGACCTACTTCTAATAACCAGGTGAACTGGTCTTTAGGATTAATACCAGACCAGATAAGAAATAATGTGAACGTTATAATCCAAATATTTTTGTTCATGTTTTCTCAGCTTAAATTATGAGAGCAACAACCGTAAATAACAGGATAAGTTGCTCTCAACATTATTTATTTCACTTTGAAAAGTTCAACTTCAAAAACAAGTGTTGCACCGCCCGGAATTTTTGGTGGAGAACCATTATCACCATATGCTAATTCAGAAGGAATAATAAGCTTAATTTTTCCACCTTCTTTCATTAATTGAAGACCTTCAGTCCAACCTTTAATCACACGATTTAACGGGAACTCTATGGTTTTGTTACGCTGAACAGAAGAGTCAAAAACAACACCATTAATTAATGTGCCGTGATAATGCACTTCAACCGTATCAGTAGCCTTTGGTGACTTACCAGAACCTTCTTTCAATACTTCATAAGCTAAACCAGATTTTGTCTGTTTTGCTGTGGCATTTTTCTTTAAATAATTGGCAATATATTTTTTACCCTGTTCTTTAGTCGTCCCCATGGCTGATGTCATTCTTGACTTAAGCATAGGCTCGACTTTTGAAGAATAGGCTTGTATATCAAGTTCTGCTTTATCGCCCTTGGTAGATGCGGCTACACCTTTAAGAATGGCTTTAATTTCTCCATCTGATAAATTGAATATTTTTAATTTAGAGGCCCAATGATAACCGATGCTATAAAATGTTTTTTCATCCTCAGAATTTAGCTTGTAGTTATTATCGCCTGCTTGTGTACAGGACATGGTTAATATAGAAACAGTTAAAAGTGCTGCAATCGTTTTCATGTGTTCGTTCCTTAGAAGGTAATATTTATAAATTAGATGATGATGGTTTTTACTTACTATGCCAAGTGTTTTATTTGCAAAGCTATAAACATCAGGGTATTTCTATTTATTTGATTTTTCTTCTTTATATAATAATTCGAGTAATCATAGATAGTTCTTCCTTATTATGAGGCTTAACAATAGTTTTGTATTGCTCACCTCTATTTAAAAATGTAACGTCTTTAATAACCGGCGCGCGGCTTTTTGTGCGTCCGGTGTGTGGAACACGCGAAGTTAATTTTCTTGTCAGTTGTTTTTTTCATCTCCTGCATTAAGTAAATATTTTCTAAGTTGCCGCTCACTTCGCATAACATAAAGTATATAGATTTTTTCTTTTTCAATACGATAGAAAATACGACAGGGATCAACGATGATTTCACGATACCTTGATTTTTTTAATTCGGGAGGTTTTCGTCCAGATTCTGGAAACTGTTTAAGTCGATCTGTTGAGGTAAATATTTTTTGAACGAGGAGGCTAGCGGCTCTTGGTTTATCAATAGCTATATATTCTGCAATTTCTTCAATATCTAATAGTGCTGGCTCAGTCCAAATTATTTGAGCCATTTACTCATTTTCTCTTTTGCTTCTGCGTTGGTATAAATACGATTATCTCTAATGGCTGCTTCGCCTCGCGCTAAACCTTCAAGAATATGCATTCGGTTTTGCATCATTTCATAATGGTCAACATCAACAAGGTAGGCCGATGGCTGGCCATGCTCTGTTATGAGTATTGGTTCTTTTGATTCATGTAATTCAGCGAGAATTTTAGTGGCTTGGCGTTTTAATGTAGTGACTAATTCGGTTTTCATAATGTGATAGTATAGTATCACATTTAAGAACTGCAAGTTTTTACAGCTAACGTTTCTAATACTGGGAAAATAAAGTGTTGCGGGTTTTTCGCAACGCTTTATTTTGTCCATGTTAATTTACTTGTTAGCCATTTTTTCAATTAACTGACCATCAACAAACTTATGTAACACGCTTGATACTAGTGTTTGATAAGGGATACCTTCTTTTAAAGCTCGAGCTTGTAAGGAATGAAGATCCCTAGAAGATAAACGTATATTAATGCGAGCATCTTTTTTAAATGTTGCTTCAGCAACGGTTTTGTGCCGCTTTATTTTTTCTTTTACATTTTTAACACGTTTTAACTTTCCAGACTCAAAAGCTTCTAAAATATCCTTTTCTTCTTTGTCTAGTTTATTCATCAGATTCACCTATATATTGTTTAGTTGCTTTTCTACTTGGAATGATAATTTTTAAAAATATTTCATTTTCATTTTCATTTTCACTTTCAACAAAGGGGACTAAATAAACATAATCCTCTATTCGAACAACAGAGACTTGTTGATTAGGATATTGTTCTTTATTTGGATGATCATAGATATCAAGCTCATTACCAAGGTTAATATTTAGAACAATATCTTCAAAGCAAATGCCTCGTTCGCTCATAAGTTGCTGATTTTTATCGCTATTCCAATTAAATGTTTTTTCCATAGATGAAGCATAGTACAGACGTGTGCCTTTTGTACTCAGGAGGGTGGTTTTGAATGGCTAACGAGGCTGTAGATAAACCCATAAATAGCTACTTTATGGAACCCAAATTGAAACTGTAAAATATCGACTCACATTTTAGTTGCATGTCAACTTAGGGTTATTCTACAGCTTCAACGTTTGAGTTAAAAAGTCCGATTTGAACGCCTTAGACTGCTTTAATATTTAACTTTTTCACTTTACGAAGATCTAAGTTATTTCTAGCGTGCCAAAGATTGTAAGAGCCTTGCATAGAAAGCCAGCTTTCAGGTGAGCGACCAAGTGTCTTAGAAAGCCTTAATGCCATTTCAGGTGAAATATTACTTTCAGCATTTACTAGGCGGTTAAAAGTTGAAGGAGAAACTAATAGTTTTTCTGCAACTGTGCGAGAGCTAATATTAAAAGGCGATAAATAAACTTCTTTAATGAACTCGCCTGGATGAGGTGGATTATGCATATTCATTAGTGATAGTCCTCATAGTTAACAATATAAATATTTCCATTTTCAAATTTAAAAGTAACTCTCCAGTTACCGTTTACTGTCACTGACCATATACCCTTCAACTTACCTTTTAGGGAGTGAAGTTTATAGCCTGGGATGTTCATATCATCTATTTCTTGGCTTTTAGGCTGCTAACTGCCCATAGTTCTTTAATTTCTCTATGTTTATGTACTAAACAATAGATTCGCCACTGACTTTGTATTTTGCTTTTACCTCGCAAACTAAACCTATTAAGTTTTTTGTTACTTCCTATATTACCAAACACGGGTTAATCGCCAGGGATGGCGTGAATGCAGATAATGCAGGAGCAATTATCTGCCCACCACCGACATTCGATGTGAATAGATTTGTTTTCCTTTTTCACTGTCGATTCTAACTCTCATCCAATCGGTTACATTCTCTTTGTGTTGTTTTTTTAGAATAAAAGAAACTTGTCGACCCTTTCCTTTGCGATGATTGGCAGACTCCGGGTTTGTCATGCAGTGTGTTTTTAGTGTGCAGTTGCGGCATTGCAGAAGGCGGCCTTCAAAAAACACTTTAACGTTGTTATTTTTGTCTGTCCCCTTACAACGAAAACTTATTTGTTCACCCGCAGGACAAGTGCAGGTTAAATCTTTAGCGTTAAATTTAAAATCAGTGGTTGTGAACTTTGAATTGGGTTTTACTTTTTTTGCAGTGTTATTTTTATATTTTGTTTTATGGTTTTTGAACTTGGGGTCGCGACTGCGAAATTGATTGTCAGTAATATCCCCATTAATCTTGTTCTTGATTAAGTACTTCATATTGTCTTTATTGGCAAAGCAGGTATCAGCCGTCACAATAATGTCGTCTTGATAGATGTTTTCACTAAACCCTAAACGTTGATAACGATCTTAAATCGCCTCAAGCACAGGTTGTAAAGTATGCTGTTCTTGACCAGAGCCAAACACTTGCGCATCAATAATAATTTGGTGTTTTTTATCTACCGAAGCAATGCCGTTATACCCTTGAATGGTACCTTTGCTGGTGGTTTTGTCCATGGATGGACTATATGTACGCAACGCAGGAGCAGTTGCGTACCATCTTGGCGCTTTCATTATCAGTGATGTTGCTTTTCACTTCCTTGCTTTGTTTACCCTTACCGTCTGACCTGCAAGGACGCAGGGAATGCAGGTTTTGCAGGAGCAAAAACCTGCCTTGGTTGGGCTGTTTTTAAAAACTGATCTATCTTCTTATAGGCTTTATCGAGTTTTTTATGTTTAGTAACGTGATGGTGAATGAGTTTTTTTAATTTAATTCTTTTTTGTGCAAGCTCTTTAAAGGTACCTGACCATTCCTTTGAGGCATCTGAAGGCATTTTACAACCATCAATAGCAAACAGCTCACGGCCTAATAAACCTTGCTCATCACAAATCAATAAAATTTGTTCAAACAGGTTTTCAATCTCTAAAGCATGGGAACTAACAAAACTGGCAATGGTGGTGAAGTGAGGAACGGTATCGCAGGATAAAGCTTTAAAGATAATGTTGGTTTCACAACTCCATTCAATTTCACGACTTGAAGTGATGCCTTTTGAATAAGCAAAGAGAATGATTTTTAAAAGTCCCAGCGAGTGATTAACGAGCGATCTTGACTTGCTGTTAGCTTGGTTTTTTATAGTGATACTTACAGGCAATGATAGTTATATGTGTATCATTAACTGCGTAAACTAAACGGTTGGTATCATCAATTCTACGTGACCAAAAGCCAGATAGATTTTCTTTTAATGCCTCAGGTTTCCCAATACCTTCAAAAGGGGAGCGGAGGATATTATCAATTAATTTATTGATACGTTTTAATGTTTTTTTATCTTGGCTTTGCCAATAAATATAATCTGACCAGCCCGCATCAGTCCACGCTAAGTTCTTACTCATTTAGTAAGTCTCTTTCCTTAGTTTTACCTTGGTGGTATTGCTCTATAGATTTACTGAGATGCTCTGCATTTGCAGGGCTTTTAAGCAAATAGACTGTTTCCATAAGACTATTGTAAAAGTCTAAAGACATAACTACCGCGTCATCGCTGTCACGACGTGTAATTACAGCACAGTCAGCGTCATTAACTACTTGATCTAGAACAGATTTAAGAGCATTTCTTGCTTCGGTGAATGAAATAATACGCATTATTATAACTCCTTACATGTACGGTATATTGTACAAGTATAGCGTATGGGGCGGACATGTGCAATATATTGGACATGTTTGTAGAAAGCTAACGAGGCTGTAGAAAAACCCATAAACAGGTACTTTATGGAACCTAAATCAAAATTGTAAAAATATCGACTCATATATAAAAGTAGCACTTAAATGCAGTGATGTTGTAAATGCGATCCCAACAACAAAATTTATATTCGTGTTCAGGATAAATACTTTTAATCGCTTATATCGTCTTACATTTTAGTTGCATGTCAACTTAGGGTTTTTCTACAGCTTCAACGACTTAAGTAAGTGGCGACCAAAAACGTGCGGAGCACGGCTTTTGGTTGTCCAAATGAGCGAGAGCGAATGTTCTTGACTTGCTTGTTATGTTTTTTAGTCTTCAATTTCAACAAGTTTACCTTCTGAATTTCTTTCAAACGCAGAACCATATGGTGCCTCTAAAAATTCCGTAATATCAGGAGAGTAGTTTGCTATTGTGTTCACATCGTATATCTCATGATTTTTCGGGTCATCCATATATTTTTGTGATTCCTTCCCAGACATAAAGCACCACCCACTATCCATTTCATTCCTCGGTTCATCACGATACATGTAACCAACACGTTTTCCTTGAACAGTAATCATATCCGTTGCTATGCAGCCACCATAGCCTACTGCGATATCTTTGAATTCGTGAGCTTTTATTTTGAATATTTTTGTCATAGTGCGATTTTATTTTTTAAACATAACG
>JAGLTQ010000171.1 GCA_023135195.1 Gammaproteobacteria bacterium | reverse complement strand
GACGTCGTATTGAATTACGTTTCCCTGATCCAACGGCTAACTCATACTTAGCATTCGCTGCAATGTTAATGGCGGGTCTAGATGGTATCCAAAACAAGATTCACCCGGGTGAAGCAATGGATAAAGATTTATATGACTTACCAGCAGAAGAAGCAGCAGCGATTCCACAAGTTTGTCATTCATTTGACCAGGCTTTAGAAGCGTTAGCAGTAGATAATGACTTCTTAACTCAAGGCGATGTATTCACTAAAGATATGATTGATGCATTTATTGAACTGAAAGAAGAAGAAATTCAGCGTTTACGTATGTCTACGCATCCAGTTGAATTTGATATGTACTACAGCTGTTAATAGCTTAAGTCATATTACTTAAAGAGCGCCTTCTATATGAAGGCGTTTTTTTTCTTAAAATATTTTAGCCACGAAGGACACCAAGAACACAAAGAATTTAAAGATTTAACCGCTGGAGTCACAGGGAGCACGGTATTATAAAAATAAATACCCAGTGTTCCCAGTGGTTTTTAATACTTTAACTTGGTGTTCTTGGTGTTCTTGGTGGCAATATTTTCTTGTTTATACTGAATTGGTTGGCTATGCTATAAGCATGTCTCGACTAATTCTTCCTTTAATTTGTCTTTTTTTATCTGTTTCAGTAACAGCTGAAACGGTATACAAAAAAACAAATCCTGATGGTAGTGTTGTTTTCACTGATCAAAAATCGACCGACAGTGAAGAAGTTAAAGTTCGTGAACCAACATCATTTAGTCCTCCTCGTTTACCCGCGTTGACTTTGCCAACTAAAAAATTAAGTCCAAGTTTTAATTATCAAGTATCAATAAATAAACCTGCAAATAATTCAACTATTCTTAATACATCAAATGTTGCCGTGTCGGTATCAGTACAGCCCGTGTTAAAAAGTGTTTATGGGCATCGTATTCGATATAAATTGGGTATCCAGTCGCTTACCAGCGATAAAGCGAGCGTGACGTTTAAAAATGTTGATCGCGGTACGCATAGTATCTATGTCAGCATTATTGATTCAAAAGATGAAGTCGTTAGTCCAGTCGCATCTGTTCAATTTCACATGAAGCGGTTTTTCAAAAGACCGGCACCTCCCCCTAAACCAAAAGTCCCCTAACAACCTCTTGCACCAACATGGTGCATTCCAATTGAATTTATAATATCCTATATTTCTAGAATGAGAGAGCTGCTCTCGCACCTCACAAATAAACGTCTTAACTTATTGATTTAAATGCGATTTTAACGGCAAGCAATTTTTTACAGAAATAATGGCAATTTTCTTACTTGGCTTGGTTTTTGCTCAAGTCTGTATAATGATGAAGGAAAGAGATGACTAAACAGCTTGAATTGCAAAAACGGGTACTGGAAGGGATGAGTACCGTAGTTTTATTATTTGATGCAGATTTAATTCTGAGTTACATCAATCCTGCGGGTGAGATGTTATTTGAGCAAAGTGCACGAAAAATGCTGGGTCTCACTTATGTGGATTTAATTCAACATCGTGATGAAATTTCATTAAATAAATGGGTTGATGATATTAAATCAGGACAATCTTTTACCCGGCATGAAGTGCCTTTAGTTTTGTTCCATGAGAAAGAGGTCACAGTAAATTTAACTATTTTGCCGTTAATCGATAATGAAGACAAAACCGATTATTTATTAGAAATTTTCCCTGTTGATCGTTGGTTACGTATAACACGTGATGAACATAGAGTGGAACAACAGGAAGTAACGCAGGAAATTTTACGTGGTTTAGCGCATGAAATAAAAAATCCACTGGGGGGGTTACGTGGAGCAGCACAGCTTTTAGAAAGAGAGTTACCAAGCAAAGAATTAAAAGAATATACACAAGTCATCATTAGTGAAGCAGACAGGCTTAAGGCATTGGTTAATCGAATTCTTGGACCTGCAGGTTTGCCTAAAATAAAAGAAATTAATATTCATGAAATTTTAGAGCGGGTAAGAAGTTTAATTAAAATTGAAGTTGGTGATGGTATACAGCTTCATCGTGATTATGATCCCAGCATTCCTGAGTTGAATGTTGATCCAGATATGTTAATACAGGCGCTATTAAATATTGCACGTAACGCATGTGAAGCGTTAGGTAAAGAAGGAAACATCACCTTTAAAACACGTGTAGTAAGAAAATATACCATCGGTCATCAACGTCATAAGTTAGTGGCATGTATAGGGGTAATAGATGATGGGCCAGGAATACCTGCGGACATTAAAGATAAAATATTTTTTCCAATGGTCACAGGTCGTGCTGAAGGAAGTGGTTTAGGTTTAGCTATTTCCCAATCCTTGATACAGCAACATGATGGCTTAATTGAATGTCATAGCGAACCTGGTAAAACAGTGTTCTCTGTCATTCTGCCAATTAATTAATAAGGTAATAGAAGTATGAGTACGAATGAAAATAAGGAAAGTATTTGGGTTGTTGATGATGATCGTTCAATACGATGGGTATTGGAAAAGGCACTAAGCAATGCGGGTATGAATGTACAAACTTTTGAAGAAGCAGATAGTGTGCTTAAGGCATTAGAAAAATCACAACCAGATGCCATTATTAGTGATGTACGTATGCCCGGCATGGATGGCTTAGCTATGCTGGATAAGATACATGCAAATTATCCTGATTTACCCGTTATTATTATCACCGCACATTCTGATTTAGATAGCGCCGTTTCAGCATATCAAGGTGGTGCGTTTGAGTATCTTCCAAAACCTTTTGATATAGATGAAGCGGTTGAACTTACACGTCGTGCGGTAAAACACCATAGAGAAATTTCAAAAGAAGAAGGAAGTAAGGTAGAACCCTTACAGGAAACAGAAATTATTGGTGAAGCGGCTTCCATGCAAGAAGTGTTTCGTGCCATTGGGCGTTTATCTCGTTCTAATATAACAGTGTTAATTAATGGTGAGTCGGGTACAGGTAAAGAACTGGTTGCCGAAGCATTGCATCGTCATAGTCCACGTGCAGATAATGCATTTATCGCTTTAAACATGGCAGCGATACAACGTGATTTATTAGAGTCTGAATTATTTGGTCATGAGAAGGGTGCATTTACCGGTGCACAAGCATTACGAAAAGGTCGCTTTGAACAAGCTGATGGCGGTACTTTATTTTTAGATGAAATTGGTGACATGCCAGCAGAGTTACAAACGCGTTTGTTACGCGTTCTGGCAGATGGTGAGTTTTATCGGGTGGGTGGACACAGCCCGGTTAAAGTAGATGTGCGTATTATTGCGGCAACCCACCAAAATCTTGAAGAACGTGTAGAGAAGGGTGATTTTCGTGAAGATTTATTTCATCGTTTAAATGTCATACGTATTCATATACCTGCGTTAAGAGAACGTAGTGAAGATATTGGATTACTTGCACGACATTTTTTACAGAGTGCAGCAACAGAGTTAGGTGTAGAAACAAAAAGCCTTGATGATGAGTCATTAGATTTTTTAAGGAAGTTAGAATGGCGGGGCAATGTCAGACAGTTACAAAATACTTGTCGTTGGTTAACGGTGATGGCTCCCGGGCAGGAAGTTCATATTGATGATTTACCTCCTGAATTATTAAATAAAGAAGCAAAATTACAGGCAAGTGATGATTGGGTAAAGGTTTTACAATATTGGGCAGAGCAACAACTCGCTAATGGTGAAACGGATTTATTTGATAAAGCGACCCCGGAGTTTGAGCGTGTAATGATTCAAACTGCACTTAGAAGTGCGGGCGGTCGTCGTCAAGATGCAGCACGTTTATTAGGGTGTGGACGTAATACCCTAACCCGAAAAATTAAAGAGCTTGATATGGAGGATACCGTATAGCGTCATTCCCGCATGTTCTTAGCGGGAATCCAGTTATTCAAATATAGATTCCGGCTCGCGCGTTGCTTGGCCGGAATGACAAGATCGTCTTTAAAAACTTAGAGGTTGTCGGCATAAATACCGGATCCACAATGGTAGCCCGGATTTAGCACAGCGCAATCCGGGCTATATATATTTTAAAAAATTTCTCGCCAGTAAATAATCCGATCATCACCGCGGTAAAGACCAAACGAAGCAGTACCGAATGGACCGCACATACCAGCATCAATACCAGTAGTGATGTCATCATCAGCATCGGCGTTATCACAGTCAACATTCCAGCTATAGGTTAACCAGCCTGGACTAGAAGTGTTATTTAACAGTAAATTTACAGAACCCTCATTATCTGTGCCTGGCGCACTAAATGCTATATTTGCTTCTCCAGCTGCCACTGTACCTGCACCTGTTACGGTTGTTTCACCCGCGGATAAATTACCCGTGTAGTTAGTCAATGCACCAAGGGTAGCATCATAGGTAGTGCAAGAGTCATCAGTATTAAGCATAAAACCATCATCAGAAGTGTCTGCGATTAAAGTATTATCAGAATAATATTCAATATTTAATGGCATGGTTAAAGACGTTAACTCTGAACCGAAAATATTTTCTAAACGAGCACGCCCACTACGAATTTCGGTTGTGCCCTCAATTGTACCTGAGGCAGTAAGGGTATCAGTATCACGTGCACGTAATGTAATAATTTCAGGAATAGTTTTTTTAGCGGTAAAGGTATAAGTTACATCTGTTCGAGTACCTATACCATTATTAAAATTACCAGCAGGGATCGTGTTGTTTGTGAAGTTAGTGATTATCCCTGCATTAGAAACAGTTGTGGTAAAGGCATAAGTATTATTGTAGTTAAGTGTTGTGCCACCTGTAGTATTTTTTGCAATTGCTGATACAGAAAATGGTTGAGCTGAATAGGTGTAGTTATTATTTACAATGCAACCTTCAATTACAGTTGTATTAAAATAATCAGGAACAAAGCGCCCAACATTTTGCACATTACCATTTATATCTTCACCACTTGCCAGATAATTAGTAAGCAAAGTTGTAATATTTACAATACCTGCTTCACTCCAGGCAAGTGTCTTGGTTCCTATACCGTTTGTAAAGGTAGCGCTATTAGTGCTATTGGTCAGTACACCAGCGTTAGGTACCAGTGTTGTTGCTGGAGTTGCAGAAATATTAGCTGGAATGGCGGCGGTTGTTTCATTACCAAAGTTTTGTGTTGGTGTGTTATCAGTAAGATTGGCTGCTGTATCAGCTACACCATTATTATCAGTATCATCGATAGCTTGCCACTGGACAGCAGTTAGTGTGGCGGTGAAATCTTCACCTGCTTTTCTAAAGAGAGTACCTGAAGCATTAATAGCATAGGAAAGGTTTGTTCCAGTACTGTCATCGAGAGTTCCATTATCTGCATAATCTGCTGTTCGTTGACCTGAAAAATCAATAACAAAACCAAAAGGACGTACAACAAACTCATTACTGGAACCGAGCATTTGTTCATTAGAGGGGGTAAGAATTTTTCGTGCATGAAGTTTGATTTTGCCAGCATCATCATAACGAATGATAAAGGATGCAGTAGTGTCAGTAGCGGTGCCGAAGTCAAAACCAGTTATGGAGGTATAAGTTAATTCAGGCGTACTATCTATTTGATTAAAAGTAGTACCAGCATCGCTGCTGATGTATAAATTATTACCGGTGCAGTTGATTGGATCGATACATTCAATTGCAATTTCGACAGCAGTTGGATTCTGAAATGCAGATTCACAAGCACCAGTTTGATCGCTTGTTTTTATTGCCTGCAATTCCAGGATTTGAATATTGGGAGCCAGATTAGAAGATTTACCGCCAATTTGTGTGCCAATAGTATTTTTCACTCCAGTGGCAAGAAAATTAAAACCAGTTGACGCAAAAGCAATTTCATAATCATCACTTGCAAGTGCAGAGTTGCTTGTTTCAGTGGTCGTTCCCTCAGCAATATTTATATTCACCGTTTCAGTGTGCGTGTCTTTGAAATTTAAAACAATTGAACCATTATCACTTGCAACGTAAGTATACGTTGCAGCTCCTGAGTCAATTATGCCTGCTGTAAAACTACCCAATGCATCAGAAGCCGTACTTGTATTGAACCAATCACCATTAATAGTAGAAGTACTTAGTATGATCGTACCAGTGTATGTTGTATTAACATTATGACTGGAATCATGTGCTTCAATAGTAATATATTCAGCCTGGCAGTTAACCCCTGTGCCAGTTGCACCACTTAAATAGTTAATCGAAAAGTGATCTACAGATGAACAAGCAACCACAAAAGAACTGGCTATTTCAATGTTGTCAAAATAGACGACATCCGTAGTGCTATCAAGGCTTGTTGAGCCAAGTAATCGAATGCGTGTGGTAGCTGAAATATATGGAGTAATGTTATAACTGGTTGATTGGTTGGAGACATCGTTTTGCGGGCCTTTAAAACGATCGAGCTCAGTCCAGCTTACGCCTCCATCAGAAGAGATTTCCAGATTAACATATTCACCGCCCTCTAAACTTACACGACGGTGATTAAGTGTGAGAGTTGCAGTTGTTGCTCCGGTGAGATCAACCGCACGTTGTACTCCTTTATTACTGCCACTAATTTGTATTTGACCGCTGCTTATCTGAATGTCTCCAGTACCTGCACCATCTGTTTCAACAATTTCTAACCAGTCTGAAGCCCAAAGAGCAGAGCCATTATTATTTGCATAACTTATAGTTAAAAATTCATCACGATAAGTTACTGTACTTAAACTTGAAAAACTAAGATCAGCATCCTCTGCTGAAGATTCAGTGTCTGTACCATCGGTAATATTTATATTGAGTGTTTCTACATTTATATTTTCAAGATTAAGCGTGATAGATCCATTATCTGCTGCTACAAATGTATATGTTGCAATACCAGAGTCTATTGTTCCTGCACTAAGAATACCTTCAGCATCTGTAGCAGTAGTTGTTTTTGTCCAGTTACCATTGCCCGTTGAAGTGCTAATCGATATTGTACCGGTATACGTAGTATCTATAGTATGAGCTGCTGTATGTTTGGTTATAGTAATTTGTTCAGGCAGGCAATTGTCACCGGTTCCATCGTGGCTGATGGCAAAGTGAGTTAGAGAAGGTGAGGTGTAATCAATCTCGATATTATCAAAATAGACTGCATCCGCAGAATCGAGGTTTGCTGATCCGATTAATCGAATGCGAGTATTGGCTGAAATATATGGAGTAATATCATAGCTTAATGATGACTGATAAGAGGCATCTGTTTGAGGGCCTTTATAACGAACAAGTTCGGTCCAGCTAGCACCACCATCAGAAGAAATTTCAAGGTTGACGTATTCATTACCTCTGTCCAAACTTTCGCTACGGTAATCAAATGTAAGAGTCGCGACCGTAGCACCACTTAGATTTACTTCACGTTGCACACCTTTGTTGTTACTGCTAATACGTAATCGACCAGAACCTAGATCATCAATTACCTGGATATCACCAGTATTTGCACCATCTGCTTCAGTGATTTCTAACCAATCTGTTGCCCAATTAGCGGAACCGTTATTATTTGTATAACTTAGAGCTGTAAACTCATCTCGAACAGTATCAGCAAAAGCCGGCAAGGTAGAAAATAAAAAAACAAGATAGTAAAGTACAGCGCTAAAGTGATGTGGGATATTAAATTGAAAAAATATTTTTTTCATATCAAAGATCATTCATAAATTTATTAAACGTATTAAAGACAGATAATTAATTGCTTGAAACCGTCAAGGTAGCGCGCTCTAATAATAAAATTATTAGTATATTATCGGCAAATTAGGCGTAAATTTGATTAATTTTGACGATTTACACCAATATATTTCTTTATATTTGCTTCAAGGTGCAAAGCAAAGCTCTCTACACCGGCTTCTCGTGATAATTTGGCAAATAAAGTCATATATTCAATCATGACTTTATTTACAGGGTAATTATAGTTCACTCCGTCATATAACACTTCCATCGCTTTTTTTAGTTGATTTTTCTGATGAAGAAGCGTGGCTAATCGGATACGAGAAAAAAGAAAGCGCGGATCCAGTTTCAGGGCTTTTTTAAATTCTATCTTCGCTTTTTCTGGTTGTTCTCGTTCAAAAATTAAACCTCGAATATGGTGAGTTTGCGGACGTAAGGGGTTGAGTTTTTCAGCCTTATCAAGATTGTCATGTGCAAGTTTTAGAAGCGAATTAGCTTTTCTATTTTTGTTTACAGAGTAAAGTTTGTTGGCCCCACGGCGTAATAAATCAGCATGACTAAAAAAGGGATTATCCATGAGTGGCGCAAGTGTTTGTGCTTTTAGGAAATATGCATTTGAGTCCTGATATTTTTTTTGTAACATCAGCTCTTTAGCTTGCATGTTGTAGTAACTCGAGAGAGAGATGGATAAAAAATAACTGCATAAAATAAAAATGAGTCCTGTCATACTAAAGATAAACATGATCGGTTTGAAATAAATCTTAAATGCAGGGATGGTTTTAACAGATCTGGTATTTATATTAACAAGCTGATTGAATCGACCAAGATAAATTCCCGCTATAAGGAGTAGTGGAAGAATATAAAAATTATAAGTAAAAAAACTATGTGCAGCAAAGGTCACTAAAGCTGCAAAAAGCCCAATGAGTTCAGCACGTTGAAGGAGCAACAAATTATCATTTTTTATTGTGCGAATAAAATGAATAAGAATAAAAATAAACAATAAAACAAGAAGTAAAATACCCGGGTATCCGGCTTCAAGTGTAATTTGCATGTAGTCGTTATGCGAAAAAAAGCCGGCACTAGTATCATTCGTTGAACGATAAGGCGGCCAGAAAACCCATAAACTACCAAGCCCAAGTCCATACCACGGCATTTCATTAAAAAGTGGAATTAGACTGTTCCAAATAATAAAACGTGCCCCCCCGGCTTTTGATGTGTTTTGTAAAGTCACCATCCGTTCGGTAAAACCACTTGGCGAATCTTGAATAAAATATTGAGATAGTGTGGCAAGTAAAAAAGAAATAAATATTATTATAAATAAAGAGTAAATTTGTGATTTTTCTACATGTTTAAATAACAATGAAAATAAGACCATAAAACCTAATATTAAACTTAAAGAACCTCCGCGGCTGGTAATAATGAAGGCTGTTAAAAACAATATAATAAGAGTGAGCGCTAATATTTTATTATTAATGAATTTCCAGGGACGCTCCTTTTCACTTAATAAAAAATAAGCTGAAGCAGGAATTAAAGCGAGATTGATTAAAGCCGCGAGACTGTTACGGTTAAGAAAAGATGCGTTGGTGGGTACATGTAAATAATAATATTGCACCAAACCATATATCGCCCATATAAAAACAAGTAATAATATTGCTGGCCAGACTGTCTTCCAGATTTGATCTTTGTTTTCATTAAAAGTAAAAAGCAGGAAAACAATAACTAAACTACCGATCCAAAAAAAGTTATACAGGCTAAGGTATTTAATTTGGGCAGGAAATATAGAGATTGCAAACCAGGTTAATAATAAGACGGCAGATATTAATATTCCATTTACAGAAATATTAAGGGATTTATAAAATCGTTGTTTTAAAATAAAGGCAAGGCTGAATACAATTAGTATAAAACTGGCGGTAAATAACCAGGTATTATTACCTGTATAAAATAAAGATGCTGTTAATGAAAGAATTAAAAAAGAGCTGAATATACTGTTTTCATTTATTTTAGTGAGAAAGAGCGTCATATAATCTTATTGTGATCCAATTAAGGTTGAAATTGTAAACGCATAGTACGCTCACTATATTCAGGCTCTGCTATTGCGCCAAAGCTGGCGGTAGCTTTAATATCAAAAAAAGTTAACCCATCTGAATTTATAACATTAATGTCACTTGAGCATTGTGTATTCACGAGGTTACCGCTGTTAAAGGTGATAATGTTTGGATTGTTAAGCCATGGATCAGCGTCATAAATAGCTTGATACATACCCCATTGCAAGCATGATCGTCCTGCCATATAAGCTTTAGCTGAGGTGATTTCCTGACTAATAGATTGTTGGCTGGTAGTTAATAAACTCACCATTCCTGTACCCATCAAAGCAAGAATTACGACTAAAAATATCGCGGTGACAATTGAGACACCAGATTGGTATTTTATATTAAGGTGTGTTGTAGACATGGGCATTATGTATCACCTGTATTTGCTCACCTTGTTCAGCCACGGTGATATCAATTCGCAATAAACCTGCGCGTGTTTGTGTTCCTGCGGTATAACTAAAGGTGCAGGCTTGTACATTTTGCACGAGCAACCTTGGGTTAGCACTGGTTGTGTTGGGATTAGCAAAAGTTGTGGTATCGCGAAATAGATTGGTACCGTTTAAATAAAATAAAGTAACAGCATTATTTTCTATGACATGAAATCGCCGCGTTGGAGAATGATTATCGAAAGATGAAAGACCAGTAAATACTATTTGATTAATATCATCACTGGTATCAGCAGGTGTATTGCTAATATCTATTAAAGCAACATTATTGATTTGGTTACGGATATTATTTGGGCCATTATAGATAGTTGTATTGTCCTGATTGTAAACAACAACCCAATCATTCCACCCCACATCTGCGTTTAAAGTATTTGCTGCATTTGTTGAAAGCACATCAAAACGATCTCGATTTATTGTTACCGGTAAGCGGTTTCGTTGAATGCTCGCTGTATATACCCCTGGTTTATCCTGGTAGCGCCCCGAATCTATAACGGGAATAAAATAAAATCGATTTCCTACTGAAGCATTACAGTTAGTGCCGTCATGAACACATATACTATTTGGCAAAGCATGACGTAATTCGCGTGAAATACGTTCAACGGCAAGTCTAATGGAGGTTTGCAAATTTTCACGACGTTCAATCGCAGCATAGGCATCTAATGACCGGCCAATAATCAGCGTAGACAAACCACCTATAATCCCCATTATCGCAATGACGATAATGATTTCTACAAGAGTAAACCCGGATTGTTGCTTAGAAAAAGACAAGCTTGGGTATCCTTAAATTTATGAAAACTTTGTCATTGCGCGCCCTGAAGATTATTGACAAATAATCTGAAGAAGTACTCCAGGGGTGAGCATAGCGCGGCAATCTCATAATGAGAACTCCGTAGCTGGAGATTGCCGCAGTCACTTTGTTCCCTCGGCAACTGCTCGGTCTCTGTTCCAGACTCGACTCTATCGATTCCATCCATGGAATCGTCCTGCGTTGCTCTACCATTGCACTTCCTTGTGCATGTCGCAATGACAGTTGTATTTTGTTTAGGCTCATTAAAAATTTAACCGATAAGCAGACAAGCTAATACGTGAACGGAGTGAATCAGAAACAATAACATCAATACGTTTAGCATCGTTTAGCGCAACGTTAGTGCCAGTACCCGGTGCAACAGTACTTAATTCATTGCCAGCATAGCTAACTTGAATACAGACAGAAAATTCAGGGTATTCTGCTGTAATATCATTTCCCGCACCATCTTGCATAAGCTGGCAGGCTAACGCAGGGCAAGCTGTATCAGCTGGGGCTACATTTTGTCCGCAATAGAGTTGGTTATGATAGTCATCGACATCATCAAATAAAATACGGTTTGCTTCTTCGGCACCTAATGGTTTGCCTGCTGCATCTGGATCAGAGGCTGGTGCATCGCCACTGGTGCAAAGTGTTGTGGCTGCATTGCTCATTTGTACACATCCACCACCTACCGGAGTGTTGTCGTCATAAGCTTTTAAAAGTATTTCTTCAAGCGTTGACTGTGCGAGCTCAATGCTGCGAATCCGAATTACGGGATCAGCGCTATAACGGGTTGTATTAATGTAGATTAAGGTAATTCCAGTTAATGCAACTGACATAATGACAATAAAAATAACCAGTTCAATTAGACTGATACCTTTTTGGTATAGTTGGTTATTAAATTTGATGTGCATAGCCTGTTTCTGCTTCAATCTGAATTTGTTTAGAACCAATTAAGATTGTAAACCCTGTATTTGGTTTTCCTAAACCATCATAGATTATTGGTCCTGCGGGTAAAATGGAGGCACTCACTCCTTCAAAACTCTTTTTGTAGCAGATTGGAGTAACACAAGTTGAGTGCCTTGAACCATCAGGGCTACGAAGTTGGGTGCCATCAGTGAGCTCAGCGGTAAAATCATTTGCAGTTAAAACAAGTCGAATATTTCCACCACGATTCATTGCCATTTGTTGAGTGTGACGTAAAGCAGTGAGTAATTCATCAAGTGCTCGTCGTTCTTCGTAACTGGAAATCGTAAAAAAACGAGGTGCGATAGAAATAGAAAGGATTCCAATAATGAGAATAACAACAATGAGCTCTACGAGTGTAAAACCGGTATTTTTAAAACTTGAAAATAATTTTTTTTGAAATGGCATAACATAAAAAAAAACGCCGCAATTAAGTGGCGTTTTTTAAAGTTATTAAGGATTAATAATAGTAACTGTACCATCTACAGTAGTGAAGGAAATTGAGCGAGCATTTGCGGCATCATTATTGTAAGCATAAGTACATACATTTGCTGTAGCTGTTGCATCATAATCAACGTTTGCACCACCACCAGTTACTTGTACAGTTGGAGGATTTTGCATAATTCCAGTCCATAGATTTACACATTGTGTATGGGTACCCGCAACAATTGAATCAGCAGTACCAGTACCAGTTGGCCAACCAGTTTGCGTTGCACCCGCATTTGATGTTGTAACAGCAACATTTCCTGCGCCAAAGTTTACGACATCATCATCACCAGGAGCTTCCTGGTTAGCAATCCATTGTGCGCGTACTAAAGCAGCACCTGCACCAAAACCACCACCTGCACCTGCAACAGCAGCTTGATGGGCTTGATCATTAATGTTCATAAAGCGAGGTAATGCAGTTGCGGAAAGAATTCCTAAAATTAGGATTACGACAACGAGCTCTACTAAAGTAAAACCGGCTTGAGATTTGTTCATTTTATTTCTCCAAAATCTGTTATGACAACCGCGGTTGTCGATGAGCTAGAAATACTGCCGCAGCAGTGCTAACAGATGAATAAGTGAAGAATCAATAACTTAGAGACGACACTTAAAGTCAAAATAGTTTATTTAATGTGCAAAGTCAAAAATTATCCGACTTGAATTTGTAAACTTTTATTAACTTTATTGATTAAAGCGTTGGTAAGAGGAAAAATAAGATCATTAAGGCAAAAATCGTAAGAAAACTACCAAAAGCACGAGGGTAAGTGTTTACCAACTTATTTGCTATATCTATATCTGTACTCATTTTAGAAAATCCCTTACGGGTCGAAATCCAGTGATTAGCCACTTGTTCAAAGTTTTTTACCAGGCTGGGGCGAATTAAAACGATAAGGCCAAAGATTAAAATAAAAGAGCAGGTGATAAAAAAGAAGATCTGGGTCGATTGTATGATCCACTCCCAGGCTGGTGGGGAAATACTTTTGGGCAAGTGAGGAATGAGTGTATAGGCATTAAATGTTGCGAGCGTATAAAGCACAAAGAGTGAACCGATGACTAAAATTGCGCCACTGATTTTAGAGTGTTTATAAAAAAAAACTTCAGATTTGATCGGTGTTTCAATTACTTTAGTTTTTTCTCTGAGAGAAATACGGGTATTAATTTTTTCGTTAAATTTTAACGTTAGTGTTGGTGCAAAAATTAATCCTAATCCTAAAATAAGCCCAATAAGTGTACCGCTGATAATAAATAAAAGGCTGGCATCAAATAAGATTTCTGAAAGCAAGGTGTTCATAGTTTAAAGTCTCTTTTGATCGTTATATTTGTTCACTGCTGTCCCGTTAGCTCCCTC
>JAGLTQ010000170.1 GCA_023135195.1 Gammaproteobacteria bacterium | reverse complement strand
GAGGGAGCTAACGGGACAGCAGTGATATTTGTTATGAGATTGCCGCGGTTACTTTGTTCACTCGCAATGACAAATTTTTATACTCCAACTATATTTCTCATACGCAATAACATCAAGTGTCACCATACTGTTATAGGGATAAACAGTAAAGTTGAAATATATTGATTTTCTACGAAGAAATAAACATTTTGAATATGAACGAGGATGTTCTATTTTAATTAAAGATAGTGATTAATACTTCGGTATCTTTTCTTAAATTGGTGCTAAATATTTTTTTTAGAAATTTCTTCAGTTTTTGTAGTCCAGCTAAATTTATCCAATGGAACGAGATCAAGGCCGGCTATTCCATCGGTACGTAAATCAAAGCGTCTATTTTTATTTCGATCGTTATAAACAAGCTTGATACGATGTCGGATGCGCGGCAAACCTTTTAGTGTGGTTTTAAAGTTTTCTGCATAAAGAACATTATAAACAAGAGTTTTTTGTTTTTTATCGAAATACCAAACACCCGGCTTTATAATATTTTTGCCATTACTTTTTTCACCAATATAATTATTAGGACTTTGCGAAAGAAGAAGTAAAGGATTTGTTTTATCTAACATGGCAACCGCAGACATTTTTCCATCAAGTGCAAGTCGTGCAACTTCAAGTCCGAGTGCACTTTTAATCGTGCCTACCAGTTGTTTAACAGCGGCCTGTTCCGCGGCGATACGAATAGCAAAAATACGGTCGATTGCAAATAAACCCAGAATAGAAATAACAATAATAACCACAACTAGCTCAAGTATAGTAAAGCCTCGTTGCTTGTGATTAATAAGGATATCTTTTCGCAACATATTAACCTTTTGCTGCGCCAGCAAGGTCCCACATTGGCAGAAACACACCTAAGGCAAGTACGAGCACCATGGCACCAATAAAAACAATCAGTATAGGTTCGATTGCACTGGTGAGATTTTTAACATCATAGTCAACTTCACGATCATAAAAGTCTGCGACTTCTTTTAACATCTCGTCAACATTACCGGTTTCTTCACCCACGGTAAGCATTTGAATAACAAGCGGGGTAAACATTTCTGTTGCGGCTGCAGTGCGCGTTAAGGTGTCACCACGTTCTATCCCGTTTCGCATATCAGCGATATGCCCACCGATATAAACATTATCAACAGCGCGAGATACAAGGGTCAGGCCTGTCACTAAAGGAACGCCTGCACTTAATGACATTGAAAAAGATCGAGCAAAGCGTGCCAGTGTTGCACGTAATACAATACTTCCTATGACGGGGATACGTGTCATCAAACGATCCCATTGCCAGTGTCCTTTTTCAGTCTTTATATAATAACGTATGGAGAAGAGGGTAATAAATATAATGCCTACAATGATGTACCAGTAATTAACGGTAAATTCAGAAATGCCAAGCAATATGCGTGTAGCTAAAGGTAATTCAGCTCCGAAGCCGGCAAAAACTTTAGCGAAGGTTGGGATAACCCACATATTAATAATAAACATCGCGATGGTAATAGCAATAAGGACAAAGGTTGGATAACGCATCGCAGCTTTAATTTGATCCCTGGTACTTTTTTCTCTTTCCAGGTAGCCTGAAATTTGTAAGAACACTTCATCAAGATTACCGGTGTTTTCTCCAACCTGTACCATGCTAATAAAAAGGTGAGAAAAAATATCTGGATGCTGCGCTAAAGCGGTTGATAGTTCGTGACCACTTTCAATTTCAATACGAATATTATGTAAAGTATTTTTTAAAACTTGATTGCGTGATGTATCAGCCAGGCCGGTAATAGAGCGAATGATAGGAACGCCGGCACGCATAAGCGTATACATCTGTCTTGAAAAAAGAACTAAATCATCTATTGTAGGTTTTTTATTTTTACTGAAATCAAAATTTAAATTACCAATGGTGTTTGTTTTGTCTTCAGCTTCAGCTTGTGTGATATTAATGGGGGTAATGCCGGTGTTTAAAAGATGCGTTGCAACAGCATCGGCAGAGTTAGCTTCAATGTTCCCATCAACAGCTTGGCCCTGATTATCACGGCCTTTGTATTCAAAAATTGGCATGATTAATTTTAACTGATTTTGTTTTCAAGTTGAAATTCATGTTCATCAAGATCTTCTTCAACCATCCCCGTTACCCGGATGACTTCTTCAAGCGATGTAATTCCTTTTGTTGCATACTCCATAGCATGCCGTGAAAAAGGTTTGAAGCTTGGGCTGGCTTTAGCATGTTTAGCAAAGGCAGCAGAATCTTCACGACGTAAATCATCTGCAAGCTCGTCATCAATTTCCAGAAATTCAAAGACACCAACACGACCACTATATCCCGTGTTATTACAGTGTGGACAACCTGTACCATGGTAAAATGTAGCATCATCTGCATTCTCACCTAACAAACTATATAACCAAACAGTTTCCTGTTTTTCCGGTGTGTATTTGGTCTTACAACTTTTACAAATTTTTCGTACTAAACGTTGTGCTAAAACGGCACGTAATGCAGTAGCAACGAGGTAACCTTCAGCGCCCATATCAATTAAACGATTTACAGTTGAGACAGCATCATTGGTATGTAAGGTTGATAAAACTAAATGACCGGTAATAGATGCACGTAGACCTATGGATGTGGTTTCCTGATCGCGCATTTCACCAACAAGTACGATATCAGGATCCTGTCGTAAGGCGGAGCGTAGTACGGTCGCAAAGTCTAAGCCAATTTTATTATTTACCTGTACCTGGTTAATGCGAGGTAAACGGTATTCCACAGGATCTTCAACAGTAATAATTTTCTTCTCAGCTTTATTTAACTCAGACAGAGCAGCATAAAGCGTTGTAGTTTTACCACTACCGGTTGGTCCGGTAACGAGGATCATGCCATGCGGGCGATGGATGTTTTTTCTAAATTGAGTAAGTAAGTCCGGGTTCATACCCAATTGATCAAGAATTAATGCATCACCAGATTGATCCAACAAACGCATAACAACAGATTCACCATTTTGAATGGGCATGGTTGAAAGACGAACATCAATACTTTTATCACGGACACGAATATTAAAACGCCCATCTTGTGGAATACGGCGTTCAGAAATATTTAAACCGGCCATGAGTTTTAAACGAGAGACAAGGGCATTGGCAATGCGTTTTTCTTTCATTATCTGTTCTTGTAATATGCCATCAACACGGGTGCGAATACGTAAAACTTTTTCATCTGGTTCAATGTGAATATCGGATGCACCAATTTGTATCGCATCTTCAAAAATAGATTGTAAAAGTTTTACAACAGGTGCATTGGCGACATCTTCACCCCGAACCAGTTCTTGTAAATCAATATCTGTTTCAGCAAGTTCGTCACCGAGTTCCTCGGCCAAATCAGAAATTTCACTGGTGCGACGGTAAACCATGTCGATGGTTGACATGATTTCTGATTCACGCGCAACCGCCAGGTGTAAATGACATTTAAGCTGTTTGGATAATTCATCGTAAGCAAAAATATCGGTTGGATCGGCCATGCCAACAAGCAGGCTGCCATCAGGATTTTTCTTTAGTGACACAACACGATAGCGACGCGCTAGTGTTTCGGGAATGATCTGAATGGTTTCAGAATCGTAATTATATTGTTTGAGATCAATGAACGGGACTTGGAGCTGAGTTGATAATAACTCCAGCATTTGTTCTTCAGTAACCAGGCCTTTTGAAATTAAAGTGCGGCCGAGTTTTTGCCCTGTTTTCTTTTGTGCCGCCAGAGACTGCATGAGCTGGTCTTCTGTAATGAGACCTTTTTCAACGAGTAAATCACCGAGTCGAATTTTTTTACGTGGTGCGGTGGTGGCTGCCATAACAGGTTCCTGAAAATACTAAATAATGCCGTATTATTGTTTAATTACGCCTTTATATCGGCAATTTACAGAAATTGATAAGGTTAATTTAAAGTTAAAGTACCTACCAGTTCAGAAACATTATTTAAGTTATGTTTTTGTAAATAATCAGCGATGCCATCATTAATTTTTTTGCAGACTAGAGGGTCATAAAAGAGCGCAGTACCCACCCCAATGCCTGTTGCACCAGCAATCAAAAATTCAATTGCATCTTCTGCAGTAGTAATACCACCCTGACCAATGATTGGAATATTGTGTTCACGGCAAACTTGAGAAACCTGGTGTGTTTTAAGTAAAGCAATGGGCTTAATTGCAGGCCCTGATAAACCGCCCTGGTTATTGCCAATAATAGGTGTGCGTGACTCGATATCGATGGCCATGCCCATCATAGTATTAATAACGGCAAAACCGTCGGTGCCCGCTTCAATGCAGCGGCGTGCATTTTCAGCAATATCGGTTTGATTTGGTGAAAGCTTGGTAATAATAGGTTTGCTGGTGGCCTTGCGACAGGCTTCAACTACTCGAGCAGACATCTCAGGGTCATTACCAAAAGCCATACCACCGCATTTTACATTTGGGCAGGAGATATTGATTTCTACCGCATCAATATCGGTGTCATCAAACATTTTGGCAATTTGGGCATAATCTTCGATGGTGGAGCCCGATAAATTAGCAATAAAGCGTGTTTCTTTAAACGGGAGTTCAGGCAGTATTTTGTTAATGACATGATCTGCACCAGGATTTTGTAGGCCAATCGCATTTATCATGCCCATTGGTGTTTCAATCACACGGTGCGGTTTATTGCCTAAACGAGCTTCAACCGTGGTTCCTTTAAGGCACACTGCACCCACATCTTCATTCGAAAATCCTTCTACCCGGGTATATTCTTCGCCAAAACCCACGCAGCCGGATAAAAGCACCAGCGGGGTATTAAAATCCATGCCGCAAAATTCAGTTTTCAGTAAGTCTTTGTTCTTTATAGTCATATCCGAGAAGATACAAGGAAGTAGAGGAAAGGTACAGAAAAAAGATGGGCCACCAAGGCCACCAAGGCCACGAAGAGCACAAAGATAAAAAATAAATGACAGCTGAGCATGGAATAATCTTAAAATATACTCTCCCATGAATCTCGTGGTTTAAATATATAATAACTTGGTGTTCTTCGTGTCCTTGGTGGCTATTCTTATGTTTTTAGTGGTTTAATTAATTATGTTTCATATCGTCTTATTTGAGCCAGAAATCCCTGCCAATACAGGCAACATCATTCGTTTGTGTGCTAACACTGGTACACAGCTTCATCTCATTCGTCCTTTAGGTTTTGATATGGATGATAAAAAGCTTCGGCGAGCGGGACTGGACTACCATGAGTTCGCAGCGGTGCAGGAATATGATTCTTTCGATGAGTTTGTAGAAAAAGTACAACCAGCTCGTGTATTTGGGATTTCAACCAAAGGTCAGAAATACGTGCATGACATACAATATAAGGAAGGGGATGCTTTTCTCTTTGGGCCGGAAACACGAGGTTTACCTGAAGAGCTGAGAGAAAATTTAGGCCAGGATAATGTATTACGTATTCCCATGCAGCCAACGAATCGGAGTTTAAATTTATCAAATGCGGTCAGCCTAATGGTGTATGAAGCTTGGCGACAGTTAGAATTTAAAGGCAGCGTATAGGTTTGCAGTAGTTAAAATAACCTCAAGATATGGTTATACTTTAACCAGAGAGATATTGCTTTAAGAGGTACGAAGTTATTAAAGGTTTTACTATTTCTAATTTTTTGAGCAGCGGTTTTGATTTTTATGAATCAGAAGGCCACCTGAAATTCAGATTTCGCACGCTCAACTATTTTATGGTGATTTCGCTATTTTTTGGTGCGTTGATAGGTGGCTTAGGTTTATTTAAGCTGATGGATATCGGTGAAATACAACCCATCGTTAATATCACTTATTCATTTTATAACGTCCTCCTCATAACGTTATTACGAAAAAATAAACAATGGTATAGAAAAATTGCCTGGGCCCAGGTTTTAGCTTCTCTCACCGTATTTGCAATTGCACTGGCTACAGTTACACATGATGAATTTCGTATCGCCTGGTTCTATGTTGCGATTTATCTTACCTACATGCTGCTAGGTGAACGACCTGGCAATTTCCTTACTCTTGTTACCATTATTGTAATTGTCTTAACTCATCATTATCTTGATTTACAACTTTCTGATACTGCGATTAAAACAGCTATTTTCAGTTTGATCGTTTTTGGTTTGTTAAGCCGGGTATACAACGCACAAATAAAAAATTACGAGACTCTGTTAGAAAATAAAAATTATGATTTAGCGGCAGTTATAAAAAATCTGGATTTTGTTTTAGAAGGTGCACAGGCAGCTAATAAAACAAAAAGTCTTTTTTTAGCTAACATGAGTCATGAAATTCGAACACCAATGAATGGAATGCTAAGTTTAGTTCAGGTGTTACGAACAACCGATCTTGATGAGCAACAACGTGAATACCTGCAATCGATAGATCGTGCCGGCGGAATTCTCATGAGTTTGATTGATGATTTACTTGATTTATCAAGAATTGAATCAGGTAAGTTAGAAATAAATCCAAAAACGTTTAAGGTGTGGGATTTTTTAGAAGATGTTTTATTACAGGCAGAACATCTCTTTGATGACAAAGATGTTAATTTTAATGTTGATATTGATAATGCACTACCAGACTATTTAATTACGGATGATATTCGATTAAAACAAGTTGTTATTAATTTAATTAACAATGCGGTTAAGTTTACTTCTACAGGAGAGGTAAATTTTATAATGAAAGGAAGTCCGCTTGATAATAACTATAAGCTTCATATTGAAGTAGCAGATACGGGGATGGGTATTCCTGAGAGTAAGCTGGAAAGTATTTTTGAACCCTTTCAGCAGCTTTCAACCCGTATTTATAATAAAGGGGTTGGTTTAGGTTTACCCATTAGTAAAAAAATTATTGATGCTTTAGGTGGGAAAATAAAAGTTGAATCTACTGTAGGAAGGGGGTCGCGATTTATTTTGGATTTTTTCTTCCCCATTGCAATTGATGAAGATATGCAAGAAGAAAAAGTACCAACAGATATTTCATTACAACCCATTGTTATTTTATTGGTTGAAGATGACAAAATAAGTCAGTTAGCAGTTAAAACCTGGTTAAGCGGCAAAGGCCATGACGTTATTGTGGTAGAAAATGGCAAGCAAGCGGTAGATTATCTGCAGGAAAAGAAGGTTGATATTATTTTAATGGATGTACACATGCCAGAGATGGACGGTATTCAGGCAACTAAAATAATAAAAGAAAAGGGGTTGAGTAAAGCGCCTATTATTGGAATGACTGCAAGCGTAATGAATGACGAACGTATAACGTATATAGCAGCAGGAATGGATGTGTTGGTTGAGAAACCGGTTAGCTTTGAAAGCCTGGTTGCTATTATAAAAGATAAGCTTAATTAATTTTCTTTTGTAATCGCCCTGTTAAATAACGCATCAACTGCATCTTGTGGTGATGAGTTATTATATAAAACATTAAAAACCTGTTCAGTAATTGGCATATCAATGTTTTGTTTTTGAGCAAGCGCCACCACTTCCTTTGCTGTAGAGATGCCTTCTACAACCTGACCTATTTCTTTAACTACAGCATCAAGATTTTTTCCTGCACCGAGCGCAATACCGGTACGACGATTTCGTGATTGATCATCAGTACAGGTGAGAACTAAGTCGCCCAGCCCGGTTAAGCCGGTAAATGTTTCACTTTTTGCGTTTAAAGAAGTACCAAGTCGTGATATCTCAGCCAGGGCGCGGGCAATTAAAGCGGCTCGGGCATTGGCACCAAATCCCATACCGTCTGCAATACCGGCAGCAATGGCAATAACATTTTTACATGCACCGCCAATCTCAACACCAATTATATCTTCATTGATATATGCGCGAAAATGGTCATTATGAAGTAAGTGTGCCCAGTCTAAAGCAAGCGTTTGATCTTTTGATGCAACCGTAACTGCACCGGGCAAACCTTGTGCAACTTCTTTGGCAAAAGTTGGACCAGAGACAACCGCAAGTGAAATTTTATCACCTAAAACTTCAGTAGCAACCTGGTGTAAAAGTTTGCAGCTACCTGCTTCAAGACCTTTAGTTGCCCAGGAGATTCGGTGTGTTTTAGTTATTAAGGGTTTTAGTAATTCAAGGGTTTGACGAAAAGCATGACTGGGTACAACAACCAGAATATCTCTGACATCTTTGAGTGTCGCTTCAAGATCAGAACTTACATTTAATTTTTCAGGAAAGGTCAGGCCAGCAAGATAACGATTATTTTCGCGGGCCTGCTGCATAACCGTTGCATGTTTAGCATTGTGCGACCACAGATTAACACTATGATTATTTCGCCCAAGCAACATTGCAAGCGCAGTGCCCCACGAGCCTGCACCTAAAACAGCAATTGTTTGCGTGTGGTTAATACTCATTGATTAGTTGATTGTTGCGCCTTCGTTGTTTTGTATATGTTGAGCATAGATGGCATCAAAATTAACCGGCGCAAGCAGTAATTGTGGAAAGCCGCCTTTTGTTACGAGATCCGAAATGGCTTCACGAGCATAAGGAAATAAAATATTCGGACAGAAGCTACCTAACATACCATTTAAATTTTCTTCATCCATATTCGCAATAGCAAAAATACCACACTGTTTAATTTCAACTAAAAAAGCGGTTTTATCTTTATTTTTTGCAGTAACGGTAATACTTAACTCAATCTCATAAACATTTTTATCAATAGCCTGGCCTTGTGAATTAAGATCCATATTAATTTCTGGATTCCATTCGTCTGTAAAAACAGCCGGTGTTGCCGGTGATTCAAATGAAACATCTTTTAAATAAATTTTTTCAATTGAGAAATGAGGTTCATTGCTTTGTTCTTCAGTTGCTTCTTTTGTATCAGACATTTTTATTCCAGATTAGAATTTAATAGGTTTAAATAGTGTTATTAAGCAGAGTTTTGTTTAACCCAGTTAATGAGGTTTTGTAAATCCATCGCACCTGCGGTACGCGCAATTTCTTTTCCATTTTTAAAAATAGCGAGCGTTGGAATACTGCGTATTTGAAATTGTGCGGCGAGCTGCTGTTCAGCCTCGGTATTAACTTTTGCAACTCGAATCGTCGGTTGTAATTGCTGTGCGGCTTGAGCAAAAATGGGTGCCATCATTTTACAGGGACCACACCAGGGCGCCCAAAAATCAACAAGAACTGGAATATCGTTTCGTGATGTATGTTTATTGAAATTACCCGTGTTGAGTTCAAGTACTTCACCGGTAAATAAGGCGGCTTTGCATTTACCACATTTTGCTGAATTATCATGAGAAGAAAGTTTTTCAGCTGGAAGGCGGTTAATGCTGTCGCAATGTGGACAAACTATGTGAATGTTTTCACTCATGATCAACTTAGTTCACTTATAATCCCAAACGTGAATCAAGAGTACCTTCAGCTTCAAGATCAAATAAATCATCACAACCACCAACATGATAGTCATCAATAAAAATTTGAGGAACTGAGGTGCGGTTGCTGCGTTTAATCATTTCATCATGACGTTCAGGTAATTGATCAACACGAATTTCTTCATATTCAACATTTTTGCTTTCGAGTAAATTTTTAGCACGAACGCAATATGGACAGTGTGGTGTACAGAAAACTTCTACTTTAGGCATATCAAATGATCTCTATAA
>JAGLTQ010000017.1 GCA_023135195.1 Gammaproteobacteria bacterium | reverse complement strand
CAACAGCCACTTCCCATTGTGGCAAAGGTCTGTTTTTTAATCTCTCCCACTGTCGTAGCACCATTTACGATGGCGTTGATAATATCTATCTTAGATACCTCATTACAGACACATAGATTTTTATCTAAATTCTTCTTAAGAACAGGTGGAAGTTTATCCAGAGGATTAGTGGCAGGATCAATTTTCAATGTATAAATACCCGTTCTAACCACAAACAAATAAAAACAATAAATGGTTCAGAGTAAATTTTCTTTCCTGTTTATGTATGCTTTGAGTCATAGCTAACATTACCTATATACATGTAATCTACTTATTGTCCTTAAACATTGATTTTAAATCCGCAAATGGATTATGTGTAGCGGCATTACCTTTAGATTCTGACGTTGAGCCATTTCCCATATGTGCTTCTAGCTGGCGTTGATGCTCGTTATCGTGACAATACATACACAACAACTCCCAGTTACTACCATCTGAGGGGTTATTATCATGGTCATGATCGCGATGGTGCACTGTCAGTTCACTTAAGCTTTTACCTGAAAATTCACGACTACAGCGACCACAAATATGTGGGTACATGTTCATCGCCTGTTCGCGATAACCCTTTGCCCGTTCATCCATTGATTTTCGTGCATCCGCAATTGCTTTATCCAGTTTTTCTGTATCTATTTTAGCCATTATAATCTTCCATTGTTTAAGTAGTAAGTAGGATGGATCAATGAATGAAATGAAGGATCCATCATTTTTTTGTTGGATCCGTCATGTTACTCCTTGATCCAACCTACATAACTTAATAATACCAGAAAATCATTCATACCAAATATTAGTAAACACGAGAGATGCTGGTTTTTCACATTCAAGCCAAACATAAGCATATTGTTCAAAATCAACAGCAAGTTGTTCCATTTTATCTTTTTTAATGCCTAGAATAAAAAAACTCTCTTCACCTGACCATGATAAATCATCCCCCTGCCCCACAGCATTAAATACTCTATAGTTTTTAAGAAATGAATTTAATTTAGTATTCCTTGATTTGTTGTCAGACAAAGGTAATGCCTTACTTCGAGGATTCCACGCCGTTAATATTACGGCTGATTTTTCATTCTCATTTTCGAGTAGATGATTAATAACAGGGGGTATTTGTTTACCAATTTTAATATCGTATTTTTCACCATCAACAAATACTGAGTAAGTTGTATCTAAATACGCCTTTTCTAATTCACTGTTCACGATTAGTTCCACCAGACAGCAAAACCACGTTTACGAAGATGTTCACCTAGTAGTGCTTCTTTATATTCAGCTTCTTTACGAGTAGAAATGGGATTATATTTTTCAAAGAGTTTATAACGAAGACGAATGCCATATTTTTTAGCGTAACGATTGGCTTTTATACCTGCCTTATGTTGATCAAAACGATCATCAGGTGATTTTGCTGTTTGACCGACATATACACAGGGATAATCGTCAATATAATCAGGATTCACTTCACGAAATTTCTTAATAGAAAGAACATCTTTATCTAAATCGATAACGTAAATACTATAAACGTTTTTCTTTCTTGCCATATGAATTATTCGGTACTGATATTATTCACTGCTGACATTGTTGTGTGCTTTAATACAAAAGATAATAAAAAATGAGTTCCAATTATCGTAACCATCAAGGTCATCAATATTATTAAGCTCTGTTTCTTTTTTCAGGTATTCAACTGTTTTAGCAATATGTTCATCATCAATACCATTTAACTTAATGACGTCAACAGCGGCCTTAGATGGAGTCCAGTCTTTTAGTAATTTAGACATTATTATATGTTACATTTCCGCATTATGATAAACGTTTTGCACGTCATCATTGTCGTTTAACATATCCATAAACTTTTCAAACAGCTCAGCATCTTCGCCACTGATTTTAGTCGTTGATTGCGGCAGAAATGTAATCATATCTGTTTCAAATTCAATATCTTCACCCAATAACGCGGTTAATGCGACCCTTGTTTTGTTATATTCAGTATGAGGTGCAAATACGGTTATCATACCCTCTTCCAGCTCAACATCTGTTACATCAACATCAGCTTCCAACATTGCTTCTAATACGGCATCTTCATCCTCACCCTTAAAAGCAAAAACAGAAAGATGATCAAACATATGTGCGACGGTGCCCTGGGTACCAATTTTTGCATTGCACTTATTGAAGCATAAACGCACATCATTAAAGGTACGGGTACCATTATCTGTCAGGCAATCCACAATGACGTTAAAACCACCAGAGCCGAAACCTTCGTAGCGAGCAGGAACAAAATCTTCACCTGCTCCGCCTTCTGCCTTTTTTATCGCTTTTTCAATAACATGAGCAGGAACCTGATCTTTTTTCGCATTATCGATTATACGTCGTAACGACAAATTACCATTTGGATCCGTACCACCATTTTTCGCGATAACGTAAATTTCGCGGCCATATTTTGAGTAAACCTTGGCTTTTGCATCTGACGTCTTCGCCATTGATTCTTTACGGTTTTGGTATGCTCTTCCCATGATATGGTCTCTAAATGTGATGAAAATGTGGTCGAAACACGGATTTTACTAAAGTGTTGAGGACACGTCCAAACATATCGCATATATATAAAGAATGGCATAATAAAGCGTGCCATTTCTACTCGGGCCTATAAAACAATAATTTTAAAAGAAAATATATGATCTCAAGGTTTATTAAATTTTTCGTCAATCGTCATCTGCTGACCAACATGTTATTTGTTTCGGTCATTATTGGTGGCTTGTTCTCCTGGCAAGAGATCAAAAAAGAAGAACGCCCGGATATTACCTATGACTTCGTAATGGTAACGGCGATCTATCCCGGTGCAACGGCCGAAGAAGTTGAACATTTTGTTACCCGTGAATTAGAAAAAGAATTAAAATCTGTCGATGGCATCCATCGTATTTATAGTAGTGTCAGTCGAGGTACGACCACAGTATCCATTGAACTGGAGAAAGATTTAGCGAATAAAAATGAAGTCATCACAGAACTTCGTAATGCTGCTCTGAGTACCCCGCTCCCTGCCGAGGTACGAGACAAACCTTCCGTTCGTGTCTTCAAAAGTTCTAAAAAAGCCATTATCGATATTGCTCTCATTCATACCAAAGCTCACTTACTCACTAATAAGCAACGTCAGGAAATACAACGTTACGCGACAGCCCTGGAGTTACAACTCACCAATTTGCCGGAAATTAATAGTATTAACAGTTCAGGTTATTTGCAGGAAGAATTACAGATCAATGTTGATCCGAAAAAACTGGTGCGCTATCAAATACCGCTCTCTCAGGTCATTCAGGAAATTAAAAACAACCATATCCGACAACCTGCTGGCCACATTAAAATCAAAGATGAGCCCAGTGTCACGATTAACGCACAGCTGGATACTGTCGAAAAACTTAATCAACTCTATATTCAGGCAGGCTTCCAGGGTAAAGCTATCGATCTGCAATCTATCGCAGAAGTCAGAACTGATTTCAGACGTGAGAAACGCATTACTAAAGTGAATGGGCATGAAGCGATCATGTTCAATGTGGTGAAAAATAGCTCGTATGGGATTCTTAAATCATTAGATTCCGTTAAAAAAGTGGTGGATGATTTCACCAGTAACAACTTACTCCATTCTGACATTCAGTTAGTTGTTCTCGATGATGAATCTTTTGAAGTTCGCAATCGACTGAGCATCATTTCCACCAATGGTGCGATTGGTTTTATTCTTATTCTACTCACACTGTTTTTATTTCTTAACAAACGTGCAGGCATCTGGGTGGCTTTAGGCATTCCTTTTACGGTTTGCTTAACACTCATATTTACCATGACCATGGGCTATACCATTAACAATGTCACGCTGGCAGCGGTGATTATAGTGATGGGTATCGTGGTTGATGATGCCATTGTAGTGGCTGAGAATATTGGTCGCTTTCGATCTCTAGGCTATAGTTCGCAAGATGCTGCGGTGAAAGGAACAGCACAAGTATTTATGCCGGTCGTTGCAAGCATCATTACAACCTGTGTTGCCTTCATTCCCCTGTTTTATTTCTCCGGTCGTTTTGGTTCTTTTGTTAGTTTTATTCCACCCATTGTTTTTCTTATGTTGTTTGCCAGCTTGTTAGAGTCCCTGGTGATATTACCCGGGCATTTACATATTCAGGTTCCGCATTTATTACAACGTAAACAAGAGGCAGAGAAAGTTAAACCTCACTGGTTTGATGGTATCGAAGAACGTTACAGTCATTTACTAGTTCGTTTATTAAATTATAAGTACATTATTTTTGCCCTCTTTATCTCATTACTGCTTGGTTCTATTTTTATAGCAAAACAGACTATGAGTTTTGTATTGTTCCCTCACTCAGAAACACGTGAAATTGTTTTACATGGCAAAGCCGATAAAAAATCTAACCGCTATGAAACAGCGATGATCAGCAAGGAAATTGAAAAACTGATCACACCTTACATAGGTAAAGAAGTGATCGGCTTTCGTACTGAAATTGCACGTAGTCGTCATGGTGGTGTCGCTAAAGAAAACAGTTTCCGTATGATCATTGAAATAGTGCCTAAAGAAGAACGTGAACGTTCTGCTGATGATCTGGTCAGCCTATGGAAACCACAAGCTGATAAAGTGAAGGGATTAAAGAAACTTATTATTCAAAAAAGTCGTTACGGGCAATCATCCGGTAGCGCAATCAATGTGCTTATATTGGAAAATGATGATGCACTACGCAATAAAGCTGCTGAAGCCATATTGGCCGCGATGAAGAAACATCCGGATTTAAAGAATGCTGAAATTGATCAGCCTTTAATGTTGCCTGAATATAGGGTAGATATGCAACGTGAGAAAATCAAACGTTTATCCATCAGTCCAGTCGATATCGCGACCACCTTCCGTGCTTCACTTGAAGGTAATATTCTCTATGAATTACCCAAAGGTAACGAACACATCGATGTGAGATTATCTGTCATTGAGAGTGCTAAAAAAGATATTGAGAGTATTCTTAAAATCCCGGTAGAGAACCAAAGTAACTACCTTGCTCCGTTAGGTGATTTAGTCACCATTAATAAAGTATTATCACCGACTTCAATTAATCGGCGAGATACCCGGCGTGCAACGGATGTTTATGCAGACCTGAAAAAAGACGGCCTGAAAACACCATTACAAATTGCAGTGGATTTAGAAAATACTGTCTTCAAAGATATTATTAGCAAGCAACCTTCTACCAGTTTAAACTTTGATGGCGAAGTTGCAGATACGCGTGAGTCAAGAAATGATCTGCGTAATGCCATTGTTATGGTGGTATTTTTAATTTTTGCCATCCTTGTCATTCTCTTTAATTCAATAACTCGAGCCATAGTCATTATATTGGCGATACCTTTTGGAATGGTCGGCGTCATTCTTGCTTTCTGGTTACATGGACACAGCTTGTTTGGTTTCTTTGCCGCCATTGGTGCACTGGGTATGGCAGGCGTGGTAATTAATGATGCAATTATTATGTTGACCAAGCTCGATCATGAATATGGTTTACAAGTGGACAATGCTGAAAATAAAGTAAACCAACCAAATAAAATAAATGAACGTATAGCACGCATTGCATCAACACGTCTCAAAGCAGTTATACTCACTACCCTTACCACTGTCGCAGGCGTGTTACCCACGGCTTACGGTATTGCGGGGTATGATTCAATGCTTGCTGAAATGATGCTTGCCATGGCATGGGGCTTGTTATTTGGCTCAGCCATTACCCTGTTATTAATACCTTGCATGTATAGTTTTATTCAGGACATGCAACAACGTTTCCATACAGTCATTAAATAGCCAGACTACTCTATGAAATCAATATTAAAAAGTACATTTAGCAGCTTATTATTTATTTCAATGAGTACAGCTGTGTCACCTGTTTTTTCTAAAACGAACCAGGCAACATTATCTCTTAAAGAATTCATTCAACAAGCCACAAAAAATGACACTACCTTTGAAACCATTCTGATTGACCAGTTAACACTCAAACACCGCCGTGTTACTTTATTACCTGATAGCAATGTCATTATGGATGTTAAATATCAGCACAACTTTTATCTAAACCAAAACAGTGATGAAGCAGAAGCGACCCTGTCACTTAATAAACTATTTCCTTATAACGGAACCCAGCTCTCCCTGTCATACAATAAAGCTGCTTCAGGATTCACCACAACCGATAGTTCCAGCCTGCAATTTTTAATTACGCAACCCATTGCACAAAACGCCTTTGGTAAAGGAACCCAATTACAAGATCAAATTATTGGCATTGAAAATGATATCAGCAGATACCAAATCGTAGAGGCATATGAAGATTACCTGGCAAGTCTTACCACTGCATATTACAACTGGTATACCGCCTATGAAAACCTGAAGGTTGGACAGTCTTCTTATAAATCCAATAAAAAGCTAATGGATCAAATTCGTGACCGCCAGCGACAAAAAATTGCTCTGGCTATCGATGTTAACAAAATGCAATTACTGCTGATCGGAAAAAAAGAGAATGTAATTGTATTAAAAGAAGTTTACGATAACTATAGCAATCTTATTTTTAAAGCTATTCGTCATAAAGGTGTGACTCCTTTTATTCCAATACCCCCTGGACGCCCAGCTGAAGATGTACAGTTCGAAGCAGATTATAATAAATTCACTCAAAGTAGCCGTACATACAGAACCCTGAATTTATTAGAACAACAAGGCACTATGCAAGTTAAAAAGGCTGCCGATGATTTATTGCCCTCTACTAACCTGCTACTTGGTTATCAACTTGAAGGCAAAGAATGGGGAATACAAAATCAGGAACGCAGTTACTTTGCCGGTATCTCAGTACGCTGGCCTATTGGTCGCAGTATTGATAAGGCGAAACAAAGTATCGCAAAAATAGAACACAAAAAAACGATGCTCTCTAACCAGAACAAATATGAAGAATTGCGTACCAACCTAAAAAACATCTATTTACAGATCCAACGTGAACAAAAACTGATTGCACTTGCAAAGAAAAAAATAAAACTTTCTGAATCAATTCTTAAAGATGAGGCGAAGAATTATTCCTTTGGTAAAGTTACACTGAATGATTATATCGCTGCCGTTAATCGCGTTGATGAAAACCGCTTTAGTTTTACAGATCATAGCGTGCAACTCAATAAATTACTGGTTGAGTGGTTACGCCTAACGGATCAACTGGTAAATGAAAGTGTATTAGAAAGTAATAATAAATAAATACCCTTCCCGTTATATTTTATTAATACTGAATATCAACAGTGACATTAAATTATTAGTGTTATATGCTCACCCGAGCCTACAAAGGGTTAGTACATTAAATGGATCGCAAATTTAAGGAGAATATAAAATGCGTAATACCCTATCTAAACTTTTAATCTTTCCTCTAGTACTCTGTATTTCCTTCCTGGCTCATGCTGAGAATACTTACAGCAAAGTCTTTATCTTTGGTGATAGCCTGTCAGACACAGGTAATTACGCATCCATATTTGGTGACCTCCCGGCTCCTTATTATAAAAACCGCATAACGAACGGACCTGTTGCTGTTGACACATTGACCGCTAAACTAGGTGACACTGCAGATGCATCTCTATATTTATTAGGGCTAAATGCCGGGCATAATTACTCTGTTGCCGGCGCTTCAGCATCAGGCAGCCAGTCTATTGATCTTGATACCCAGGTACTCAGTTTCCAGGCCAATCATGGATTTGTAGCACCTGCTGATGCCTTATACGTTGTTTTCATCGGCGGCAATGATATTCGTGCAGCTATTTATGATACAGACAGCGTTGTTGCAGAAACCATTATCAAGACTGCTATAAGCAAGATTCGTGAGGCAATTCAATCTTTAAAGCAATCCGGTGCCCGTTCATTTTATGTGATAGGTGCTCCTGATATTGCTTCAATTCCTGAAACAAGTCTGATGGCTGCAGCACTCAACGATCCTGATTTACTAACGCGAGCAAGTGAACTTTCAAAACTATTTAATAAAAAACTACATCACATGGTCGAACAACTTGAAGATGAAGGCAGAATTAATATAAGCGAATTTAAGCTTGCAAAACTTTTTGCTAAAGTTTTAGATAAAGCAAGTAAACTCGGATTCACGAATAAAACGGATGCCTGTTTTAGCTCAATTACCTTTACCTTTCACCCTGATTGCAATTATGGTTTAAATATTGACCAGTTTGTTTTCTTTGATGAAATTCATCCTACTGCACGAGTACACGCTATGTTTGGCGAAGCTTTTTATAAAAAGCTTACTGAAGAACATGAAGACTAAAAGTAACCAGGTAAAATAGGAGCGTCATACCCGCATCAGCGGGTATCTATAAATTATTGAACGTATTTGGATTCCCGCATACGCGGGAATGACGAATTAACAGGCTGCAAGGATTGAATAATAAAAGATCTAATTCGAAACGACTCCCCGACAATTTGGATACTGTGAGCAGCCCCAAAAAGTATTACCCGCATTTTTTCCTTTTTTTGCTGTTCTTAAAATCATTTGTTGACTACAAATTGGACAAAGCGGTTCAAGCTCGGGCATTTCCTGTTTATTTTCATCTTCTTGTATTTCTGACTCCAGGATACCAGCCTCATTAGACGCGCTTAATGCATTAACCATTAACGACAAATCCACACCATTGATCAACATCAATGCTTTACCATGTATGGCGTCAAGTGCATCATCAGAAAATATTCCCGTGGTAATAATAATCCCATTTGGAGCAGATTCAGCATCCATAATTGCGTGAAGTTCTTCTATCGCTACAACGTCAACATGGTGTTCCCTCCAATGCCTGTATTGAACAAAGGTTGCCTGATTGTTCATGTGTAATACAACATCAACACCTTCATATTTTTCATCCTCATTTTCAGAAATAGTGTATCCACGTTGTTTAAATATAAGTGTTACAAGCTTTTCAAATTCTGCATCATCTAATTCTTTTAAATAATCGAAAGCATGATCAGATGCCGGTTCATTAAACCCTTTACCTGGTTGCATATATTTATGTGCAGGCTCATGAGCTCCCTTTAACCACGACAACTTTGATACTGTATTCAGTATTGTTTTAAAAAATGATTTATTTTTTTTCGTCATATCAAAATATTTGTATCCGGTTACTAATATTATTTAATCATAAAATTGCTTAACTGTAATTTCAATCAGTTTAAGGTTCATATTTTGTTCCCTCTCCCTCAGGGAGGGGCGCGGAGGGAATATTATATATCACCCCACCCTCGGCAACT
>JAGLTQ010000169.1 GCA_023135195.1 Gammaproteobacteria bacterium | reverse complement strand
CGATGATCACTTTTTTTGATTTATGTTTTTCAAGGTCTTTCATACGTGTTTTTAAACTTGAAAGCGGAATATGTAATGAGTTAATAATATGACCTTCGGTATATTCATTATTCTCGCGTACATCAAGAATCAGGGCATCATCCCGGTTAATCATTTGTGTACTTTGTGCAGGCGTGATTGAACTATAACCACGTAATTTTTCACCCACCAGGCTGTGAATCAGCATAAGTGAAACGATAACAATGGCAACAACAAGCATTGTGTTATTGCTGGTAAATGTAATAAGTTGATCCATGATATTTTCGCAATTTAATGAGTATGTAGAATTAAAAACCCGCGGCTATATAAGTAACCACGGGCAATATATTTTGCGGCCATTTCACGAATGCTGCGAAGCCAGATAATGGCGTTTACCCTCCATATAATATTTCAATGTGGGGCACGATGAAAGCTTCTTCAAAAGTACCCTGAGTATTGTTGTAAACAATATGAGGAAATACTCTTGGGGGTGCTTCATGTACTTATCGTACATTCCGCTTTTTCATCGGTTTTGCCTTATTTTCTGTCTCCTCGCTATCCGTGTAAAAACCTCAATAAAATTAAAGGGTAAAGCTTAAGAGCAGGAATCGCACTCTTTACCAAATTTCTTTAAAACGAGTTCAGGCAAACAAAAACCAGTGATACCACTTTGGAATAAGTTAAAACCTGCGAAGGCAGCCAGCCATAACCAGTTTACGTTTTGGAAAAGAGGGCTTGCTTCAAAACCAAGCGCCAGCGAAAGTAAAATAACAAAGCCAGCCATGATACGAATTTTACGAGTTATAGACATAATTATACCTTATTGTATATGGGGTAAAGTTTTAGTGAATGCTCACAATGTGCCCTACATGCGGGCAAATAATAATTTTTAAAGTTATGAAGTACAAAAAACATCGCGCATCATGTCGATTAATGCCAATGTTCTGCTGTCCCCAACTTTGTAATACACACGATTGGCATCTTTACGTGAAAAAAGGATACCTTTGTCGCGCAAAATAGCTAAATGTTGTGAAATATTACTTTGAGAAGTGCCCACATGTTTAACAATATCCTGAACACTAATTTCCTGGTCTCCTAATGTGCATAATATTTTTAGGCGTAAAGGGTGTGACATTGCTTTGAGTGAGCGTGAGGCACGTTCAATATCTTCATCATTTGTCATTAATGATTGTATTGGTGTTTCTGTCATAGCTAGTCCATCCATCACTGGAAATCCCTAAAGTTAGTATGTTTCATTATTGGCTTTTAACGCTGTTATTAATAGTACAGAGTCTGCTCTTTATTAGTAAAACAATATACAATAATCTACCGTTTGAGAAGGGTTAATTAATATTTAAGTGGATTCTTCTATTCATGTCGCAAAATCGGTATCCTAGCGTCTTAATCAGCACAACTTTAGAATTAGTCTAAAGTTTAATTAGTGGTAAAAAAGTAAATATATAGTTATGTCATTGAATTTAAAGCCAATTGTTCTAGTCATTTTGGATGGTTTTGGCCATTCTGAAGAAATTGAGGGCAATGCCATTGCCGCAGCGCATAAACCCACCTGGGATAAATTGTGGAATGAACACCCGCACACCTATATTAAGGGTTCGGGTGCTGAAGTGGGCTTACCTGCTGAGCAAATGGGTAATTCAGAAGTTGGTCATTTAAACCTTGGTGCGGGTCGGGTAGTTTATCAGGAATATACCCGGGTCAGCCGGTCGATAAAAACAGGTTCATTCTTTAGTAATGACACTTTAATTGAATCGGTTAACATCGCAAAAGAAAATAATAAAGCGGTACATATCTTAGGATTATTATCCACGGGTGGCGTACACAGTCACGAAGGGCATATTCATGCCATGTGTCAGCTTGCCGTTGAGCAAGGCGTAGAAAAACTATATTTACATGCTTTTCTTGATGGTCGTGATACCCCGCCAAAAAGTGCTAAAGAATCTATTGAAGCGATGGAGGAAAAATTTGCTGAGTTGGGTCAAGGCTGTTTTGCTTCCGTTATTGGCCGTTATTACGCTATGGATCGAGACCATCGCTGGCCTCGAATCGAAAGTGCCTATGAACTTATTACCGAAGGTAAAGGTGAGTTTGTGGCTACGTCAGCATTAGCCGCATTAGAAAATGCCTATGAGCGTGATGAGACGGATGAATTTGTTAAAGCCACCGCCATTGTGCCTGAAGGTAAAAAACCGGTAACAGTGGAAGATGGTGATGTCGTCATTTTCATGAATTACCGTTCTGATCGCGCACGCCAGATTACTCGCCCCTTTATTGAAAATGACTTTGATGCTTTTGAGCGTAAACGAGAACTGAAATTAGGCAGCTTCACCAGCCTTACTGAATATCATTCTGATTACGATATTCCGGTTGCCTATCCAGCTGAACGTTTAACCAATGTTTTTGGTGATTACATTTCAAAGTTGGGTATGCATCAACTACGTATTGCAGAAACAGAAAAATATGCACACGTAACTTTTTTCTTTAACGGTGGGCGAGAAGAACCGTTTGAATTTGAAGATCGAATTTTAATACCATCACCCGATGTCGCAACGTATGATCAACAACCGGAAATGAATGCCATTAAGTTAACGGACAACATGGTTGAAGCAATGGAAAGTGGGAAATACGACGTTATTATTTGTAACTATGCCAACGCAGATATGGTTGGACACAGTGGTAAATTTGATGCAGCTGTTAAAGCGATTGAAACGCTGGATGATTGTCTGGCGCGTTTACTTGTGTCGATTGAAAAAGCCGGTGGTGAAATGTTAGTGACGGCCGATCACGGTAATGCCGAAATGATGTTTAATAAAGAAACCGGTCAACCGCATACTGCGCATACTACAAATCCTGTGCCGTTTGTTTATTTTGGACGAGATGCAAAAATGGAAAGTACCGGTGCTTTATCTGACGTTGCACCAACAATGCTTTATTTAATGGGCATAGAACAACCGGTTGAAATGACAGGTCGTTCTCTGATTGGCCCAGCAGAAGATGAAAGTCAACCGAGCCTTATATAGTGTTAGTAACCTCTGAGCGAATTAAATCATTCAGAGGTTTTTTCTACTTCTTCCTTTTTCTTTCATTTAACCCCTCTATACAGGCTGATGATGATTTCGATTCAGGCATGGATTACAACCAGCGTCAGGAAAAAAAACAAGAGCTTGAAAAGTTACGCCAGCGTATGCGTGAGTTGCGTCAAAGAATAGAAAAAAAACAACAAGAAAAAGATTTTGCATCGAAGTTTTTAAAAGATATTGAAGTTCGTATTGGTGAACGTGCTTATATATTAAAAAAAATAAATCGTCATTTGCGTAAACAAAAACGTGAATTGAAAAAATTAAGAAAGCAACAACAAAAAACCCGAAATAAACTTGCGAGCCAACGCAATATTTTAAGTGAACAAATTCGAGCTGCCTACATGATAGGCCAGCAAGAATA
>JAGLTQ010000168.1 GCA_023135195.1 Gammaproteobacteria bacterium | reverse complement strand
TTTTAAACCAGGAAAATCCGGCAGCAATAGGTCGCACATTAACGTACTACGATTATTTTCATAAAGCACGCAGTCATAATATTGATGAAGCAGTGGTGATGATAAAAAAACTTGATCGGTTAACAGCACAAGTAAAAATAAAAACGGATGAATTAAAGACATCACGTAAACAACAGCAAGTTGAAAAACTAAAATTAGAAGATGACTTTATAGAACGTTCCGTTATTGTAAAAAGAATAGAAACGGATCTTGCAAATCAAGGCACGCGTTTAAAAAAGCTGGTTGCTGATGAGCTGTTATTACAACAACTATTAAAAGAAATCCGTAACATCATGCCATCGATGTTAACGGAAATAGATAAACGTGAAACCTTTAGCAAAAGGCGAGGTCGATTAAAGTGGCCAGTGAAGGGCAAGGTTAAACGACTATTTGGTAAGTCACGACAGGCTGCAAATTTAAAATGGAATGGGGTACTTATTCCCAGTGCTGAAGGCAAAGAAGTAAAAGCCATTTCGCATGGCCGAGTGGCTTACGCAGATTGGTTACGTGGTTATGGCATGCTGGTCATAATTGATCATGGCGATGGTTACATGACTTTATATGGCTACAATCAGGCCCTATATAAAGAGACAGGTGATTGGGTTGAAGAAGGTGAAGTGATTGCGAGCGTAGGTCGTAGTGGAGGCCAGTCAAAAAGTGGCTTGTATTTTGAGGTGAGGGTGAAAGGACAGCCGAGTAATCCAACCAAATGGTGTAAAAGCTGATTCACAGTTCATCTTTTTCGCTCCAGCGGCGTTGAAATTTCTCTCAAAAGACTCATTTACATTGAACAGGGATGTTCAGGTGCCGTGGAGCACAAGGAAGTGCGGGAGCGGCCTACGTGTAAATTCCGTTTTTTCGAGAGATTTTGCCTTGCTGGAACAAAAAATCTTTCTTGTGAATCAGTTTTATATAGCAATAACAGGATATGGAATTAACTTTCACCGGTTTCTTGCCTGATTTAGTTCATAATACGTCGAAAATAATGGCAATTTGTACGGCAAGTTATTGATTTTACTTTAAAATCAGCAAGATTATGTGATACTTTGGTAGAAGTATTTGAAGATAAAGCGAAAAGATTAGTTTTAGGATAAAGGACAGTAAATGAAAAGCATGACACGTAATACACTTATTCTTGGTTTAGGGCTGATGCTAGGCGTCATGCTGGCAATTGGGCAGGGTGTTTTAGCCGAAAAGAGAAATTCAGGATTTTCAGCAGAATCAATTCCTCTCGAAGATATTCGTTCTTTGAGTGAGGTCTTTGGAAAAATCAAACAGAATTATGTTGAAGAAGTAGAAGATAAAGTACTGCTTGAAAATGCAATCCGTGGTTTGCTTAGTGGTCTGGATCCTCATTCAGCTTATCTTGATAAAAAAGCATTTACAGATTTACGCGAAGGCACCAGTGGTGAGTTTGGTGGTTTAGGCATTGTTGTTGGAATGGAAGAAGGTTTTGTAAAAGTTATTTCTCCTATCGATGACACGCCAGCAGAAAGAGCGGGTGTTGAATCAGGCGATTTAATTATTCGTCTGGATGATAAGAATGTGAAAGGTATGAGTTTGGAAGACGCCGTGAAGATCATGCGCGGCAAACCTAAAACAGATATCTTATTAACAATTGTTCGTGAAGGTAAAGACAAGCCACTTAAAATTACAATTACACGCGCTATCATTAAAGTTCAAAGTGTGCGCAGCAAAACATTAGCAAAAGGTTTTGGTTATATTCGTATTTCTGCTTTTCAGGAACGTACCGGATCAGATTTACGCAAAGCTATTTCCAAGTTGAAAAAAGCAAACAACAGAAAAGATCTTAAAGGTTTAGTTCTGGATTTACGTAATAACCCGGGTGGTTTGCTAAATGCTGCGGTAGAAGTTTCTGATGCCTTTCTGGAAGGTGGTGTTGTCGTCAGTATTAAAGGTCGTGATGAGTCTAATACGATGACACATAGCGCTAAAGGTATGGATTTATTAAATGATGCACCTATTGTTGTATTGATAAATGGTGGTTCAGCTTCAGCTTCTGAAATTGTTGCCGGCGCCTTACAAGATCATAAGCGCGCCATTATTATGGGTACCCAGTCATTTGGTAAAGCGTCTGTACAAACAGTCGTTCCTTTAGGTAACGGTAGTGCACTTAAACTAACAACCGCACGTTATTACACGCCAGCAGGCACATCTATTCAGGCAAAAGGTATCATCCCCGATATAGAAATTGACGATGTACAAGTATCGAAGAAAGATGATAATGGTTTTAAACGGACTAAAGAAAAAGATTTAACGCGTCATTTGAAAAATGGCGATAGTGAAGAAGAAAGTACCAGCAAAAAAGATAGTAAAGATAAGGACAGCAAGCTGGTACTAGCCAAAGATGATTATGCCTTATATGAAGCATTAAACTTATTAAAAGGCCTTAGCTTAGTTAAAAACTTACAAAGATAATTTCTTTTAGAATAAAGTGTTAAATCGAAATCAACAAAACCAAAATGGATTTCGATATTTATTCATTGGTCTGTTAACTTTTTTAATAGAAGTTACTCAGGCCAGTGAACCTTCCGCCACTAATACTCCTGTTTTTAATCAACCCGCTATTAGCATCATTATTGACGACATGGGTTATCGTCTGAAATATGGTCATCGTGCTATTGAGTTACCAGGCGCAGTAACGTATTCATTTTTACCACATGCCCCTCATGTAAATGAATTATCTCAAATTGCTCATGCGCAAAACAAAGAAGTAATGCTGCACTTGCCAATGGAAGCAATCGGTGGAAAAAAACTAGGTCCTGGTGGATTAACAGAAGGCATGACCGAAAAAAAATTCATCAAAGTTCTGGAATCAAATATTGATTCAATTCCCTATGCCAGTGGTTTTAATAATCACATGGGTAGTTTATTAACGAAAAGCCAACTTTGGATGACAAGGTTAATGCGTGAAGTGGCTAGCGATAAAAAATTATTTTTTGTTGATAGCAAAACGACAAGTGATAGTGTTGCTTTAAAAATAGCAAGGGAAGAAGGTTTAAAAAGTATTAAGCGTGATATTTTTATTGATCATGAAGAATCAGAAGTGTTTATTAAAAAACAACTTAAAAAGCTTATTAAAAGAGCTCAACGTAAAGGAACTGCTCTCGCAATAGCCCACCCTAAAAAAATAACACTCGCCATTTTAGAAAAATGGTTGCCTGAGTTAGAAGCTAAAGGCGTTAAACTTGTACCCGTGTCTACGCTTATTTCTTTACAACAACAAAGAAGACTTGCGTTATGGAAACCAAACAATCTGAATTAAAAGCTATCCCCACCGTTCTTGTTCCCCTTGCTCAAGGCTGTGAAGAACTTGAAGCCATTACCATTACTGATTTATTAACACGTGCAGGAATCAAAGTGATTACTGCCGGGCTTGATGATCAAGTTATTGTTGCCAGTCGAGGTATGAAGTTGCTAGCTGATAAACAGTTAAAGGATGTTTTAGAAGAGGATTTTGATATGATCGTTTTACCAGGCGGATTGCCTGGTGCTGATCATTTAAATAACGATCCTCGAATTCAAACAATGGTAAAAAAGCTGGCTGCAAATAATAAATACACCGCAGCAATTTGTGCTGCACCCAGAGTATTAGCAACTGCAGGTTTATTAGAAGGCAAGCATGCCACCAGTTTTCCCGGTGCGCTTGATCAATTTCCCGTTAATAACATGACGTATGAAGAAAGGTCAGTGGTAATAGATGGAAACGTGATTACTTCACGAGGCCCTGGTACTGCAATGGATTTCACTTTGACGCTAATTGAGTTGTTATTAAGTAAAGAAAAGCGCGATGAAGTTGAAGAAGGTTTACAAAGATAATAATGTAATCAATTTTATTCCCCCTCCTTTAGGGAGGGGCTAGGGGGAGGGGATATTTATAAATCACCCTCCCTCGCCTTCCCCTTTAAGGGGATTAACTTAATGATAGTAATAGGGTAAAAGTTTAAATGCGGGTTATTGAAGTAATAACAGATCAAGGTCATGTAGATACATTGCGCGGTATTGCAGCACAACAAGAGGTTGTTGATATTTGGGTAGGACACAAGGATGAAGATGGCCGTTGCAGTACACGGTTATTGGTTCGACCGGAAAGACAACAAGCGGTAATGGATGCTTTGCAGTCACTGTTAGCAACGGCAGATGACACGCGTATTTTAGTTTTGCCTGTTGAAGCCGCATTACCACGCATAGATGATGAGGATTTAGATGATGAGAAAAAAAATAGTATTACCAGGAGTCGCGAAGAACTTTATCAAAAAATAGTTGCAGGCGCTAAGCTTGATAGTAATTTTATGTACATGGTTATTATGTCTACTATCGTAGCCGCGATAGGTTTACTTGAAGATAATGTGGCGGTTGTGATTGGAGCTATGGTGATCGCACCTTTATTAGGGCCTAATATGGCACTGGCTTTTGCCACATCGTTAGGTGAAGGTAAGCTACTCTGGTTAGCATTAAAGTCTAATGTAGCGGGTTTGTTTACTGCATTGGGGCTTTCTATATTAATTGGATTACTTTGGCCGCTAAACTTTGATAGTAATGAGCTCATGACAAGAACCGATGTAGGCATGGATGGTATTGTGCTTGCTCTTGTCTCTGGAGCAGCAGCGGTCTTGTCTTTAACAGCAGGTATGTCAAATTCACTAGTTGGTGTCATGGTTGCAGTTGCGATATTACCACCTACTGCAACGGTAGGCTTAATGTTAGGTTCAGGTAATTATCAGCATGCATTGGGCGCAGCATTATTACTTGCGGTAAATATAGTATGCGTTAACCTCGCATCAAACATTGCATTCTTATTGAAGGGCGTAAAACCCAGAACGTGGTATGAAAAGAAAAAAGCTAAACAGTCATTAATTATTTTTGTACTTTTTTGGATGATTGTACTTGCTGTATTGGTAATGGCTGTCAAAGTTAGGCATCAATATCTGATTGTTATATAGGTAGAATGTTTTAATTACATTAAAATGTTCGATTGAGATTCTATAAAACAACTATAAATAGAGTCTATTTCATATTAACTAAGCCTCCAGTCGAGTTTTGGTAACTCGTTTAAAGCCCCAAGTTTTGTAGACCTGATAGAGTAATAAAATATTCAGAATAAACCATTACCTTGTGCTTTGGAAAAACGGCAGGATTTATTTTCCCCGCATATCTCACGTAAGTAAACCTATATCTTAGTCACCGTTACTTAAATCAGAATGTCCCCGGCATTCACATAGTAAAGAAGCTTTCTGTGCTAAAAGACATAATTTTTCATCTATATAATCCTCATAAAAATCGTATTCCTCTACTACAGAATCTGTACTTCTAAGTCCCAATATTGAGTGTTAATTTATCCGTTATTAAAAATAACGCTAATGGAATATCTTTAACATCAGCTGAATATAAGAATTACACGTTATTTTTATATGTTTTACACCCTTTGACTACAAACGAACCAGAATCCAGCAGACTAAACACGGTGAGTTTTGTGTGTAATTTTAAGTACAGATACAGATAAAGATAATGTTTCAATATAAAATAAGATCTCAAATAATGTTGGGTGTTATTACTTTTGGCCTAATATCATCCTCCACCTTTGCTCTTGACTGGTCGCCAGAGCTAGTGCAGCTTAAAAATGCTGAGTTTCGCAAACCGTTGGAAATTTTCCAGATTAAAATTCCAACAGGTATTTCTAAAAAAGCATACCAGTCACTCGCTTTTGAATTAGATAATATTGATATTACTGCAATGATAATTCGTAAAGGTGAATTATCTTATTACACTCCCGTGAAGGCTTTAAAATGGGGTAAGCATACCCTTCGTTTAGTAGAATACAGTGATGATGGCAGTATAATTGAAAAAGGATTTTGGGAAGTTGAAGTACGAGACTCTTCTGTATTTCAAGAAGTTGATTATATCGTTGATAGCAACATAACAATTTCACATCGTGTAGCAGACAAAAATTTAGCTCTACCGAAACCAGATACATTTTCAGCTCAGGGTGCAGCTAAACTACTGGGGCGAGTAGCAAATAATGACTGGGAAATTAAAGGAAACACTAATTTAATTTACAACAGTGAGCCATCTCAAACGGTACATCGAAGAGAGTTAGATATTGCCGATTATTTACTTACCGCGCAAAGTAATACTAGCCAGTTTAATCTTGGTCACCATAACCTGACTCAAAATAATTTTATTATTTCAGACTTTAATCGCAGAGGGGTATCTGCCAGTACAGGCATTGATTCTATTAACAGTACAGCAACGGGTTTTATTATGCGTGCAGAAGCAATCTCGGGCATAAAAGATGGCCTTGGACTAAGTGATGAAAATAATAAAGTAACAGGGGTTAGTTGGGAAAGCCAACCAATTACCGAAAACCCTGAAAAACTATATCTTTCTGCTAGCTACTTGTCAGGAAAGAAAAATAAACTGGCTGAATCAGAAGGTGCTATTCAAGCAGATCAAAAAGGTGATGCTTGGACATTAGTTGCAGACTCAAGATTGTACAAGCAACAATTAAGAGTGCGATTTGAATATGCAGAATCTATAAATGACATTGTTACTGCAAATACCTCTGATATAGATATCATTAACGGTAAAGGTTATGCACATTCATTTTTGGCAACATATAGTCCGCAATCAGAAAATAAGGACAGTAGTTTTTTCTGGAATACAGGATTAGAGATAAGCAAAGTAAGTACTCTGTTTGCTTCTATTGCTAACCCCGGCCTACCAAACGACAAAAGTCTTAATCGATTATTTCTAAATACTAATTGGACTAATATTAGCGCACAATTTTTAGTAGCAAAAGAAACGGACAATGTTGATGAAGATCCCACAAAGCCACAAATTGGAACAGATCTTTATCAAGCCCTGTTAAATTACAACCTTGCGGAAAAACCGGAGAAAGGCACGCTATTTGACTCCATAGGGATCCCAACCTTGAGCTTTCAACTTAGTAGCATTGATCAAAATAAAATAAAAGATACGTTATTACCTTCAGGAGATATCAGGTTAAACACGCTAACAAAAGCCCTTTCTCTGGGATTTGCTAAAGAGGGATGGAGTTGGGCGTGGGTATATTCGAAAGGTGACTTGGAGGACAAAGTAAATACTAGCAACAATACTCTTACCGATGCTCATAATCTCTCTGCGAATATTAAAGTAAGCAAACAACTTTCACTTACATCCTCTATTCAATCACAAGATACTCTTTTTTCCTCTGACAATAATCATTCAAATACGATGTTATACAATTTTGGAGTTAATTATCATTTTACAAAAAGACTTACTGCTCAAATAAATTTGAACCAATCAATAACTAAAAGCGACTCAATGAGTAGTTTGCAAGATGTAGACATTGCGGCGATGGGGTTCAAGTTAAACTGGAAGTGGATTAAGGCTAAAAATAATAAGCCCGGGTTTGATCTTTTTTTTAGCGGAGCCTATCAAAACACCATTGATAAACTTGTTGCTGGACAGAGCTTAGAAACTTATCAGGCATATATTGGTGTAACGATGACCTTGCCATCAAGTTCAATTAAATAGGCGTTAGTATGAAAAAAATAATATTAAGTATCGTTGTGATGTTAAGCATCATCACAGAATCATCAGCCACAACGGGTGCGGCAGCTTCACCTGTATCTATCTATTATTCGGTTAACACCAATGCACCTATATCTGTTACCTGGAGCGTCACGGGTGGAGCTGCTTTACATAGTTCAACAGTAGGTACTTTTATAAACCCTGCAACAGGCAAGCCAATAAGCGCAGATAACATAGTGAGTACGCTTAATATTAATTGCGTTATAGGAGCACAGAGCATCTTATGTAATACAGCACCTGAGTCATTTACCCTTCCTCATAGTGTTATTGCTGGAGCACAAAAATTAGGTATTACAACGATAAATTATTCTCGAACATTTACGGATGGTACTCCTTCAACAGCCACGGTAAAAATAAACCTACTAAATACTAACTTAAGCATTAGTCGTGAGTCATTGCGTTTTTATGACAACTCTAACTATAAACTAGTTAAACCAACTAGCCGACTATATGCATCCGCTGAACTAAAATACACGGGTACAGGTTTGCTTGATGCTTTTTGGGAGGTCGCTGAACTGAAAAACAATATTATTAAGCCAATATATACTCGCCTCAGTTCTTTGCGTAAATATCTTGGTGCAGGTGGCCGCATTACATTACAAAGCCCTCAATTACCGACGTTTACAACGGGACAGTATATTGTACGTTTACAAATACTAAAAACGTCATCTAACCCTCAAGGTGTAATATTCACTAATTACTTGCCAGAAGGACTTCCTGTATTACGCTACAACGTTATAGGTAATGCTACGAATAAAAGTGCATCTTCACTGTCCTTACTAAAAACAAAATCACCGCATAACAATACTCTCTTACAAACGGACACTATATTTAGCTGGCAAGCGGTTAAAGGCACAAAAGCTTATCAGTTAGAACTTTATTTAGAAAATAAAGATTCGTTTTTGAATGATAGTG
>JAGLTQ010000167.1 GCA_023135195.1 Gammaproteobacteria bacterium | reverse complement strand
TTTTAGCAGTTGTTTTTTTAGCTGCTGCTTTTTTCTTTGGTTTGGCTTTACTCGCTGCTGTATCTTCTTCAATAATTTCAGCATCTTCAGCTTCATCTTTAAGCCAGGCTAATGGATCCAGTCCAATCATCGATTTCTTTTGTTTGGCCATTATAATGTCCTTCCTTTTAATAAATCAGCAGCAAGAGAGAAATAATCCTCTGCGCCATTACTGCTGCCACGATATTCAAAAACTGTTTTTCCAAAACTGGGGCTTTCAGCTAATGCTGAGGTCTCTCGAATTGGCGTTGCTAATACTTGTTTTGGAAAATGTTCAACTAAGCTCTGATACACATCTTGCGCTAGTTTACGTCTTTGATGATAGCGTGTTATCACAACCCATTGTTTAAATGTTTTTCCCAGTGACTTTTCAAACATGTTAACTGTACCCATCAAGTGGGATAAACCATGCAGAGATAAATATTCACTGGCTACAGGGATAAGGATTTCTTCTACTGCAAATAATGCACTAATAACAAGAAAACCCGATGCTGGAGGGCAATCTATAAAAACAAAATCCTGATCATTCAAATCTTTAAGTGCTGCTTTTAAATTTTTAGCTTGTGCTGCCGAACCTTCACTATGTTGTTCTAACTGCCTCAAGTTTTTACCTGCAGGAACCAGGTAAAGGTTTTCACGTGCCATTACTAACACGTCAGAAATTTCAGCTTCACTAATCAAAACATCATCAATGCCTGAAACATTACGCGTATCAATTCCTAAACTGGCAGACAATGAACCTTGCGGATCAAGATCGATAACCGTAACTTGTTTACCTCGCTCAGCTAATGCATAAGCAAGGTTGGCTACGGTTGTTGTTTTCCCCACTCCGCCTTTCTGATTAATTACTGCAAAAAGACGCATTGTCTTTTATCTCCATCACTTTAATAAATAAAACCTAACGTATTTCTAATTATCTTCTAACTTAAACTGTAACGCCAAACCGGATAATAACTTAACTTTACCTGTCATTTCGGTACTCGCTGCGGCAGCTTCTTCAACAAGAGCAGCATTTTGTTGTGTCATTTCATCCATTTGCATTACGGCACTGTTCACTTGCTCAATACCATTAGCTTGTTCCTGACTGGAAGCAGCAATTTCTGCAATAATGTCTGTTAATTTTTTAACACCACCAACAATCTCTTCAAGTGTTTTACCCGATTCATTAACCAGTTCACTGCCCTGCTCAACTTTATCAACACTGTCACTAATTAAGCCTTTAATTTCCTTAGCAGCATCAGCACTACGTCCAGCTAAGGTACGTACTTCACTTGCCACTACCGCAAAACCTCTGCCTTGCTCACCGGCACGTGCTGCTTCTACTGCAGCATTTAAGGCTAACAAATTTGTTTGGAAAGCAATTTCATCAATCACACCAATGATGTCTGCAATTTTCTTACTACTAGAGTTTATTTCACTCATTGCAAGAATAGCTTTACCAACTACTTCACCACCCTTTTCAGCTTGCTTACGTGTCCCAGCTGCCAACTGATTTGCCTGGCGAGTATTGTCGGCATTTTGTTTAACGGTTGATGTCATCTCTTCCATACTTGATGCCGTCTCTTCCAGAGAAGAAGCCGCTTCTTCTGTACGTTGAGAAAGTTGGATGTTACCACTCTCAATTTCAGTTGAAGTACGTTCAAGTACTTCCGATGATTGTTGGACCTGACCAATCGCAGTACGTAATTTAGCCTGAGCAAATGTCGTCGCATAAGCAAGTTGCCCAACTTCATCTGTTGTTCCTGTATAGAGATATTGCGCTAATAAATTGTCCGCAATAGCTTTAGATTCATTCGACAAACGTATTAAATGCCTCATGTTATAACGCATAGCAAAATGTGTTGCAGCCAAAGCAACCACGCCAGCACCTAACAGTAAAGGTAATCCAACATTCCCAAACACAGCAAAGACAGCTAATAAAGGAATTAATACAGATGCAACTGCAATATCCAGCTTCGTCACAACACTAAAGTTAAGCCCTAACTTAACCTCATCTAATTTGGAACGGCGTTTATCATCCTCTGACTTACCTGCCATAATTTTTTTGTATAATTTTGAAGCACGATCTATCCATTCTTCTTTCGGTTTAGCGCGAACAGACTGGTAACCCGTAATTTGTCCATCTACATACTGCGGACTTACGTAAGCATCCACCCAATAAAAACTACCATTCTTAGTTCGGTTTTTTACCAGCCCTATCCAGGGTTTATTGGCTTTTAAATGTGTCCACAAATCAGCGAAAGCTTCCGCTGGCATATCAGGGTGTCGTACCAAATTGTGATTCTTACCTTCAATTTCACTCCATTCAAATCCACTGATATTAATAAAATCTTCATTAGCTGTATCAATAATACCTTTCAGGTTGGTCGTTGATGTTATCTCAACTTCCTTACCAAATTGAACTTCATTATTCGTGACTGGCTTATTAACTCTCATAACTTTAACCTTTTGTATATGCCATCCAGTGGCATTTATAGTATTGACACCCTTTTATGTATTTTTAGTATTTATAAATTACTTTAAATAAAACAGTGGATAAATATTATTTAAAATTCATCCCACTCTGAGTCATTAGTACCTGTTGCAGATGCACGTGCTGGCTGCATCTGTTTTTCCAGAGTTGATGATTTACGTGCTTCTCTCGCGGCACTGATTTCAATTGGTTTATCTTGATTAGGTTGTGCAGAAACAGAGGTTGATGCCTGATTACTTGTTCCCGAACCCTCAACAGTAAAGAATTCCATTCTTTTGTTTAGTACTTGTGTCTGCTCTTCCATAGAACGACTTGCTGCTGTCGCTTCTTCAACTAATGCTGCATTCTGTTGCGTCATTTCATCCATTTGCATCACGGCACTGTTCACTTGCTCAATACCATTAGCTTGCTCCTGACTGGAAGCAGCAATTTCAGAAATAATATCGGTCACTTTTTTAACACCGATTACAATTTCTTCTAGTGTCTTACCTGATGCATCAACCAGCTCACTACCCTGTTCGACTTTATCAACACTGTCGGTAATCAAACTTTTAATTTCTTTAGCTGCATCAGCACTGCGTCCAGCTAAGGTACGTACTTCACTTGCCACTACCGCAAAACCACGACCTTGTTCACCAGCACGCGCTGCTTCAACTGCAGCATTTAATGCAAGTAAATTAGTTTGGAAAGCAATCTCATCAATTACGCCAATGATGTCTGCAATTTCCTTACTACTGGCAGTAATTGCACTCATAGCATCAACTGCTTTAGATAGTACTTCACCACCTTTTTCAGCTTGCTCACGAGTACTCATAGCAAGTTGATTAGCCTGGCGAGTATTATCTGCGTTTTGTTTTACGGTTGATGTCATCTCTTCCATACTGGATGCAGTTTCTTCCAGAGAAGAAGCGGCTTCTTCAGTACGCTGGCTAAGATCTAAATTACCTTTTGCAATTTCGTTGGAAGATAAACCAATACTATTTGAACCCTCACGCACATCAGTTACTACTGCTGTCAGTGCATCTGCCATACCATTCATATCAGCCAGCATATTACCCAGCTCATCTTTTGATTTAACATCCCAACGCTGTGTAAGGTCACCTGAAGCAATTGTTCTTATGCCTTCTACAGCTTGAATTACAGGTTTGGTAATCATATTGACAATGAAGTAGGCCACTACAATAGCGATAAGGACTGCAATAGCACCCAGTATCAGCATGAAACTTTTCAAATTATCACCAGAAGTCGTTGCTGTTTCTATATCAGTATCTGCCAATTTTTGTTGGTTTTTAATCATTGCAGTCAGGCTTGCAACCAATTTACCTGCACGTGGCGCAGCTTTAGTACCTAACCAAAGATTAGCGAGATTCCAGCCTTTGCTACCACGAATTTTGAACATCTTAGGAGGAAGATCTTTAAACTCAACACGAGCTACAGAGAATTTTTTGAAAGATGCTTTTTGTGCTGAAGAAAGAAGGTGAGCACTTCTTGATAAATCTGCAAAACGTCTAACGTTTGTAGCCCAAAACTTATCAAATGTTTTACTGAACTTCTGATCACCGGTTAAAAGGAATGCACGAATATTTGCTAAAGCCAACCCGGTTGAACCACGAACATCCGCCATCATACCTAATAACGCTTTGCGTTCCGGTGTGGCAGATAACTTAGCTTCCATATTAATCATTTTAGTAATTTCAGACACCATAACTGCTGCGCGTGGCGCAGCTTCTGTAACTAAAATTTTAGTTGCCGGTGTATTATCAATTGTGCCACTAATGGCTTCGATTTCTTGTTGCGCGACTTTAAATTCTTTTAATACTTCACCCATTACTTTTAATTTTTCTACATTCGCAGGGTTAGTCCAGTTTGCAGAATATTTAGTCATTCTGTCATAGGCATCATCAATATTTTCCCAGGCTTTGAGACGCTCTGTTTTGAATTTGTCGGCACTAAGAATCATATATCCACGCAATGCAGCCAGAGAATGATTAATTCCATTCAACATGTGATTAGAAGCCAGTACCGTTGGAGTACGTAGTTCAAACACACGAGTGTTGATTTCCTGATTAGAGTCAATACGGCTTAACGCAATCACTACCGTAATAACCATGAGTACGGCCATAACAGCAAAGCCCCCTGCAATTTTTTTACCTATACCTAAATCAGTTAACCATTTCATTTTAAAGCTCCTTTGCTTTGAATCGGTGCCTTAAATTATTAGGCTCGACGTTTAGTTCTGTATTTATACTCTTTAAATAATATTTATTACTTAGCATCTATTTAAAGTGGAAATTTTCTAAAACTCATCCCACTCTGAATCAGCCGTTGCAGTACGAGCAGCAACTGGTTTAGGTGTTGTTCTCACCGTATTGATTTTTTCATCTTGTTGCTCAGCCTGTTTTTTAATATGCGTCTTAACAGGTTTTGTTGTCTGAGTTGTTGATGTGATATCGCCAATATTAAACTGACCTACCAGTTGATTCAGACCTTGTGCTTGTTCCTTCATTGAGATACTGGCAGCGGTGGCCTCTTCAACCAGAGCTGCATTCTGTTGAGTGGTTTCATCCATTTGCATCACGGCACTGTTCACTTGCTCAATACCATTAGCTTGTTCCTGACTGGAAGCAGCAATTTCAGAAATAATATCGGTCACTTTTTTAACACCGGTTACAATCTCTTCAAGTGTTTTACCTGATGCATTAACCAGCTCACTACCCTGTTCGACTTTATCAACACTATCGGTAATCAAACCTTTAATTTCTTTCGCAGCATCGGCACTGCGTCCTGCTAGTGTTCGTACTTCACTTGCCACTACCGCAAAACCACGACCTTGTTCACCAGCACGCGCTGCTTCAACTGCAGCATTTAATGCAAGTAAATTAGTTTGGAAAGCAATCTCATCAATTACGCCAATGATGTCGGCGATTTTTTTGCTGCTGTCGGTAATCGCACCCATTGCATCAACCGCGTTAGACAGTACTTCACCACCTTTTTCAGCTTCTTCACGAGTACTCATAGCAAGTTGGTTTGCCTGACGTGTGTTATCTGCATTTTGTTTTACGGTTGAAGTCATTTCTTCCATACTGGATGCAGTTTCCTCAAGAGAAGAAGCCTGTTCTTCTGTACGTTGAGAAAGATTATCATTACCCGCTGCAATTTCAGTGGCTGAAGTGTTAATTGAATTAGCCGAGTTTTTAATTTGAGATACCATAGTTTCAATCTTGCTGGCAAACTTGTTAAAGGCTATAGCAAGTTGGGCAATTTCATCACGGCCATGTTCATCAAGGCGTTGCGTTAGATCTCCTTCACCCTCAGCTATATCTTTAAGTGCTACTAATGCCTGTCCCAGAGCGCCAGTAATGTTACGTGCAATCATCAGTGCCAGAAACATAGCTACGGCTCCTACTACTAAAGCAAGGATGATATAAAATATTTGTGCCGCACTGGCCGCTCCATGTAAACGATTAACTTGTGACAGAAGATTATCTGACAACCAGTTTTCTACCTCTTTGAGCAAATTGATTTTTTTGGTAATAGTGCCAAACCAATTACCTGCCTCAATACCAAAACCGCCTTCACTTGCCTTGGCATAAGCGACTTTACGCATTGCATCAACTTCATCAACCACCGGGCTACTCATTTTTTGCTCAAAGATCTGATTCGCTTCTTTACTCGCCAATGAACCGAATACACGCGCATAGGTATCTTGCTCAGCAACCAGTGTGCCAAACTTATTGAACATACCCGGTCCAAAGTTGTCTCTGGCAAAGGTGTTAGACATCACCGCACGTTCAATACCCGCACGTTCCTTACCTAATAAGAAATTGGTATAAGCAGCAATAAGTCGTGTCACTTCGCCACTATTGCTCAGTTCAGTCATCTGGCCGATGATATTCAAAAAAGCGCCATTCATACCCGTGTAATAACCAATCGCACTTCCCGTTGAAATATTCATCGAGCTCACTTCACTACGTATACCTTGAATTTTTTCCAGCTTACTCAGTACGCTACTCAACTGATTATTAAATTCACTGCTATAGATATCTCGTTCAAACGTTTCCATGAAACTATTGAGTTCGTCTCTTTTTAAATCTGTATTTTTACGTTGCGCAGGTAATTCGGTAACAAACTTTTTGCCCTTGCTACCAAGGAAGCCTGCCGTAGCACCGCGCTCTTTCTGTGTTTCATGCACCAGAGCACTGACTCTAACTGCTAATTGTGCAAGTGATTGCACCGACTCCATCTCAGAAACAATTGCCGTTTTTTCAGTCACGCTAGTAACTGCAAAAAAGGCCAAACCAAGAATGGGAAATATCAACAACAAAAGAACCTTCATTTTGATTGATAAATTAACAAGAAAATTCACTTAACTGTCCTCTTCACCAGAATCTTTTAGTTCTGAACTTGCATCACTTAACTGTGCCAAAGCAGTCATTTCATCGACGGATAATAATTTATCCACATCCAGTAACATCACCATGTTTTCATTACTCGTTGCCAGGCCATTTATGAATTCTGTATTAAGTGTTGTTCCAAAGTCTGGCGTTGCTTTAATATCTTTTGCATTAACGTCAATAACATCTGA
>JAGLTQ010000166.1 GCA_023135195.1 Gammaproteobacteria bacterium | reverse complement strand
GTTGACGATGCATTACATGCAACGCGTGCAGCAGTAGAAGAAGGTGTTGTACCCGGTGGTGGTGTTGCATTGATTCGTGCAGCAGGATCTTTAGCTAAACTTAAAGGTGATAACCACGATCAAGACATCGGTATTACTATTGCACGTCGTGCAATGGAAGAGCCAATGCGTCAAATAGTAGCAAACGCAGGTGATGAAGCATCAGTTGTTGTAAACAAAGTTGCAGAAGGTAAAGGTAACTTTGGTTATAACGCAAGTAACGCTGAATACGGCGACATGATCGAAATGGGTATCTTAGATCCAACTAAAGTAACGCGTTCAGCATTACAAAATGCAGGTTCAGTTGCCGGTCTTATGATTACAACAGAAGCAATGATTGCTGATCTTCCTTCTGATCCGGCTGCTGCTCCAGCGATGCCGGATATGGGTGGTATGGGTGGAATGGGCGGCATGATGTAAATGCCAGCCCGAAAATGCCGGACTTGAGCGTCTGCGGCGTTGGTTAAATACTTCCGTTGCTCACGTACTTTAACGTACGCTGCGCTACGGTTATTTAACCGCCTTGCATCCATCTCAACTCCGACATTTTCAGACTACCATTGCTATAAGAAAGCCTTGTCTATTTAGACGAGGCTTTTTTGTGCCTGAAAAATATGCGTTGCAGAACGTGTTCCGCTGCTCTGTATAGATTATGTATTTCATCTACATTGCGCTGCTCGCACATTCTGCGCCTTGATTTGCCACAAAATTCCTAAGCCTCAAGTAGTTTTGAGGTTTGAAAAGCCCCGTCTTTCGAGACGGGGCTTTTTTTATGGGATATTTTTGTCATTTTGGGCGCTGTGCAACGAAGACCCTGAATCTAGTTGTCGCCTTTGTTGATAATCTCCTTTATTCTTCAATAATGAATTTAGACCTGTCATTGCGAGCGTAGCGCGGCAATCTGTATTGGTTTATTACATTATTAAGATTGATAATTATAGGAATGCAACAATGAAATTATGGCCATATTTTTTAGGTGCGTGGTTAGTCTTAACTGGATTAAATTCGCTGATAAGTCTGAACTTTAAATACGAAAGTATGGTGATGGGTGTGCTTGCGCTTATTGCCGGTACGTTGGTTATCCTACGGAAGTAGGTTTCGCTATTTTTAGTTAAACATAGGAAAAAATATGAAGCCGATAACTGTACAAGGTTTTCTTTTAAGATTTTTGTTTGCTTTATTACTGGTGATGCTTACCTATAATCCAAGTGAATATTCATACTTTCATTGGTTACGAGATAACTTTTCTAACTTTAGTCCGTTGTTAGGTTTGGCAGGCATTAGCTTAATTATTGGTTGGGTAATATATCTGCGAGCTACACTTCGTTCACTTGGTTTGATTGGTCTAACATTAGCAGCATTATTTTTTGCAGCTATTTTGTGGCTTTTAATAGACTGGGAATGGTTGAGCCTAGATAACGTAACAGTAATGAACTGGGTTATCTTAGTTTTAATATCTGCCGTTTTAGCAGTTGGCATTTCCTGGTCACATGTTCGACGTAAAATATCAGGGCAGGTTGATGCGGATGATGTGGATGAGGAATGATTGATTTGATGTTTTTTATTTAAGTATATTAAATGACATTTATAATAAAATTTAATCTATATTAATTATTTAGCAATTCCTGAACATTGGTTAAAATTTGTTTGGACGTAAAAGGTTTTGTTAGTATATTTTTAGCAAGTGTTTCATTAGTAACGGTTTTACCTGTAACATTTGCTAAACCGCTGCAGAGCTGTATTTTAATATTAGGATGTGTATAACTGATTATATGTGCAAGTTCAAAACCATCCATGTCCGGCATGACAACATCACTTATTACTAGATCAATTGTTTCATTTTCAAGTGTTAGCAAAGCTTCTTTTGCACTAGATGAACTAAATACCGTATATCCATAAGAAAGTAATATATCTTTGGTTAGTCTTAAGAGCTCTGGTTCATCGTCAACAATCAAAATGTTTTCTGAGCCATTTAATTTATTTTCCTTATCCGGGGCTGCATTAGCTGGCTCATTATTAGATTGCTCGTGCCGGTATCGAGGTAAGAATATTGAAAAGCAGGTACCGAGCCCAGGTTCTGAATAAACTCGAATGGTACCGTTTGATTCTGTTACAAAATTATAGACCTGACTTAAGCCCAGGCCAGTACCTTTATCTCCCTTTGTTGAATAAAAGGGTTCAAAAATATGTGATACAACATCTTCTTTCATGCCAATACCTGTGTCTCTAATGGATAATTTGACATAATTTCCTGAAGGTATATTGAGTACTTGTGCATCCACTGAAGCGATATGAATATTTGATGTGGTAAAATCCAATTCACCACCTTCCGGCATGGCGTGCATGGCATTAATGCTTAAATTAAGTATGGTGTCTTCCAGACAACCTTGCTCAATAAAAACAGGCCACAGATCATTTTCAGTATGTATTGATAGTTTAATTGTTGCGGTTAACGTTTTAGATAATATTTCCTGATTATTTTTCAGTATGTCATTAATCTGGGTCGCTTCAGCAGAATCAGTACGTTTGCGGGAAATGGATAATAATTTTTGTGTCAGACTCGTCGCACGATTAGCTGCCTGTTGTATGGCTTCGATATACCCCATCAATTCGGGCTGATCTTTAGCTTTATCGCTTAGTAATTCGGAGTATCCTAAAATGACACCAAGCATATTATTGTAGTCATGCGCCAGGCCGCTGGTTAGTTTGCCAATAGCCTCCATTTTTATACTTCGATTTAATTGTTCTTCCTGTTGTTTATTAAGAGTAATATCTTTGCATGATCCAATAAACCATCTGTTGCCTTCAACTTGAGCTGGGTACTCAATAACTGATAAATGCATTGGAAATGTTTCGCCATTCTTTTTCAGGGCAGTGACATCACGGCCAATACCAATAATATGTGCATCATTCGTTGATATAAAATTGTGAAGATAAGCATCGTGGCTACTGGAATCGGGTTCTGGCATCAACATGCTGATATTCCGGCCGGTGACTTCCTCACGTTGATAACCGAACATGGTTTCAGCTGTTTTATTAAACATGAGAATGGAACCTTGATGGTCTATGATAATGACACCATCAACCATGCCATTCAGAATACTTTGAAAATCTTTTTCATCAAATGTCAGCATTGCAGCCATGTGAAAATCATTCCTCATTTTAAGCTCCTTGAAAGGAGCTATATTACAATTATTGGACTTCCTATGAGCAATCAATGGGATTTGAATAACTGTTATCCTTTATAGCATATAACCTTGTTATACATAGGTTATAGTGGTTATTTTGTGTGAAATAATCAAATGTCGCTCTTCAGTGGTCTAACTACGTAGGGGAATGAAATGTGTCAGATTTGTGTCAGGGTCGAACCAAGTTAGAAGATGCTTTTGTATTTGTGTCAGGTGAGTTGTGTCAGGGTCGAACCAAGTTAACCATTTGAAATAAATTGATTTATCATCTAAAACAGCCCATTATTTACACTTAAAATACTATTTTTAACTCTAATATCGTTACTTTAAGGAAGAGGTAATATGGCTAGAGCCAATCGTCATTTTGTGCCAAATCAAGTTTGGCATATTACTCATCGCTGTCATCAAAAAGACTTTTTATTAAAATTTTCTAAAGATAGAAAACACTGGTTGCATTGGTTGTTTGAAGCAAAGAAACGTTTTGGTTTATGCGTGTTGAATTATACCGTGACATCAAACCATATTCATTTGCTTGTGCAAGACACGAAAGTTGGGGTTATTCCCAGGTCGATGCAATTAATTGCTGGACGTAGTGCTCAACATTACAACCAGCGAAAAAATCGCAAGGGGGCTTTTTGGGAAGATCGTTATCATGCTACAGCGATTGAAAGTGACAGCCACTTACATAAATGCATCACCTATATTGATTTAAATATGGTGCGCGCAGGTGTGGTTAAACATCCTAAGGATTGGCAGCATGGTGGCTATATCGAAATACAAAACCCACCTAGTCGTTACTCTATTATAAATTTGGCGGCGCTGGTTCCGTTATGCGGCTTCAGCAACATAGCGTCTTTGCAAGGTGCGCATAGGCAATGGGTTGAAACCGCGCTTGAAGACAATGCCGGGCAACGTGAAGCTTTTTGGTCGAGCAGTGTTGCGGTAGGAAACGAAGCCTTTGTTCGAAATATTCAAACTGAACTTGGTGTTCTTGCAAAGGGGCGGTCTTGTAAATTAGAAGGTGAAAAGTTTGTCTTAAAAGAGCCCGATGTCACTTATAACGTTGTTTTTGATGGTGAAAAGGTGGTTTTAAGCGAATAAACACCCATTATTATCGAAATAAGTCTTTATATATTAAAGGGTTATCTTGGTTCGACCCGTGCGACTGTGGTGCGACACGTGCGACACGCAAATATGGTGCGCGCAGGTGTGGTTAAGCACCCTAACTGGCAACTTGGTCTTATTATTAGTCTCTCGGCATTTTTTTCAATTTTTTAGCGGATTGACGTAATCCTTTAAATATTGAGGAAGATACTTTTTTTGGAAATTTTTGAGGAAGTGATTTTTCAATATTACAAATAACATCTTCTGTTTGCTGAAGAATTTCTTTTATTATTTTTTCTGCATCTTGTCCTAGACCACACTGTTTTGCCATCGCATTGAAGTGCCTACGTTGTATATTGTTAATTTTGTAATGTTTAGATTTACTTTTTACGCTCATTCCCATTTTTGCTTTCTGGATGGCAAGCTGATTGGCTCCGCCGCCTATAATTGGCCAAGCAGATAAAATATCGTACAAAGGAGTTAATTTAAAACTATGCTCCGGGAGATGGAATATGCTGAAGTTTTTTGCGTGACCATCAATTGCGGCTAGCATCCAGAACACAATTTGAGCTTTAAAAAATGTTGCTCTATCTTCTTCTGCAGACTTAGAACCGTTAAGTAGATTCAATATCTCAGCAATACCAGGACCACCATCTTTCTCATATTTAAAGTTAGGCGGGAATCCTAATGCTTGGCAAAAATCTTCTTGAGGTAATCTTAGCCAGTGCGTTTTTTTAGAATTAAGCTTTCGATCAAAGCGTTCTACTACCAAAACTTTTTGCTTTCCGAATTTAACTATTTCAGTTTTGGCTGTGTTAATCCCGTATGCTGATACGATCTCTGAACATAACCATTCATTCTCTATAGATGTTTTGAAATCTGCATCCATATTGCCTACTTTACCAAGAGGAAGCTTAAATATGTGTGTAGTAGGGGTGCTTGATTCCGGTAAGTGCCATTGCTCGTTATGCCAAAGAAGGGCTGTTTTTTCTTGTGCTCCAGCTATAGATATTCTGAAATCAGTGTCATCTGTTAATGCACCAACAGATGATGTTATTGTGTTGCTTAATATATTCTCTACGTCCTTATCCGACAGAGGTTTTGCTTTGATGATATCCCAGTCGATAGGATTTGCACCTTCTGGTAATAATTGAATAGCTCCTACACAGTCTCGTCCAATAGCACTAAGTAAATCGAACGATTTTTTAGAGGATGTAGAGAATTTAGCTTGAAGTCGATCTAATATCTTTTCGTTATCTGGTAGTAGGTTGCTGAAGAAGTTGTCTACAACATCTCCCTTATGAGCATATCCATCAGCTAAAAAGGGTAGAGATATTGAAAGTGGCCGACGATATGGAGATTTTAAATAATCAGCATCGTAGCTGAATGTATTCGCTTTGTTCTTGTTACGAACCCAGACTCCTACATAAAGACCATTCATCCAAATATGTAGCCTGTTTTTAAGGCCTCTTTTGCGTAAACTAGTAGAAGCTACCACTCTAAATTCCCTTTATCCTGGCTTTTTTCTTCATCAATAAATAGGGTTTTAACACCTAAAGCTTGAAGTATTTCAAATATACGCTTATAACTTGTTTTTTCTGGGTTAGCCTCGATACGAGCGTAACCTCTTTGAGATAAGCCTACTTTTGCTCCAGCTTCCTCTTGTCCAAGATTATTTTTCTTTCTTAGCGATATAAGCAATGGTCTTAATTGACTTGTGGTGTTTAATGGATATTCCATGATTTTTACCTGATTCAATAAAATAAAGTCCAAATAGAAGCTAAAAGAGCTAATTCAGAAATAGTATATATATGTACTTAGATTAATATAGAGCAGATATAGTCTAAAATCAATATAGTATGTATATGTACTATATTATATAGCTTTAAATAAGGTATTATTTTTAGAAAAAATGAAAGGCAGGGTAATTTTTAGTTGAAGTGCACAATAAATAATGACGTGCTCAACCATTTCGATACACCCCAGTTAAGCAACTTAAGTTTGTTAAGTTTAGGGGCGAACCAAGCTAACCCATAGGCAATGGGTTGAAACTGAACTTGCTGTTCGTGTAAAGGGGCGGCGGTCTTGTAAATTAGAAGGTGAAAAGTTTATCTTAAAAGAACCAGATGTCACTTATAACGTTGTTTTTGATGATGAAGAGGTGGTTTTAAGCGATTAAACACCCATTATTATCGAAATAAGTCTTTATATATTAAAGGGTTATCTTGGTTCGACCCGTGCGTGACCGTGTGTTTACAGGATTCTGTTTAGAAAGATAAATAAAAAAACACCCCGCAATGCGGGGTGTCAGGTTTATTTATTATTCAGGGCGAACATTTAGCCCTGTTACTGCAGAGTTACGTTAAGGCACAATTGTCCAGCCAGATGTTGCATCAATTTCTTTTGATGCATCATAGTTTGAATAAAAAGGAAGTTCAAAAACACTGTCACCGCTATTTTCAATTCCATCATTATTCATGTCTGCAAGGCAGCGAATTCGATAGCTACCGCCTTGGGGTACATTGATACCAATCCATGCTGTCGTTACAGAACCATTTTCACCACCAATAGGTGCCCAGCCCAGGCGATACTTATCGTCAGCACCAGTATAATTGTAGTCATAAACACTACAATACATAGCGTTTGAGGTTGTTCCACTGACAGCGTTTATTCCAAGTTTGGTCATCGTATAGGGGTACATTGTTATGGAGCTATAGGCGCTAACAGTACTCATATCCTCTACTGTTGAAAATCCTTCTGTAGCAATACGAATGTAGCCACTTGTTGATGGGCATGCGGTGGGCTTAGTTGTTCCCACTTGTGTAAGCTTCGTTCCACTTACAAAGGTGTAGGTACCACTGTCAATTCTTGGTGCATCTATTGTTGTTACACAACCATTAGCATCTAACGTTTTGAGTTTTACAGTAGCACCACCCGCTGCCAATGTTCCATGATCAGCCCAAACACCTGCTACAGCGACTCCATTACTATCAAACATGTAAACAGAATAATCTTCACCGCTATAGGTGTTAGATATATCTTGAAAATATATATTAATACCGTTATCGACATAGGCTGCATTACTAGGAATCAAATCTAATTGATAGACGATCCAGGCACCTGCACTACCATTGCTGGTAATCTTCATATAGTAATCGGTGTTTGCGGTTAAGTTATACATCGTTCCACAAGTTACTGAGCTTAAATCTGCGCATGAATAAACAGAGTTTGTGAAATTGCTGTCACTGTATAAATCGAGAGACAACTCTGAATTACTGCCTCCGGTGACCGCTATAATTGATCTATCAAAAGCAGTGCCTGCACTTCCTGTATTAACCACGTAATAAGAACTGTCACCTGATGTTCCACCAACTATGCCCGCAGTTACAGGAATATAAGTATCATATATTACAGAATCTGGAATTCGGTGTGGTGATGCCAGACTGCCGTCAGCCGGTGGTGTTGTTGTGCCAGGTAAGAAAATATACGAGTAGGATATATCTGCACCAGAGTTATTCGTTAGATCAAGATTTAATTGTGAAGAATTATTCAGGCTGGTGAACCGGCAAGTGGCCAAACCATTTGACCAGAATAGAGTACATGTTTCTCCTGCGCCACCATCGGGATAAATGTGTACGTCAAGAGAAGCTTGAGTCACTGTTGCCTGGTTGGTTAAAAGCTGTAAATCCCATAGATAAAGCGTAAAGGATGGGGAAGCGGCTGCATCGACCGCAGTGAATTCAAGCGTGTATTCTTCTGTAGCAGTGTCACCGTGTGCGTCATTGCCACTAATTGTGCGTGCTTCGGCAAGAAATTGGGAGCTGTTTCCACCATCTGTACTGCCACCACCACCACCACAGGCAGTCAGCGCAATCAATGAACTTGCCATTAATAATCGTGAAATTATATTTTTCATTCTTTATATCCCCATTTTTTGTTGTATTTTCTGAGTTCATTATCCTTTTTATGGGTGATGTGGTGTATTCACTATAACGACTAGATAAAACTAGCTATTTCTTGTGGGTTTTCGTTCTGGAGATATTAAAAGTAGATTAATTTCCACCTGAAAACGGCATAAACTATGGGAAATTAATCTAAGCTTTTCGGCTTAAGCCGTAATACCTAATGAAATACACCTAATAAATACATATAATTAAGTCGATGATGGCTTGAGATATGGAGTAGGTTTAAGGATGAAAGTATTACTCATTGACGATCATAGTCTTTTCATAGACGGCATGAATTTGGTGTTGGTTAAACTGGATCCAAATATCCAGATTTTTAATGCCAACAGTTATGAAGATGCATTGCCTGTTATGACTGAAAATCTGGATATGGATCTGGTGTTGCTGGATTTAGGCTTACCGGGGCTTAGTGATATTGATGCTTTAAAAGCGGTACGCAATGAGTTACCGGTAACTCCTGTCGTTGTGTTGTCCAGTAATGATGATG
>JAGLTQ010000165.1 GCA_023135195.1 Gammaproteobacteria bacterium | reverse complement strand
TGCTACCATATCAGGAAGGTGAAAATAGTTTGCAGCTTGATGATAAATTAAAAGCATATTATCTGGATTTTAATAATTTAGAAAACACCTCAGAAGAAGATGTTTACGATATGCTGGCATTATTCTGGAATAAATTTAATCATTTTGATAATCGAGAAGCAGCATTACTAGAGTTGGGTTTAAAAGATCCCGTAGACGATAAAAAGATAAAACAGGAATATCGTCGTTTAATTATGCAACATCATCCTGATCGTGGTGGTGATACAGAAAAGCTACAAAAATTAAATGATGCGATTAAATATTTGCTAGGTTAATTGGTTTAGGAAAAACATTGGACACAACAAATTATTTTTACTGGAACACATCACCCGAAATGTTTTCTTTTTGGGGATTGAGTGTTGGATGGTATGGCGTATTTTTTGCGTCAGGATTCTTTTTGGGTTTCCATATCATGCGCTGGATATACTCGAGAGAAGGAAAGTCTCTTGCAACATTAGATAGTATTTTTATCTACATGGTATTGGGTGCTGTACTTGGGGCGCGCTTAGGACATTGCCTGTTTTATGAACCGGCTTATTACCTGGCAAACCCGCTGGAAGTTTTAAAAATATGGGAAGGTGGTTTAGCCAGTCACGGTGGTGTAGCAGGAATGTTAATTGCGATGTATGTTTATGCAAAACAAACATCGGATATTAATTTTTTCTGGTTGTTAGATCGAATGACCATCGTTATTTCATTAGGCTCATTTTTTATTCGTAGTGGTAATTTTTTTAACTCTGAAATAATAGGTATCCCAACAACTGTTCCGTGGGCGGTTGTTTTTTCTCGTGTCGATCAATTACCTCGACATCCAGCACAGCTTTATGAAGCCTTGGTTTATTTACTGTTATTTATTTTGCTGTCTTTTTTATATATAAAGCACAGGGAAAAGTTAAAGCCGGGGTTTATGATGGGATTATTAATGATTGTTATTTTTGGATCACGGTTTTTTATTGAGTTTATTAAAATTCCGCAAGAGGCATTTGAGCCAATATTGACTCTAAATATGGGGCAATGGCTTAGTGTTCCCATTGTTATGCTTGGTGCATATTTAATATATTCCAGCAGAGTTAAATTTAAGAATGAGCTTTAGCGAATAAAAAGATATAAATAATTTTCAATAGATAACAAGTTGTCGAAGCTGTATTAATCTAAGATACTATGGATATTAAGTGCTATGGGTATTTTAAAGATAGTTGTTATGGCTTTCCAGATGAAATTATATTTAGAGGTATGAAATGGAAGATTTAAATCTGTGGTTAGTTGGTGGTGGTTTAGCTGTAGGTGCGGTATTTGGTTTATTAATTCAACGTCATCGCTTTTGCATGGTTGCAGCAACAGGTAATTTATTATTAATAAACGACAATCGTCAGGTACTCGCTTTTTTAACTGTATTACTGGTTGCTATCACTGGAACACAGCTGCTTGAATTTACTGATACGGTTGCCATCGCTGAATCTGCATATCGTAATTCACAATTTGACTGGTTTGGAGCGGGTTTTGGTGGCTTGATCTTTGGTATTGGTGCTGTTTTAGCGGGAGGTTGTGCGACGCGCACAATAATAAGATCGGTAGAAGGTAGCTTGCATGCAATTATTGCGTTGTTGTTCTTTATGTTACTTGCGGCATCTGCACAGTTTAGTTTTTTAGAAGATATCAGAATAGGGCTTACTCACAATACCGCAATTGATATAGAGGGTGATGTGTCTCTTGCTGCAATGTTGGGTTTACCACAATGGTTACCAGCTATTGTGATTATTATTTTAATGTTGGCATACCTGGTTAAAAACTGGAATCCAGATGCAAAAAATATGGTTTTTGCTGGTGTCATCATTGGTCTGTTAGTCGTAGCTGGTTGGTATATTACCGGTGTTTTGGCTCAGGATGAATTTGATCCATCTAAACCTTCAGCGATTACTGTTTCGGGTCCATTGGCTCGTTTTGGTTATATTTTAATTTCTGGAAGAATTCCTGGGCTGTCTTTTGCAATTTCATTTGTAATTGGTATTGCAGCAGCAACTTTATTATTTTCATTATTAAGCGGACGTTTCAAATTTGAAAAACCAAAAGCAGGAACCGTTAAATTTGCTGCTATTGGTGGCAGCTTAATGGGTACAGGTGCCATTATGGCCTATGGTTGTAATGTTGGTCAGGGTTTAACAGGCATATCAACATTGTCTGTTGAATCGATACTGGCATTTACAGGTATGTTTATTGGAACGGCTGCCACTGTGAAATGGATGGAAAGGAATAGTTAATCTTATGAGCTGTTGTTGCCCACATTCAAAATCCGGAGGACGAATATTTTCGTTTTTTGCTCGAGGCTATCGTCGTCGTTTTAGCAAACATGGTTTTGAACCATCGCAACAACAGCTTATGCAGGGTATTGATAATGCCGGCTATAAAAATAATACCTTGTTGGAAGTGGGCAGTGGTGTTGGCTATTTTCATCAGGTTCTTTTAGAGCAAGGAGCTAAAAGTGCAGTTGGGATAGATTTTTCTCCTGAAATGTTAAAAGAAGCTCAGCAATGGGCTGATGAGAAAGGTTTGAGTGAACGGCTAGAATATATTCAAGGTGATTTTATTGAACTGCTCGATCAGGTTGAAGCTGCCGATATCACCATATTGGATAAAGTTGTATGTTGTTATCCTCATGCAGAGTTATTGATTAATTATTCTGTTAATAAAACAAAGCATGTTTATGCCTTAACCTATCCTCGTAGCCGTTGGTTTATTAAAGTCGCAATTAAAATCATGGCTATAGGTTTAAAATCAATAGGATCAGATTTTCGTACTTTTGTTCATAATCCCGATGATATTGAACGCTGGATTATTGAAGCAGGTTTCAAAAAAACCTATCAGCAACAAACCTTTATTTGGTTGAGCCAGATATATGAGAAATAATTTATGACACTAAGGAAATCTAAATATACAAACCACTGGGCATACAGGGAGAGAATCTTGTCTTTAAAGCAGAATAACTTAACTGTACTTCCAAACTTTGTCATCGAATTATTATAATGAATTTCCCCGTGATCCCTGTGTGCCCAGTGCTTCAATCTTTTTAAGTAAATGATCTTCTTGGTGTGGCCCAGGCAGCCTCTCAATCTTCGATTTCACCTTCTTCTTCGTGTCCTTAGTGGCTCAACCCTGCTATTATTCGCCTCTTTTTTTACCATTAGTCGTATATTTCCCGGAGTTATTTTATGTTTCAGATGGGTTGTGCCAGTCGCGCATGTTTTCAAAATGAAATTCTTTCCGGTTTAACCGTTGCCCTTGCGTTGGTTCCAGAAGCGGTAGCTTTCGCTTTCGTCGCGGGTGTTGATCCATTAGTTGGTTTATATGCAGCATTTATGGTGGGTTTATTAGCGGCTATTTTTGGTGGCCGCCCGGGTATGATATCTGGAGCAACGGGTGCGATGGCCGTCGTCATGGTGGCTTTGGTTGCTCAGCATGGTGTGGAATATCTCTTTGCCGCAGTGGTACTGACAGGTTTAATTCAAATACTGGCGGGTATATTACGTCTTGGTAAATACATTCGCATTGTACCGCATCCAGTCATGTTGGGATTCGTAAATGGATTAGCCATTGTTATCTTCCTTGCTCAGTTACAACACTTCCAGATTAAATTACCCGATGGAAGCATGGAGTGGATGGTGGGTTCATCTATGTATATCTTGCTGGCTTTAGTCGCCTTAACAATGGCGATTATGCATTTCTTACCAAAGATCACCGGTGCATTTCCTGCGGCTCTTGCTGCTATTTTAGTTGTTTCCTTTATGGTGATTGGGTTTGATATTGACACTAATAAGGTGGGTGATCTGGCTTCAATTAAAGGTGCCTTTCCACCTTTCCATTTACCTTCCGTTCCTTTTAACTGGGAAACGCTGAGTATTATTTTCCCGTATGCCTTTATTTTAGCTGCGGTTGGTTTGATTGAATCATTGCTTACTCTTTCATTAATTGATGACATAACAAATACCCGTGGTCGTGGTAACCGTGAATGTATTGGCCAGGGTATTGCGAATACCACAACGGGTTTCTTTGGCGGAATGGGTGGTTGCGCCATGATCGGACAAAGTATGATCAATGTTAACTCCGGTGGTCGTCAACGTTTATCCGGTATTGCAGCAGCACTCTTTTTATTGATTTTCATTTTATTTGCATCAAGTTTGATTGAGCAAATTCCAATGGCGGCTTTGATTGGCGTAATGTTTATGGTGGTACTGGGAACGTTTGAATGGTCAAGCTTGCGTATTATGGATAAGATTCCAAAGAAAGATGCATTTGTTTTGATTCTTGTTTCAGGTGTTACCGTGGCATCCGATTTAGCCGTTGCCGTTGTAGTCGGTGTAATTGTTTCAGCATTATTTTTTGCCTGGGAACATGCTTCACATATAAATGTGAAAGGCTATGATAATAAATACGGTATCCGTATTTATGAGCTAAATGGACCTTTATTTTTTGGTTCAGTAAAAAGCTTTATGGAACTGTTTAATCCGCAAGAGGATCCACAGGAAGTCATTATTGAATTTCAAAATTCACGTGTAGCTGATCACTCTGCCATTGAAGCGATAGATAACCTTGCTGAAAAATATATTAAAGCAGGTAAGACATTGCACTTACGTCATTTGAGTCCAGAGTGTAGAGAGCTATTAAAAAATGCAGGTGATTTGGTTGAGGTGAACGTAATGGAAGATCCTAAGTATCATGTTGCGGATGATCTCATAGCCTAAAAGTTAAATGCATATAAAAAAAGCCTGCAATGATGCTAATGCCGTTCACTTAATGATTTGGTTTTATTCCCCCTCCCTC
>JAGLTQ010000164.1 GCA_023135195.1 Gammaproteobacteria bacterium | reverse complement strand
GGATCATTATAAATCACCCCTCCCCTTGAAGGGGAGGGAGCTGATTTTTAATTTTTATGCTCTTAACTGAACGGTATTATGCAATGATGCAGGCTTTTTTTGTAAAGTTTAAATTTTTTGAGTGAGGTGTTGAGTAAATTCATCTCGCGCTTTATCTAATTCATCCTTTATTATTGGTATAAGAACATCATTCTTTTCAAGTGTCGCAATGCATTTTTCATAAAAAAGATTAAATTGTTTAAGTACATCTTCTGCGATAACAGCTTCTTTTGATGAGTCTTGAATATTTTCACTGCTGTTATCTAATAACGTAAGTACAGCATAACGAGGAATCATTTTGTTATGACCTGTTTCAATATTACTGGCAACAATGGGAGATGTTTTTACATACACTTCATCTTGATATTTGAATTTCTGCCCAATACTTAAAAGTTTAAATTTCATTTTCTGCCTGTTGATATAATAATTAATGAAGCTGTCATAATAGGGTCGGGGTAAAATTTATTTCTTTGCTCGATACTGAGATATATATTCATACATAACAATCGATGCTGCAATACTGACATTCAAGCTTTCAGTTTGACCAAATTGGGGAATGCTAAGACATTCGACATTTGGGTAGGATGAATATTCAAAACTGATTCCATTATCTTCATTGCCTAAAATGAAAGCACTCTTTTCCGGTAGTTTTGCATCGTATAATGTTTTTCCTTTATCAGCTTCTAAAGTAAACAAGTGATAGTCACGTTTTTCTAATTCTGCAAAACAATCTGAAATATTGTCAAAAAATTTTGCTGGCACCTTTCGAAATGCGCCTTTTGCCGGTGCAGGATCAAAGGGCTCAACATTAATTAAATGAATTTCATGTGCGCCAAATGTCTCTGCTGAACGGAAAATTTTTGGTACATTAAAGCCTGCTTGCAGGTGATCCAGAATGAGAATAAATGCATGTTTTCCGGGTTTTGCCATCACATTTCGTTGCCGATCTTTTTTGTAGCGCCGCATGGCGGTGCGATAGCGTTCTTCTCGCTTATTAGAGTGCTGACGGCTCACCATATGAAGATATTCCCAATATAATGCTTAATAATGGGTGTATTTTACCTGAAATCACGCAATATGAGCTAATTGTGTGCTTAAGCCCATGGAAAAGGTGATAAAAGCTTGAAATATTAGTTTTTACTAATATACTGCGTTCTTTATCTTATTTTGAGTGAAAAACATGAGCCTAATCAAGGAAATAGAAGTCGCTGAGTTGGCGCAACTTAAAGAAAAGGGCGAGACAATTCGTGTCATTGATATTCGTCAACCGGTTGAACTGAACAGTGGCATTATTCCTGGTGCAGAGGCATTACCAATGCATATTATTCCATTACGCATTAATGAGTTTAAGCGAGATGAAAAACTGGTTCTGGTTTGTCGTAGTGGTGCCCGTTCTGCACAAGCATGCATGTTTATGCAGCAACAAGGTTATGACAATGTCTTTAACTTGCGTGGTGGTATGATTGCCTGGGCAGGTAGCGGCCTTGAAATTGGATTACCGCTAGCGGTATAAAAGCAAATTGATAAAAAGGTCGGTAACTGAAAAGTTACCGGCCTTTTTTTATGACTTTTGCGGGTTATAGACGTTTTGATTGTTATTAATAATATCTTGTTTGGCCTCTTCCATTGCGCCTTCAACATTGGATGCACCAAATAACGCTTTTTGCGCATCATTCAATGCATCCATGCTTGCATCCTGAATGGACTGATTCAGTTCCATTTTACGGGAGCGCACAACTGCTTCTGATGCAAGCACCACATTTAATGCTGCCTGAGAAACAATGCCTTTGGAGCCGGCTTGAGCTGCGCCAGCTAACAGATTGATAATCGAAAGCAGATCTTCTTGTTGAGAGGGTTCAGACATATTTTTACTCTTAATTTTTTATTAAAGTGAATTTCTTAAGCTGTTAGCAAATTACCCAAAATGGAGTTTTGATTGGTTAAGAATCTCTTAAGAGCTTCGCTATAATTATCGGGAATTGAATTTATGACCGATGGTCTTTCCAATAATCGTTCACCCCAAGCTTTAACATTAGGTGCGTCATCAAAAAAACCATAGTCTTTATATTCTTCAATACGTTTGTGGTAACGGAAGATAGGTGCGTAAACAGCATCGATGATTGAAAAATCTGCGCCATTAAAATAATCACCATTTGTAAATTCTTCTTCGAGTATTTCAAAACGATCCGTTAATGTTTCTATACAGAGATTGAACTTTTTTTGATCATCTGTACGAAGAAAATCAAATGTTGTACTTAAGATATCATTTCCAAATTCTATCCAGGAGCGATTCTGAGCTTTTTCAAATATATTTTCTGGATAAAGTGAATCCTCGGTAATTTCATCCAGATAGTCACAAATAACCATAGATTCAAAAAGGGGCTTTTCATCAACAAGCAATACCGGCACTTTTCCTAGTGGTGAAATGTCATGGAACCAGACTGGGGGTTCCATCAAATTAATATATTCAACTTCAAATGGAATGTTTTTTTCTTTAAGAATAATCATTGCACGTTGTACATAAGGACATATTGGAAAACTGATTAATTTGAATTTTGGTAAGGCCATTTTAACTCTCTTAATATATTGAAATTATTTGTCTTATTTAATATGTTTATCCATGTTTATCATAGACACAGCGAAAACCGATTGAGCCATAAACGCCTTTGCCACTATCCGGAAGTTTAACGTTACGAAATGAGCTTCTTAAATTTTCACGATTTTCATCCCAGGAACCGCCACGTACCAATTTTCTTACACCGTTCTCTGGAGAAGTAAGTATACCCTTTGCGTAATATTTTGTAATAGAATCCTTTGCATACCAGTTTTGAATCCATTCACCTGCATTTCCATGCATATCATATAAACCAAAGGCATTTGCTTTTCGTTTACCTCGAGACCATGTTCTATCTTCGCCACAGCCATCATGCTCGCCCTTTACTGAGCCCGTCGTTTTTCCATTATCAAGAATAGCGTTTTTACAGGAAACCACGTTACCCCATGGGTAACGTGGTTGTGTTCTTGCCCTGGCTGCTTTTTCTCATTCTGCCTCAAGGGGTAAACGTCCGTTTTTCCATGTGCAGTATTGATTTGCATGTTGCCAGTCAACTCAGTTAATGGGGTGGTTATCGCGTTTGGGGCCATCAAGATTACAATATTTGTTGCGTTTGAAGTCTTTTGGTCGACCGCAGCTTTTATTGTTAAGACATTTTTATAGTATGCGACAGAGACTTCATTTTTATCAATATAAAAAGAGGCACAAAAACTTTTGTTCCTCCAAGGAGGCCTTCGTTTTTGTCACAACCGGGGTCACTTGTTGAACAACCCATTAAGAATTCACCGCCGGGAATTTTAATACGTTCGGCGGAGATAGTATCTAAGGAAAATAAAAAACAAACGGCAGTGAAATAAAATGAGGTAAGACTTTTATATGACATTCTAAATCCTTTTTAAATGGAAAAGTTGAGCATTAATAGTAGTTAAACAAAGTAAGAATAAACAGATGAAATGAATATATGTATAATTAAATCACGTATGTACCATTAAAAAACAAGGTTATTTATTTTGGATTTTGAGTTAACTCGTAAAGAGAATGATGAACTTTTGTTATCGCAAGTTGCATCAATTAAAACAGGCGAGAATATTCAGGCCTTGATTCCGTTTGCAAAAGCTTACTTAGGCATGTTCTATGTTATTGATAGTGAGTTGGCGCCAAAAGAAAAGATTAAATTACTTGCCAACGCTGAACTGACAGAAAGTGTCTTTGCCGGTTTTTTAGCAAGCCTGAAAAAACCTGACTTACCGTCAGTTGCTGAAATAGGCCATGCAGCAGCGAGTAAAAAAGAATTTGCAGAGGGGTATGTAATCCTGGCAGGACTCGATCTTGTTGCAAAAAAATCGCTTGGCAACGTTAATGATCTTGATGTAGATCTCATTGAGAAAGCCATTGCTTTTCACTTTTCTAATAATTCGGGTTATTCAGATATCTGGTTTGAGTATTTGTTTTCTGAGCATAAGGAAAAAGTTCTGCCTGCCATTTCTCAATACTGGGTGGCGATGTTAAAAAATAAAACAACCTATCTTCCCGGAAAGAATCTTGTATTAGGAGATCGTCCTGACATCGAGGTGATTCAATATTGTATTTTATCGTTATTAGGAAGCTGGACACAGTGTAAAGCAAAAACATTATCACAACTGCTATATCTTGCATTTAAATTCAGTGAGATAAATGATTTTTTAATCGTTTGTGAACATGCTTTAGAACACGATGAAATATTAAATGAGAAAACACGATTATATTGGTTAACAGCCGCTTATTTAATATCACCAGATAAATACTTTGCCAGACTTTCAGATTACGTTGGGCGGGTGAAATTAAAAGTCATGTTGCTGCTGGATTTTGTTGTTTTATTGAGTAAAGAACATGTTCTTAATATTAAAATGAGCAATAAAGTAGTGATACAAATATTAAGAATGGTTGCACCTATTTTCCCGCCACAACATCATGTTTACGGTGCCTTGGGAGAATTAGATATTAATTCAAAAAATGTCATGGTGCTTTTTTATTATTTAGCATGTTCAAAGGATAAGGATGTAGGGAATGAAATTAAAATCCTGCGAAAAGCGCGTGTGATGAAAATTTATTCCGGTGTGATTGATAACTTATTAGAATTACATGTTAGAAAAAATAATGAACAGAATTTTATTTTGCCCAACTTTGATGAGTACCTTGCAACGCTGGTTAAAGATAATTGTTTGCAAGGACGAAGTAATAAATTTGATTTGAGGTGAATTTAACCACAAGAAAACTTATGGTTAATTAAAGTTAGAAGCCATATAACCTTTTATATTATGATAGTCACGATAGCTTTCAATCATCGCTTTTAATTCTGACATTGTAATATCGTCAGGTTCATTTATATAATCAGCTACTTTTCTAATCATTTTCCAGCGCCATAATTCGGCTGGATTTGATTCATCTTTTTTCATAAAAATCTCCTATTTAGAATATTTATGTATTCTGCCTTTGTTTTGTTACAAATTTATGAATATTTATGAAATTAAAACAGTAATGTGTAAAAATATTTAAAAGTATCAGAGATAGGAGGTGAAACCAGGTTCGATCACTGGTTTATGTATTTTGAAATTTATATGGGTAAGATATTTTTCATTTAATCTTTTTACAGATTCAGAAGCAACAACCGAATTTCTTTTTCTGAGCCCGCACGTAAATTTGTAATTGTATTTTTATCATTTCCAATAATAAATTTATACCACCTTAGATTTCTTGCTCCTTCAGGTGCTATGATTTTTTCTATACTTTTAAGTTTATAACGTGACATAAGTAATCTCTCATTAATGAATATAGTGATGAATGTAGGCGTGAGTTATTACAGCTTTATGACAGTCTTTTTACACTTTCATGTTAAAGACTAGGCTATAATTAAGTTTTATTTCCTCTGGTTAACAACCCTTCAAATCATCATGGAATCTGCTAAAAACCTTTTTTCATATCGTCAGTTCTGGGCTAAACGCTTCGGAACGGCCTCCGTCTTGCCTATGTCTAAAACAGAAATGGATGATTTGGGCTGGGATAGCTGCGATATTATTCTTGTCACCGGTGACGCCTATGTTGATCACCCTAGCTTTGGCATGGCTTTGATTGGTCGTTTATTAGAAGCGCAGGGTTTTCGCGTAGGTATTATTTCTCAGCCCGACTGGAAAAGTGCTGAGGCCTTTAAAATTTTAGGTAAACCTAATTTATTTTTTGGCGTGACTGCCGGAAATATGGATTCCATGATTAATCGCTATACCGCTGATCGGCGTATTCGTTCAGATGATGCTTACACTGCTGATGCAGAAGGTGGTAAGCGACCGGATCATTCGGTTGTCGTTTATGCACAACGCGCACGAGAAGCATTTAATGATGTCTCCATTGTTATTGGTGGTATAGAAGCATCGTTACGACGAATTGCACATTTTGATTATTGGTCGGATAAAGTTAAGCGTTCGATTTTAATGGATTCAAAAGCAGACATGCTGGTGTTCGGAAATGGTGAACGTCAGGTTGTTGAAATTGCACATCGGTTAGCTGCAAGAGAAAGCATTCGTGAGATAACCGACATTCGTGGCACCGGATTTATTCGTACAGAAATGCCTGAAGGCTGGGATGAAATAGACTCAACACATATTGATGAAGTAGGTAAGGTCGATAAACCGAGAAATCCTTATGCAGAAACTTCATCTGATAATGATGCGGGTGAAAATAATTCCTACGAGGCGATTGTTGATTTCCAACCTACATTAAATAAAAAAGAGTTAAATAAAGAACATATCTCTCGTATAGAAAAACTTGATCGGGCAACAAGTTATATTCGTTTGCCATCGTACGAGCAGATTTTAAATGACAAAGTATTGTATGCACATACTTCACGTATTTTACATCTCGAAACTAATCCGGGTAATGCACGTGCATTGGTACAACGTTATGGCAAACGGGATATTTGGTTAAACCCACCACCAATTCCATTAACAACTAAAGAAATGGATCTCTTGTATGGATTACCTTATACCCGGGTACCACATACGAGTTATGAAAATAAAAAAATACCTGCTTATGAAATGATTCGTTTTTCGATCAATATTATGAGAGGGTGTTTTGGTGGTTGTACTTTTTGTTCTATCACAGAACACGAAGGTCGTATTATTCAAAATCGTTCTGAAGATTCTATTATTCAGGAGATAGAAACCATCAGGGATACCGTGCCCGGGTTTACCGGAATCATTTCAGACCTTGGTGGACCAACAGCAAACATGTATCGACTGGCTTGCAAGACTCGTGAAATAGAAGCGGCATGTCGTAAGCCTTCTTGTGTCTATCCCGGCATATGTCAAAACCTGGGTACTGATCATTCACCGTTAATCAGTTTATACAAGCGTGCACGTAAGCTTCCCGGTGTTAAAAAAGTATTAATAGGTTCTGGAGTGCGATATGACCTTGCAGTTGAATCACCTGAATATGTAGAAGAGCTTGTTGCTCACCATGTTGGTGGTTATTTAAAAATTGCTCCTGAACATACAGAAGAAAATACTTTATCTAAAATGATGAAGTCGGGTATCGGAACCTATGATCGCTTTAAAGAAATGTTTGAAGCAGCAACAAAAAAAGCAGGCAAGGAACAATATCTTATTCCTTATTTTATAGCAGCACATCCTGGTACGACAAATGAAGATATGATGAACCTTGCTATCTGGCTCAAGAAAAATGGTTTTCGTGCAGATCAAGTACAAACATTTATACCTTCACCAATGGCAACAGCGAGCGCAATGTATTATTCGGGTAAAAATCCATTGAAGCGTGTCACGCATAGTAGTGAAGATTTATTTATTGCAAAAAATTTAAAAGTTCGACGTTTGCATAAAGCATTTTTACGCTATCATGATCCTCGTAACTGGCCAATCCTGCGCGAAGCATTAAAAGAACTAGGACGTGCTGATTTAATTGGAAATGGCAAACGTCATTTAATCCCCAGTTTTCAGCCAAAAGGTACTTTTGCTAAAGATAATAATAAAAAGAAATCTTGTTCAAAACCATTTGTAACAAAGCATACGGCTGAACACAAAATAACAAATAAAAAAATCAGGAAAAAACGGTCGAGTAAAAAACGCATTTAAATACTTTCGTAGTATTTCTGATTAATGAATAAATAATATTATAATAATTGTTTATAAGTAATTACCCTAATAGAATATCCCATTGTTACTGATAGCAAACATTGTTAATTTTTCTTTTTCATGAAGACGATTCAGAATAAAGGGTATAAACTAAATTACAAATAATTAATGTGCAGGTATATGTTTTGTCAGGTAAGGAAGTAGCACGATGTAATATTTTAGTAGTTGATGATGATGAGCTTGTTTCTGAGTATCTAGGCGCATTGCTCGAGGCTGAAAGTTATGATGTTGTGGTTAAAAATGAACCTTTTGCTGCCCTCGAATATTTTCATAATCATGCTGATGATTTTGATTTGATTATTACCGATCAAGTTATGCCTGGCCTGACAGGTATCGAGATTACTCAGGAAATATTGAAAGTTAGACCAAGCCTTCCTGTTTTACTCATCACGGGCTACAGTAAAAAAATAACTGCTGAAAACGCTGAATCCTTTGGTTTGAGTGGGTTTTTCTCTAAGCCTATAAATGAAAGTCTGCTTTTAGATAAAATCAGTAACCTGATAGGCTGTCCAGCGTAAAATTGTACTAACAAATTTACCTTTAATAATCTTTCTCCACCCTTTTTTATCTAAAAATTCACTATTGAAGTGCATTAAGCCTAATTTATTAGGTATTTGGCGAAAAGCTGGAGTAAAATATCCGATTTTTTGCTACATGGGTTAATAACTATGCTCATAGTGCGTTGAGAATTGGGACTAAAATGCTGAAAAACTTTCCTCTATTTGTCTTTATTTTAAGTACAGGCTTTTTACTGCAACCACTTAGCCTGAGTGCGCATGAAGAAAAGTTGGATAATAGTTGGTGGTGGAGTGATGCCTGGTGGAATGAGGGTAAAATTTCAACATCGAAGAATCATGATTTAAAAGTGGAGTGGAGCAGCTATAATAGCAATGGTGTTGATGTGCCTGCGATGATAGTTCGACCAAAGAAAAAAGGAAAATTTCCAGCAATTTTATTTCAGCATGGTCGTCGTGGTCTGGATGAATTGATTCAACGCCATGTAAAACGCATTGCTGCTCAAGGTTTTGTTGTGCTGGCACCGGATATTTACAAAGCACATTTTATGGGAACTCACCCTATTGAGCATGATTATGAGCTGGAAAAAGATGTTAACAAAGGTTTGACGGTTTTATTGGCACGCAAAGACATCAGTAGTAAGAAAGCCTGCTTGTATTCACATACACGAGGCGGTTATTACACCTTAAAAGTAGCAACAACGTTTAAGCGTCAAATTAAAGATGTAGCTTGTTATGTGTCATATTACCCGCACTTGCAGGATCCAAATGCACCAGAAGCCTTGCAGGTTTATGGTTATGCGCCAGAAGTCGATAAAATGAGCATACCGATGCTGGTATTTATTGGTGATGAAGAGCAATATCAGCGCCGCCGTGTGATTGAATCTGGCATAAAGTCATTAATTGAAAAAGGCCGTGATGCCCGTGTTATTATTTATCCGGGTGTAGGGCGTGGTTTTGATTTTAGACCCGAAAATGTCAGAACTTTTGCCGATGATTTAGCATCAAAAGATGCGGTACAACGTGCTGCAGTATTTATGAAACAACATTTAAATAAGTAGTAAGCTATGAGTATGAAGTATAAAACAGATGATTTACGCATCACAGCGATGAACGAAGTTATATCGCCTGAACAATTACATAAAGATTGCCCAATTTCAGAATCTGCCAGTAAATTAATTTTTGATACGCGCACTGCGATTCATGACATTTTAAATGGCAAGGATGATCGCCTGTTAGTGATTATAGGCCCTTGCTCGAT
>JAGLTQ010000163.1 GCA_023135195.1 Gammaproteobacteria bacterium | reverse complement strand
TTGTTAGATAATATGTATGCAAAACCAGATTCGGCTATACCAAAAGAAATTAAACCGCCTTTCTCTAATCCTTTTACGATCAGGTGATCCATTTTTTTACGAACATATAGTACTTCTTTATGAGAATTAAATATGAACGGCATGCTGTATATATTTACATCTTTATAATAACGCTCAAGAGCACCACCTGTTACGGCAGCTCCCTGCAATTGGTTTATGCGCATCTTACGTAAAACAGAATTCTCATTACCCATGACACCGCCGGGATAGAATTTAATTTTTACTCGATTATCTGTGCGAGTTGCAATTTCTTTTGCTGCGCTGCGCATTTTTTTCATCCAGCTTGTGCCATCAGGAGAAAGGGTTGCTATTTTTATTGTGACAGCATGTGTTGTTGCTGAAAATAAAAACATGCTTAAAAATAATAGTGTTGATTTAAATTTCATTGTTTTACCTTAAATAAATATTTTATATATTTAGAAATATTCTTTTCCGCTAATCAGTAATTCTTTAGCTTGTTCCTGTGCCAGCATATTGGTTAGAGTAAATCCTCTGCTGCGGGGTTCTGTTTTTAATACATCGTTTAATAACTGATCATGTAATTCCTGATTAAACACTAATCGGGCATATTTTTCCGCGTAAATAACTTTTGCCATTAAATTTTTATTTTTTGAAATCTGGATTGCTTTTTCAAAGTGTTGTTTTCCAATTTCGGGTTTACCGCCTAATGCCGGCGGCAGGATTGTATTAAGGACGCCGAGGTAAAGATGGATCTGACCGTATTGATAATCTTCTTTGAGCTTTAATGCGTGATCCATTATTTTTGTTATGCGCGCAAGATCTGCGGCAGCATTCCAGTCACCACGACGACTTTGAACCCAGCCTGCCCAGCTGGCACCAAGAGTAAAAAGGTATTCAATGTGCTCTTCTTCATATTGGCTAATAATTTTATCGAATTTTTTAAATTCCATTGTTTTTAAATGACAATGCTCTTGCATCGACAGGCAATTTGCTTGTAGTGCAAAATCCAGTGATTTTTGTGTGAGCCGTTTTGCCCGTTGTTCATCTTTTACAAATACACTTGCGTAAGCACTATAAAGTTTTGATGCGGAGAGCAGCATACTGCTGTCTTCTGGATCGCCTTCGATAAAGCTGTCTAACATCAGTAAATAAGCAGGTGCACCCGCCTTAACAGTGGCCAGGTCGTCATTATTTGTGATGGCCGTTGATAAATTTCTTGCCATTTCATTCGTGGCAGAAGATATGATGGAGGAGCACGAGATTAGACTCACTCCAAGTAAGGGAATAATGATTAGATTGCGTAAGTTATACATTTATTTTAATTCAGGTTTCATTGAATGATTTCACGATTTTGTACGCAAAATATACCAGAAATAGTGTAAATATGAATTAGTTAGTGTAAATCATTGAAGTGTATTGCTAATCAGTTCAAAATTTGGCATAACAATACTCGTAACTTTGATAAATATAAGATGTTACGATTGTTAATTTAGAATCTGTGTGATTGCTGTTTTCAGGTTCATTAGATAATTGGGATTAAAAAATAATATGCATATCGCTATCGTTGATGACGATCCGGATATTGCTGCGCTTATAATGTTATGGCTTGAAGAAGAAGGCCATGAATGTATTCACTATGCCAGCGGCCAGGAATTTATCCAGGCAGTCAGAAATAAAAATTTTGATATTGTTTTACTTGACTGGATCATGCCTGAATTTGATGGTGAGCAAACGCTTAACTGGATTAAAAGCCATGATGATATTGATGTGCCGGTTATTTTTGTTACACAAAGAGCAACCGAAGATGATGTTGCTAAAATTCTTACTTTAGGTGCAGATGATTACATTACCAAGCCGATAAGACATAAAGAAATGATTGCTCGAATTAATGCAGTTGCGCGTCGTACTAATCCGCATATTAACGATGAAGTTATTGAATTATCACCTTACCGTATTGATTCAACCGCAAGGGAAGTGCGTGTTGATGGTGAGCCGATAAAGCTCACCGAAAAGGAATTCAAACTGGTACAGTTTTTATTTAAAAATATTGGTCGTTTATTATCGCGTGACCATATCTTGTCTGCGGTGTGGGGCTATGATTTAGGTCTTAATACCAGAACTGTTGACACTCATATGAGTCGTATTCGTAAAAAACTCAATATTGCACCTGAAAAAGGCTGGCGTTTGAGTTCAATTTATCATCAGGGATACCGTTTAGAGCATCTTGTTCATAATAGCGGTGATTGATCTGCTCTTGATCTGGCTGGCTGCAAGGGTTTTAAAAGAACTCAATTTCATCTTCAGTTGTTTTCTCAAGCGCTACTTTTAATGCCTCTTCAACAGGCATGCCATTTAATACATCATCAAACATTTTTTGATCTGAATCGAGTGTGTATTTAGAGCGAATCGTGTTTTGCAGATTAAGCCATTCTTCCTGCTCATTTATTTTCGAGGGATCTTTCAAGACTTCAGTTAACGAGTTTAACGCCTTTGATACCAATGCCATTCGTTGACTTAACCTGTCGTAAAATTGAAAAGCAACGATTGAGCTACCGACACGTTGCGAAATATTAAGGCAGTTTTTTTCAATACTCTTTTTGGCAGGAGAATCTTCAAGCTCTTTTGCGTCTTGTGTAATTTGCTCGGCAGAATTTATCATTTCTACAAATGATTGACTCAATGATGTGAATGAGTCATCACCTTCAATCATGGCATGTTCAATACGGGCAACAGCAACATTCAGGATTGTGATGGTTTCTCTCAATTGAGACCAGTTTTTATTTTCGTTAGCCGTATCATTCATATTGTTTGTTCTTTAATTGTCTGGATGTAGAGGAGTTATCGGCAATTAGATAAAAAACATTAAGTCTCTATTACTTTATGTCGACCAATTAAGAAGTAGCTGCGAATTTATTTGCATGCAGAGGTGAAAAACAGCCATAAAGGTTAAAGTTAACACTGTGTTCGAATAGCTGCTCAATGGCCTCCTTGCCATCGCAGCATAAGTACATCCATGTACAAAATTTCGAACCTACAAAAATCACATTCTTCTTTAAGTGAACGGCATTACTCTATTCTCCGCCTTTTTTGCTATTTCTTGTGCTGATGTTCAGCAGGCAGAATTGCAAGAAAAGTATAAAAAAGTTGGTTTTTAGCAAAATTTGCTGGGTATATCAGCCATTCGGCTATATAATGCGCAACTTTTGCATTTCCGGAGTAATACCCTAGTGATTGAGAATCTGCGTAACGTCGCCATTATTGCCCATGTTGATCATGGTAAAACAACCCTAGTTGACCAACTGTTACTTCAGTCGGGCACGATTGAAACGCGTGGCGAAGCTGAAGTACGCATGATGGATTCCAATGACCTGGAAAAAGAACGTGGTATCACGATTCTTTCCAAGAATACTGCGGTTAAATGGAATGATTACCGAATCAATATCGTAGATACCCCGGGACACGCCGATTTTGGTGGTGAAGTAGAACGCGTTCTGTCCATGGTAGATTCTGTATTACTGCTGATAGACGCCGTTGAAGGTCCCATGCCTCAAACACGCTTTGTGACGGAAAAAGCCCTTAAACGTGGTTTACGTCCAATAGTCGTGGTTAACAAGATTGACCGTCCTGGTGCGCGTCCTGAGTGGGCGTTAGATCAAACATTTGACTTATTTGACCGTCTCGGTGCAACCGATGAGCAACTCGATTTCCCTGTTATTTATGCTTCAGGCTTAAATGGTTTTGCAGGTTCAGAATCATCTGTAAGCGAAGGCAATATGGATCCTTTATTCCAAACGATTATTGATCATGTTCCCGCTCCTCCTGTTGATGCAGATAAACCTTTAAAGCTTCAAGTCTCTTCACTTGATTACAACAGCTTTGTTGGCGTTATTGGTATTGCCCGTATCGAGCAAGGTAAATTGAAAAAGAATCAGCAAATCACCTTGATTGATGTTGATGGCAAAACACGTAACGGTCGTGTACAAATTATTTATGGTTTCCTCGGTTTAGAACGTGTTGAAACTGAAGAAGCAGAAGCGGGTGACATCATTGCCTTTACCGGTATTGAGGGCTTACGTATCTCAGATACGATTTGTGACCCAGCAAACGTTGAAGCATTACCACCTTTGTCAGTTGATGAGCCAACGTTAAGCATGACTTTCCAGGTCAACAACTC
>JAGLTQ010000162.1 GCA_023135195.1 Gammaproteobacteria bacterium | reverse complement strand
GTGTCCTTCGTGGCTAAATGTTTTTTTCTCTATATCTAACCAATCAGACGCATGTTGTTTGATGAGTTGGCCCATCATACCGATATGCTCTGCGCCATCATTGAGTGCAGGAATATATTCGTATTTTTCACCACCTGCTTTTAAGAAGTAATCGCGGTTTTCAACTTGAATTTCTTCGAGAGTCTCAAGACAGTCGGCTGAAAAACCGGGGCAACAAACCTGAACACTTTTAACTCCTTCTTTAGCCCCGTTGATTAGGGTTTTATCAGCATAAGGTTTGAGCCATTCTTCACGACCAAAACGAGACTGGAAAGCCAGGATCCACTGGTCTTCCTTGAGTCCCATTTTTTTAGCAATAAGTCGTGCTGTTTTATGACACTCACAAAAATAGGGATCACCCTGATCCAGGTAACGTTGTGGTAAACCATGAAATGAAAATAATAATTTTTCAGGTACGCCATTTTCTTTTTGATAAGAAGTAATGCTGTTTACTAACGCTTGAATATAAGATTCATGCTCATGGTAATGCTGCACCATGCGAAATTCTGGTATCCATCGCCATGTTTTTAATTCATCCGCTATTGCATCAAAAGTTGACGCGGTGGTAGTCGCCGAATATTGCGGGTAAAGAGGTAATACCAGAATACGACGGGCCCCTGCTTCTTTTAAATTAAGCAAAGCAGTTTTAATTGAAGGATTGCCATAACGCATGGCAAGTTCTACTTTTACCTTTCCTTTAAAATGCGGAGTGATAGCTTGTTGTAATAAAACCTGTTGTTTTTTACTTATGCTTAATAATGGAGAGCCTTCATTAGTCCATACTTTTTTATAATTCTTTGCTACAGGTCCGGGGCGAATTCTTAGGATGACACCGTGTAAAACAAACCACCAAATGAACCGGGGTGCTTCAACAATACGTGGATCACTGAGAAACTCTGCAAGGTAACGTCGCACTGCTGATGGAGTAGGTTGGTCTGGTGTACCCAGGTTAGTAATTAAAATGCCGGTGCATGAAGTGTCTTCATCGTGGCTGAAATATTTTGTGCCAATATAATGTGTCATAGATTAGAGTGATATTTTTATAAGTTAATAATGGTTGTGAAAAGGCATTATTACTGAGTTTTACTCAAATCAAAAGTGGTGAAGCTTAACTAATCGGTAACTTTTCTCTTGGAAATATCTCTTTCACTCTGTGAATGCGCTCACAGAACAAATTTTTTGAATAAGGTCTCATAGTGCCTGAACAGATTTAAGTGAAATCAAGGAGAAGAATATGAAAAATACAATTGGAATAATGACATTATTGCTCATCTCGCAATCAATTTTTGCTGAAGAGACTCAAACAACCCCTGCTGCAACTCAATTAATTGAGCCAGATGCTGCTGTTATGGAAACGACTCCCGCTACGGCAACTGCTGCACCTGCAGCAACGGTAATGAAAGAGCAAAGTGGTTTTTCACGTGGAAGTGTTGTTCGTTCAGCATTTACCAGAACAATTGATGAACGGGAACCAGCTGAAAGCCTGGAAAATTTAACCAATGAAAATGGACAAGTAAAATTCTTTACTGAACTTCGCGATATGAGTGGTCAGACAGCCGTTCATCGTTGGGAATATGATGGCAAAATTGTTGCTGAAGTCGAGTTTAATGTTAAAGGCCCACGCTGGCGTGTATGGTCAAGTAAAAGTCTTACTCCTCAGTGGACAGGCGAGTGGAAAGTCTCTGTCATAAATGGTGCGGGCGAAGTTATTTCTGAAAAAAATCTTAGTTATGACGTAGCAACTGCACCTGAGACAGCACCAGCGGCTATAACTGAACCAGAAGCATCTCCAGCGGCCAGTACTTCTGAAACAATGCAGTAAGTTAAGTTACTGTATTTTAGCTGTTTAAATACGCTTCGCTTTGGTTGATTTAGGTGAGGCGTATTTTTTTGCCTATTATTTATTGTTTTAGAAACAGTGCAAATTTCACAGACAGTGCTAATGTTATAAGGGAGGGGAGTCGCTTTTTTGCTGTAGGTGAGTACCAATATATGTGGTATATGACGTTTATGGAGAGCAGATATGGCAATTGCACTGTGTAACCCTGAAATTGGTTTATGGTATCGAGACATCCAAAACCGCCTGTTTGAAGTTGTTGCAATAGAGAATGAAGATGCGATTGAAGTACAGTATTACGACGGTGACGTTACTGAGTTTGACCGGGAAAGTTGGGATTTGTTGTGTGTAAATGTTATCTCTGAGCCTGGAGTAAGTTTAGTTTCTTATGAAGAAACGTTTGGTGAAGAAGAAAATAGCCTTACGGATAAATTGAAACCGATTAGTTGGAACGATATTGCAGGCGAGATTGAAAATTAATAATTATTGAGGGTAACGCAAACGCAGGAGCAGTTGCTAAGAGGATATAATGACTTTATTAAACAATATTGTGTGATGTCTATCACATTAGTTAATGTATGTATGAATAATTAAAGTTATTTGCTTAACAAATCTTTACAGTTGACGATATATTAAGAATTATATACTTAAAAATCTTAAGGTTGATTGTACTGTTTTGACCTTTAATAATGAGTTTTTTATAGCACTTAATCCTGCTACTCATATATTTGACTCGTCACGATTAAATAAAATCACGGGTAAGTTTTTATTACGGATAGATAAAGAAGAACAAATAATAAAATGTAACGATGATACAAGATTAGTATGAAAGGAATAGAGAATGACTAAAGAAGAAGTGTTACAGCAATTACGTTCGGCTAAATCTGCGCATATACAATGGCGAGCCAGGGCGCAGGCATTAGTGGCGGGCATTGAGGTAGATGAGGATAAGGTACCCATGATTCACACAGACTGTAAGTTTGGACAATGGTATTACGGGGATGGTCAGGATATGGCTACACTGTCTTCATTTAAGGCGGTCGAGACACCACATGAGGTATTGCATGCCATCTATATGAAAATATTCAAAGTTTTGCATGGTGGAGATGATCGTTCTGCTTGGCAAAAATTATTCGGTAAACAAAGTAATTTTGAGGATATTCAGCTTGAAAAGGCAAACAAATACTTAAAAGAGCTGGTCGATGTTTCCAATACTTTGTTGACCGCTATTGAGCTTCTTGAGAATGATATTAAAGCTGTAAATTGAGATTGATAGCGGCTCTAAAATATTGTTTAAAACCGCTTATTTGAAGCTATTGTGGTAGAGAGTGGGTATGCATTGAAGTCTAGTATTTCAATGCTGTATTACTGATGCAACTTTTACAAAAGGTGCATTCGAAAGTACATGTCATCGCTTCTTCCGAGTCTGGCGGAAGCTTCTTATCGGAATACTCACAGCTTCTAACAATATTTTCTTTGTTAGAGTAGGTGGGTTCAAGCGAAGCGGAACCAACAAAAAGATGGATCCGTCACGCGCGACCTGAGCGTTAGCGAAGAAGTACTGAATGAAACGCGTAGCGGTTCTACAGTGCTTCTTGATCCATCTTACATCCGTGTAGTCGTGTGCTTCAGGCATAAGAACATCCATGTTCAAATACATGAGCACTCCAAGAGTATTTCCTCGTATTGTTTACAACAATTCTCAGGGCACTTTTGAGTTGGATTTTGTCGTGCCCTACATTTAAATATACTGGAGGGTGCAACGCCGTTAGTTAGCTTCTCAGTATTTAAGGTTATGCATCCAGTTTTTTGTATTTAATACGGTGTGGCAACGCATCATCCCCAAGGCGAAGTTTTCTGTCTTCCTCATAATCTGCGTAATTTCCTTCAAACCACTCGACATGGCTATCACCTTCAAACGCTAAAATATGCGTCGCAATTCGATCAAGGAACCAGCGATCATGTGATATGACCACGACACAACCCGCATATTCTAAAATGGCTTCTTCCAGGGCACGTAAGGTTTCAATATCCAGATCGTTGGTTGGTTCATCAAGCAGTAATACATTGCCACCACTTTTAAGTAGCTTGGCAAGATGCACCCGGTTACGTTCTCCACCGGATAAATCACCGACACGTTTTTGTTGATCCGAACCATTAAAGTTAAAGCGTGAAACATAGGCACGACTATTAAGCTCAAACTCACCAACGGTCATAATGTCATGGTCATCAGCAATTTCTTGCCAGACCGTCTTATTATTATCGAGAGAATCACGGCTTTGATCAACATAAGAAATTTTAACTGTTTCACCAAGTCGTAATTCACCACCATCGGGTTGTTCTTCACCTGCCATCATGCGAAATAGAGTTGTTTTACCCGCACCATTGGCACCGATAATGCCGACAATACCGCCACGAGGTAAGTTAAAATTTAAGTTTTCAAACAACACTTTGTTACCAAAGCTTTTACTAATATTATTTGCTTCAATAACCAGCTCACCTAGACGAGGCCCTGGTGGAACAAATAACTCATTGGTTTCATTACGTTTTTGGTAATCTTTGGATGCCATTTCTTCATAGCGAGAAAGGCGGGCTTTACTTTTGGCATGACGACCTTTGGCGTTAGAACGTACCCATTCTAATTCCTGTTTCATGGCTTTGGCATGAGCACTTTCTTGTTTTTTCTCCATCTCAAGACGATTTCCTTTTTGCTCTAACCAGGATGAATAGTTTCCTTCCCAGGGAATACCTTCACCGCGATCAAGCTCAAGAATCCAACCTGCTACATTATCAAGGAAGTAACGATCATGGGTAACAGCCACAACAGTACTGGGGTAGTCGTGTAAAAAGCGTTCTAACCAGGCTACCGACTCAGCATCTAAATGGTTGGTGGGTTCATCGAGCAACAACATGTCGGGTTTAGAGAGCAGTAATTTACACAAGGCAACACGACGACGTTCACCGCCTGACAATTTTGTTACATCGGCATCCCAGGGCGGTAATCGTAATGCGTCGGCAGCGACTTCTAATGTACGCTCGATATTGTGCCCGTCTGTTGCCTGTAATAAATTTTCCAACTCTGCCTGTTCAGCAGCAAGGGCATCAAAGTCTGCATCTGCTTCAGCATAGGCGGCATATACTTCATCAAGTCGTGTTAGCGCGGCTTTAATTTCACCAAGGCCTTCTTCAACGTTACCTCGAACATCTTTGTCAGGATCAAGCTGAGGTTCTTGTGACAAATAACCAATTTTAATTCCTGGCTGGGGACGTGCTTCACCGTCAATCTCTGTATCCAGCCCAGCCATAATTTTTAATAAAGTGGATTTACCTGAGCCATTAAGCCCCAAAACGCCAATTTTTGCGCCAGGGAAAAATGACAGCGAAATATCTTTTAGTATGACGCGCTTTGGTGGCACGACTTTACTGACCTGGTTCATGGTGTAAATATATTGAGCCATTGATACATCCAAATTAAGTTAAAAAGGTTATGGGGATAGTACTGTGTCTATTTTGTGAGTGAAATGAAATTAAGCTTATTTTAGTAAAAAAAATGAAAAAACCATTATCCATCTAAAGCTGAGTCAATTTTGGACGATAAATCAGCTAGTAAGTGCCTAAAATTTAATGTTTAAGAGTAAGACTGATGAAAAAGAATTTACCTGTTACTGATCATGAAGTTACCTTTGATTCTAATGTGGCTATTGCTTCAACGACGGATCTCAAAGGTACTTTAACCTATGTAAACCAGGATTTTTTAGATATTAGTGGTTTTTCAACTGATGAGTTAATAGGAAAAAATCACAATATTGTTCGGCATCCGGACATGCCTTCTGCAGCTTTTGAAGATTTATGGACAACAGTAAAATCGGGTAAGAGCTGGATGGGGCTGGTGAAAAACCGATGTAAAAATGGAGATTATTACTGGGTCGACGCTTTTGTAACTCCGCTGGTTAAGAATGGTGAGATTACAGGGTATGAATCAACGCGTGTAAAACTCTCTTCAATACGAAAAAAATCCGCTACTACTTTATATAAAAAGATTAACGCGGGTAAAAAAATCAAACTGAAAAGTTTAAGCTTTTTACATAAGCAGATATTAACCGGCTCGCTTTTTCAGCTATTTATATCGACGTTTTTAGCAGTAATGGGCTTACTAAGTTTTCCTGTCGCTGCAGTGGCTTGGGTGGGCATTAGTCTTGTTTGGGCAGGCATTTCTTATTATCAATTGCAGGATTTTCAAAAATTACTTAATCATTCGAAAACTATTGTAGACAATCCACTTATACAATTAGCTTATTACGGCAAAGTAGATGACGTGAGTCAAATCCGACTCTCAGAACGAATGATGAGATCAAAATTACGTGCTGTAGTGAAAAGAATTATGCGCGCGGCAGAGCAATTAAGTGAACAAGCGCAAAATGGAGTGGATGTTGCGAATGCATCAAATGCTAACATTAATATGCAAAAGCAAGAGCTGGAAATGGTCGCTACCGCAGTTAACGAAATGACGGCAGCGGTACAAGAAGTTGCACAAAGTACATCGAATGCAGCCCAGGCAACAAATGATGCGAGAGATATGGCTCGTAAAGGTGCATTAACCATAACGGATGCGATTGGTATTATTGATTCACTTGATGCGAATGTGTCCACAGCATCAAACTCTATTACTCAACTGAAAATGGATAGTGAAAATATAGGTGGTGTTCTGGATGTCATTCGTAGTATTGCAGAACAAACTAATTTATTGGCGCTTAACGCTGCGATTGAAGCTGCGCGCGCGGGTGAACAAGGTCGCGGTTTTGCGGTGGTTGCAGATGAAGTACGGACACTGGCCAGTCGCTCCCATGATGCGACTCAGGAAATTCAGGAAATGATCGAGAAATTGCAGCAAGGTGTTGCGGCGGCGGTTGCTAACATGGAAGAAGTGAGTAAACGTGCTGCAGAAGGAGTTACTCAAGTAGAGGAATCAGCAGAAGCCCTGGCTGAAATGTCGGGTTCGGTTTCAGTGATTAGTGATATGAATACGCATATTGCTGCTGCAACAGAAGAACAAAGTGAGGTTGCGGGAAAAATTAGCAAGAACATTGAACATATCAATCAACTTTCTTCAGAGACGGCTCAAAGTTCTCAGCAAACTCAACAAACCAGCGCAAATCTAACAGAACTCGCCATGGATCTGCGATCAATGGTCGAACAACTCAATGATGAGAGTTAGTTAAGTTACTTTTTTAAAGTGTAATATCAGGGGGAGGCTTTGTCCTTCGCTCTAATTCTCCCTAACTAGAAGTTAATTAATTCTGTAAATTGCAATTTAATCATATTATTAACTTCTAACTCTTTAATCCTATTCATGTTTCCTTAGAACCCTGCTATCCTTCGCCTCCTTAGTTTTCCCAATGTGGATATAGAATAATATAATGATCCCGAGGCCTTAAGAGTACACATTATGTCTGATAGACGATTACAGGTTTTTTACACGGTAGCGCGCTTATTAAGCTTCACGAAAGCAGCAGAAGAGCTACATATGACGCAACCCGCGGTGACTTTTCAGGTGCGTCAGTTAGAAGAACAGTTTAATACTCGATTATTTGATCGCACTCATAACCGAATTAGCCTGACGGAAGCGGGCAAAAAAGTGTATGAATGTGGCGGACGTATTTTTGAGATTTATGCAGAAATGGATAATGCCGTACGCCAGTTAACAGGCGATATCAGTGGTGTACTCATTCTTGGTGCCAGTACGACCATCGCGGAATATATGCTACCCGTATTATTGGGTGATTTTAAAGCAGAGCATCCAGACGTTACGGTTCGTTTAAAAGTGGCGAATACCGATGGTATCGTTTCACAGGTTGAAAATAATGCAATTGATCTTGGTGTAGTTGAAGCACCTGTTACTAATAAAAATCTCGTTGTTGAAGAATGCAGTACAGATCAACTTGTTGTTATTGTTTCTCCAGGACATGAATTAGCAAATGAAGCGCATGTACCACTTAAACGATTGGCAGAATTTCCGTTTATTTGCCGTGAAGAAGGTTCGGGTACACGAGAAGTTATGCTTGAAAGTATGCATGCTTCAGGTATGGAGGAATGTGAGCTTCAAATTTCAATGGAATTGGGCAGCATCGAGTCAATCAAGGGGGCGGTTGAAGCAGGTATGGGTATTTCTGTTATTTCTTCTGCAACCATTCAAAAAGAAATTAAGCTCGGTACCCTGGTAGCCATTAAAACAGATCCACCGATTGTACGTCCTTTCTCTTTTGTCCATCAAAAACAGAAATTCCGTATGAGTGCTATGGATGAATTATTAAGCTTTGCACGGAATTATTGTAAATCCTATCATGCAGATGAGAGCTGATTTAGTTAGGGTAGACTTGAGTTCAATATTATAATAATTGAGTTTACATATTTCCTGTGAAAAAAAGCACCAAGAAACTATTAGAGTTTTACCGTAATCTTCCTGATGAGGTTGCAGAGCAGCTGCTTGATTATGCTGAGTTTCTGGCGTTACGCCATAGTGTTGAAACAAAAACAATATCTTCGCCGGAAGATATCTCTCGTCCTGAGAAAGAATCTGTTGTTGTTGCTGTTAAGCGCTTAACGACAACTTATCCCATGTTAAATATGGATAAACTTCTTGATAAAACAGCCTCCTTAGTAAGTCAAAATATGCTGCAAGGACGTGATGCTATTGAAGTTATTGATGAGCTTGAGATTATTTTTCGTCGGCATTACGAGATACTTGTTAATGAATCACAGGAAGAAACTTAATGATTGAGTTGGTTAAGACATGGTACAACCGATATTTTTCTGATCCACAGGCGATTATTCTAACGGCGGTTTTAGTTATTGGTGCGACTATTGTTTTAACAATGGGTGATATGTTGTTACCTGTACTTGCTTCAATTGTTATTGCCTATTTGCTTGAAGGTGTTGTGCGACGAATGCAACGCTATGGTTCTAAACGGCTTACCGCTGTTATTCTTGTGTTTGCTGTCTTTGTGGCATTTTTAATCTTCCTTTTCTTTGGTATTGCGCCGTTAGTTTCGAGTCAGTTAAGTGAGTTATTCACAGAGTTGCCGCGTTATTTAACACAAGGCCAACAACTGCTATTACAACTACCGGAAATCTATTCATTTATTTCTGAAAAACAGGTTAAAGAGTTAAATGATTTAATTAACCGTGAGATAACAGGCCTGGGTTCACAGATTGTCAGCTTGTCATTTTCATCCATTCCAGGTTTGATCACATTAGCCGTTTATATTTTTCTTGTCCCTGTGTTGGTATTTTTATTTATGAAAGATAAAGAACGTATCTGGCAATGGTTTGGTGAGATGTTGCCAAAAGATCGTACTTTAGTTTCTCAGGTTTCAGATGAAATGGATTTACAGTTAGGTAAGTATATTCGCGGTAAGTTTTTTGAAATTATGGTTGTGGGTGTAGTGACGTATATTGGATTTGCAATTCTTGGAATTAAATATGCGATTTTATTATCTGTCCTGGTCGGCATATCTGTTTTGGTTCCCTACATTGGTGCAGCCGTTGTCACTATCCCCGTTGTGTTGATTGCGTTTTTCCAATGGGGTTGGACCAATGAGTTCTTCTGGTTAATTGGTTTCTTTGGCATAAGTCAGGCTCTTGATGGCACAATACTCGTGCCCTGGCTCTTTTCTGGATTAGTTAACCTGCATCCCATTGCTATTATCGTTAGTGTATTGGTGTTTGGAGGTTTATGGGGTTTTTGGGGCGTGTTCTTTGCAATCCCCCTCGCGACACTCGTTAGTGCCGTCATTCATGCATGGCCACGGATCGAAGCTGCTACAGAATAAAAAGTCAAGAGACTTCAACGCACGACTGCATGGACGCAGGAGGTAGAGCAATGCAGGAGCAATTGCCGAGAAGGCGCAGAGACGCAAAGGAACGCAAAGATAATATTGTTGTCGAATTCGGCAGTTTTTTCTAACCTTACGAATAACAAATAAACTAAAACTAAAATATTAGTTTATTTCGTTAGTTGCTTTATAAACAATAAGTTATTATTTGGTTTTCCTTTGCGTATCTTTGCGCCTTTGCACTTAATGAACCGCTGCGCGTTTCGTTCAGTATTACCTTAACCTGCTCCGCACGTTCTGGCATCGTTGAGAATATTTTGACTTTGACTTATAAAACCTCAGATGCAAAGTCTGCCAGCCTTGAACGTTCACCTCGTATCAACGTGATATGTCCACTGTGTTCCCATTGTTTGAATCGATCTATAACATAGGTTAAGCCAGATGTGGTTTCGGTTAAGTAAGGCGTATCGATTTGCGCAATGTTCCCTAAACAAACAATCTTGGTACCCGGACCACTGCGGGTAATTAATGTTTTGAGTTGATGTGATGTGAGATTTTGTGCTTCATCAATAATGATATAACGATTTAAAAAGGTACGACCGCGCATAAAGTTAATAGAGCGGATTTTTATGCGGTTTGAAATTAAGTCATTGGTTACAGCTTGTCCCCATTCACTGGAAAAGCTGGAATCAGATGCATCATCTGTTTTGTTTAACACTTCAAGGTTATCCATTAACGCCCCCATCCATGGCGTCATTTTTTCTTCTTCAGTACCGGGTAAAAAACCAATATCTTCACCAACAGGAATTGTGACTCGGGTCATAATGATTTCTGAATAGAGTTTCTGTTCCAGTGTTTGTTCCAGTCCGGCGGCAAGTGTTAACAGTGTTTTACCTGTGCCCGCCATACCGATAAGGCTGACAAAATCAATTTCTGGATCCATGAGTAAGTTAAGCGCATAACTTTGTTCCTGGTTACGCGCATTGATACCCCAGACAGTGTGTGATGAGTTTTGAAAATCCTTGGTGGTTTCAATAACTGCAGTATCACCATCAATGGTTCTGACCAGTGCTTCGAAAGGCTGCTCCTCATCCTGGCTGCTAATAAAAGCATTAGGGTGCCAGTTTTTTACTTCTGGCCCATGTAACTTATAGAAGGTACGACCTTCTTCCAGCCATGAGTCCATTTCTCTTGCGTGCTGTTCCCAAAAGTCATCATTGAGTTTGATTGTGCCTGTATATAAAAGATCTACGTCTTCTAAAACACGATCGTTATGATAATCCTCGACCTTGATACCCAGCGCAGCTGCTTTAATGCGCAGGTTAATATCTTTTGTAACTAATGTTATATCGTGATGTTCAAATTTCTCATGTAATGCGAGAGTGGTACCGAGAATGTTATTGTCAGGTAAGCTGCCGGGCAGGTAATCGGGTAATGTTGCTGTATATGAGCGGGTTTGGAAAAATAACTTTCCGCTGGAAATATTGTTTTCATCACTGTTTAAGACGGAGTTTAGAGTAATACCATCTTCAATTTGTTCTTGTGTTGCATCACTTATCAAGTCATCAAGGAATCGACTTGTTTGTCTTGCATTACGTGCAACTTCAGAACGGCCTTTTTTATTATTATCCAGTTCTTCCAGTACCATCATGGGAAGAAAAAGATCGTGTTCCTGAAAACGAAATAATGCGGTGGGGTCATGCATTAATACATTGGTATCCAGTACAAATAAACGCTGTGACATAATTATTACAGGTTTCCTTTATTAAGAGCCTTAACAGCTGTCAGGACTTCTTCAACGTGATCTTTGACTTTTACTTTACGCCATTCCTGTTTTAATACGCCTTTGTCGTTAATCAGAAAGGTGCTGCGTTCAATACCCAGGTGTTTTTTGCCGTACATGTTTTTCAATTTTATGACATCAAATAAATTACACAGTTCTTCTTCTGTATCGGCAAGTAAATCAAAAGGAAAGTTTTGTTTGGCTTTAAAGTTTTCGTGTTTCTTAAGGGTGTCACGAGACACGCCTAAGATAATACAGTTTTGTCTTTTGAACTTAGTAATACTGTCTCGAAAATTTTGGCCTTCAGTGGTACAACCGGGGGTGTTATCCCTGGGGTAAAAATACAGAACGATATTTTGTCCTTTTAAACTTGAAAGTGAAATAGTTTGCTCTCCTGTGGCAGGGAGTTTGAAAGCAGGAACCTTTTTACCAACTTCAATGGTCATTTTAATTGCCTATGATAAATTTCAAAAACTGTCTTGGCCACCAAGGACACGAAGAACACCAAGAAAAAAGTTAATACGAAACAGCTAAAATATAAAAATATTATGGTCTGTTTTGCAGTTTTTCTTTTTAAACTTGGTTTTCTTCGTGTTCTTGGTGGCCAAAGCTCTTAAACTATAGTCGAGTTATCACTCTTCATCGAGTACAACGGCACTTAATTGGGCCGCGGCCTCTTCAGGACTCACCGTATTCACAAATAAACCTGAGCCTAATTCAAAACCGGAAGGAATACTGGTTCGTGGACAGATTTCCAAATGCCAGTGAAAACTATTTTTGCAGTTATCGTATTGCTCGTCCAAGGGGATGGTATGTAAGAAATAATTATATTGTGCACCTCCAATGACGGCATCAAGTCGTTGCATGGTACGTTTTAATACAAGCGCGAAATCATCCAGCTCTTCTTCTGTGGCCTTAATAAAATCACTTTTGTGCACCAGGGGTAAAATATGCACTTCCCATTCATAACGGCTGGCAAAAGGTTTTATAGCAATAAAATGTTTGCCGCGTTCAACGACATATTGTCCCACATTAATTTTTCTTACCACTTCACCGGAGTCACGATCATAAATTGTGGCTTCATAAGTTAATGCTTCATCAACCAGGGTACAGAAAATACAGTGATGATGCTTTTCGTAATATTTTTTACTGTATGTAACTTCATCCTGTACATTTTGAGGAATTACTGGCGTTGCAATAATTTGACTATGCGTGTGCGCCATACTGGCACCTGCAGCGGGGCCAAAATTTTTAAATATCAGAACATACTTTAAACGCTCGTCACTTTCATAAAGTTCTTTCATACGTTTTTGATATGTCTGAAATAGAAGCGATAAATGCGATTGGCTCATTTCATGAATTGCAATACCGTGCTGGGAATGGTCAACAATAACTTCATGGCGACCATAACCATTAATGGCTTGTTGTAAGCCGAATACCATATCGGGATTTTGTCGATCATCACCCAAAACAGGATAGAGATTTTCCACGATACGTATTGCCCACTCACCTTCTTCACCTCCTTCTTTAGCTATACGTGTTATTTCAGGTGGTGTTTTATCCTCATTGCCCAGACAGAAGGGACAGCGCTCCACATGATGTCGAGTATCACGTGGCGCGGCATCTTCGGCTTTTTGCGGTCGCATCGAGCGTGCAGTGGCAATAAGTACAGATTCGGTGGGAATAATGGGGTTGATACGTAACTCTCTTGTTCCAAGCTCTTGCTTGTCATTGTCTTGTTGGCTCATTTTCAATTCCGTCAAAAGTAATTATTCTAGTCAGACAACATACTCCGAACCGGTTTCTCTGTCGAAATGGGGTTATTTATACCCATCTAAGTGAAATTGTTACTTAAAAGCATCTATTTTAGTCAGGAAACTTGTTTACATAGCTTGTGGCAAGTACCATTTGCGTCTCTTTTTTTCCGATATTTACGGGGAACGACATGTTTCAAGGAAGTATGGTTGCTTTGGTTACTCCAATGCAATCGGATGGCAGTGTAGATGATGATGCTTTAGTGCAACTCATTGAATTTCATGTGAAAAATGGCACTGATGCCATTATCGCGGTGGGAACGACAGGCGAATCAGCTACTTTAAATGAGCATGAGCACTGTACCCTGGTAAAACGTATTGTTGAACTTGCCGCTGGACGTGTGCCAGTCATTGCCGGTACCGGCGCTAATTCAACTACTGAGGCGATTACACTGACGACCTGTGCAAAAGATGCAGGTGCGGATGCCTGTTTGTTAGTCACACCGTATTACAACAAACCCACTCAGGAAGGGCTTTATTTACATCATAAAGCCATTGCCGAAGCCGTTGATATTCCTCAGATTCTTTATAACGTGCCGGGTCGTACTGCTGTGGACATGTTGCCTGAAACAATTGAACGCTTAGCGAAAATATCAAATATCGTGGGTGTTAAAGAAGCAACGGGGGATATCTCGCGTATTACCGATATTATTTCTCGTTGTGGTGACGATTTTGATGTTTATAGTGGAGATGACGCCACTGCGATGGAAGCCATTTTATCCGGTGCAAAAGGTGATATATCCGTAACCGCCAATATTGCTCCCGCTGAAATGCATGAAATGTGTACCGCTGCATTAAACGGTGAATCTGAGAAAGCAGCCTCAATAAATAAAAATTTAATGGGCTTGCATGAGAACCTTTTTCTTGAAGCGAACCCAATACCAGTGAAATGGGCTTTATGTGAAATGGGAATTATCCCGGCAGGAATTCGTTTACCGTTAACGGTCTTTTCTGAGCCATATCACGAAACTCTTCGTCAGGCGATGCGCCAGGCGAAAGTACTATCTTGAATTTGAAGTGAGAAATTGTATGTTACGTGTTGTTGTAGTTGTTGGTTTGTTAATGAATTTAATCGCTTGTTCAAGCACGCCCGGATGGAAAGGTGTTTACAGTTTAGAGAAAAAAGAAATAGATCGTTCTGAACTTGAAGTGCCGCCTGATCTTTCGCAACCTCATGCATCTGATAGCCTTGCTTTACCTAATATTGCTGTCAGAGGAACAACGTATTCAGTTTACAATAATACTGCATATAAGAGCGATAAAGTTATTCCTGCGAATCCTAAAGATGTCAAAGTTATTCGTGATGGAGCTGATCAGTGGTTAGAAATAAATACAACTGCTGAAAAGTTATGGCCGCAACTTCGAGAGTTTTTTATTCAAGTTGGTTTTGAGTTAAAACGTGAAGATAAAAGTCTGGGTATAATGGAAACTAATTGGTTGGAAAATAGGCTTGAGCTTCCTACTAACTGGTTTTCAAAAATATTAAACCGGATGTTTTCTTCGGGTTTAAGAGATAGATATCGCGCTCGATTAGAGAAAACCAATAATCCAAATGTAACGCGGGTGTTCATTACCCACCAGGGTTTAAAAGAACGTGCATCTGATGATACTACAGGGTTAGCATTTAAATTGTGGTGGGAATTAAGACCATCGGATCCTGAACTTGAAGCTGAAATGTACCAGCGTTTTCTTATTTTCCGGGACATGAGTAAAGCAGATGCAATTAAATTAGTTGAAAAAATTAAAGCCAAAGATCGTACCCGTATTATCGAAAAAGATGAAACAAAAATGTTACACGTTGGCGAAGGCTTCGCGCGTACCTGGCGTCGGGTGGGTATTGCGTTAGATCGTATTGGGTTACTTGTTGATGATCGTAACCGTTCTGGTGGACTTTATTATATACGTATAACGGATGATTTCCGTGACAAAGTAAAAGAAGAGAAAGGCTGGCTTGCAGGTTTATTTTCAAGTGAAAATGTTAAACTTAAAGAACGTTATTTGTTAAGTGTAAGTGCTGAAAAAGAGTCGACAATTATCAGTCTTTATGAAACAACAGGTGCAAAAGCGGATATTCGTTTCGTTAACCAGTTATTAATAGAACTTAAGTCTTATTTAGATTAAGACCGTTTTAAGGTGAGGATCAGGTAACTTGCAATTTGCATCACTTGGCAGCGGCAGTCGTGGAAACAGTACTTTAATAGAAGCGGATGGTACTGCGATATTAGTTGATTGCGGATTCTCTATGCGTGAAGCAGAACGTCGTTTACAGGGCCTCTCACGTGAAATGCAGCAAATTACCGCTATATTGGTAACGCATGAGCATGGTGACCATGTTCGTGGTGTGGCAAGTCTGGCAAAAAAATATGGTATACCTGTTTGGTCAAGTCGAGGTACTGCGAAAGCAGCTAAACTTGAAGGATTAGAACACTGGAATTGCATCGATATACATCAGAAATTTGAAATTGACTCGATTCAAATTCAACCTGTTCCAGTACCGCATGATGCCAAAGAACCTTGTCAGTTTATTTTTAGTGATGGCGACTGGCGTCTTGGTGTACTAACAGATGCGGGTTCTATTACGCCGTATATTCAGGAGCAATATTCGGCCTGTGATGCTTTTATTCTTGAAGCTAACCATGATGAAGGTATGCTGGCTAATGGCTCTTATCCACCATCATTGAAACATCGAGTGGGTGGCAATTATGGTCACTTAAATAATCAACAAGCAAAAGATTTATTAAACAGCATAGATGTTTCAAAGCTGCAATATTTAGTTGCTTCACATATTAGTGATAAAAATAATACGGTAGCACTTGCACGAAATAAAATGAGTGAAGCGCTGGATATGGATGCGTCATGGATTGATGTAGCGTCGCAAGACGAGGGCCTAGACTGGCGTGTTTTGAAGCACAACAACTAGCGAGAAGCAAAATAACGGCGTTTACCCTCTATAATATTTTATTGAGGGGCATGACAAAAAAATCATTCAAAATGCTCACTTACTTATTGTAAGCTCCGCTTTTTCATGATTTTTTGCCTTGTTCTTTAGCTTCTCGCTAGCTGTTTGAAGATTTATATATATTATTAAAAAGGTTTATTTCATCATGGAAAAAAAAGCAGAACTTTGTCGAGGTAAAGCAAAATCCGTTTACTTTACGGATGATGATGATTATCTAATTATTGAGTTCAGAAATGATACTTCTGCTTTCGATGGTGAAAAAATCGAACAGCTTGATCGTAAAGGTATGGTTAATAATAAGTTCACTGCTTTCATTATGGATAAGCTTGAAGAAGCCGGTATTAAAACTCATCACGTTAAACTACTTTCTGACGAAGAAGCGTTGGTGAGAAAATTAGACATGTTACCGATTGAGTGTGTGGTGCGAAATATTGCGGCAGGTAGCTTATGCAAGCGTTTAGGGGTTGAAGAAGGTATTGATTTAAACCCTCCTACTTTTGAATTTTTCTTAAAAAATGATTCGTTGCATGATCCAATGATCAATGAATATCATATTCGTTCTTTTGGTTGGGCGACGGATGAAGATATTGATGAAATGAAAAAGCTGACTTTCCAGGTTAACGATGTTCTGAAAAAATTGTTTGCTGACGCGGGTATGTTGTTAGTAGATTACAAGCTGGAGTTTGGCCGTTTCAAAGGTGAATTACTGCTTGGTGATGAATTTAGTCCAGATGGTTGTCGTTTATGGGATGTAGAGACACGTGAAAAACTGGATAAAGACCGTTTCAGGCAAGGATTAGGCGGTGTTGTTGAAGCCTATGAGGAAGTTGGACAGCGATTAGGTATCATTTTTGATTAATACCTTATACACAGCAAATTATGATATTTTAAAAACCTTATATTGAATAATATAAGGTTTTTTTTTTGATTCAAAGAGCTGTCCTTTTTAACGCTTTAGCTAAATTACGCTTTAATTATATGTGTATATTACACTGATTAATCTTCCCTCTCTAAATACTTGTCTAATTTCTTAAAGGTATACCTCAATTAGTCCGCTAACCTTTATATCAGGACTTCATATAGTTATAACTAAAAAGAGAATAAATCATGTCTTCACTCGTGAGTATTTTAAGTGTGTTTAAGCTAAACAATATCTCCATCAAAAATAAAATTTGGGGTGGCTTTGGCATCATCCTGCTTGTTTTAGCTTTTGTCGCGATGACTTCTGCACTCAGTTTATCTAAAACAGAAAGCAGTGTTGATAATGTTGTTAATCGTATTCAACCGATGATGCTTGCTTCTAATGATTTGACCAGCACCTTAAATGAAGCCTCGGGTGCATTAGGTTATTACCTATTGACCAAAGAACCGTCATTTTGGCAAACATATGAAGAAGGCATACAAAAAGTTGATACAGTGATACAACGTTTAATTTCATTGGTTGATGTTAATGATCTGCAAACACAAGAATTAGTTCGTGATATCAAAAAAGATATCGATAGCTTTGTGGCATTTAAAAGCACGATGTTAGAACTATCAAAAACCCCCTTAAAAAATGAACCTGGAATGAAGTTTTCCGCTGATAATTTGAATCCCCTTGCTCAGGAAATTTTACAAAAATTAAATGAAGCATGGATTTCAGAAGAAGGATCTGAGCGTTCAAAAGTAAGAAAGATTATTTTAATGAACCTTGGTGAACTCCGATATGTTTGGGCTAATACTATGGCAAGTGTTCGTCGTTTTCTTGCTTTTCGTAACCAGGCATCTATTGATGAATACCAATTAAGGTTTGAATTAAGTGGTGAAATTCTTAAAAAACTAGCCAAGTATGAAGATGATTATACGTTTGAACAAACAGATGCAATTGAACGAATTAAAGAATTACGAGTACTTTACGATACACATTTTAAAAAATTTACAGCAATACAACTGAGCGACAAATATCGTACTGATATTTATTTAGTTAAAACAAAAGTGGCGTTAGTTTTAGCTAAAATTAAACGTAACTTAAATATTCTGGTTGATAAGCAACGTACGTTAATAGAATCAGAAAGCCAAAGTTTATTAAGCTTTGTCAGTGGCACAAAAGTTTTTGTTTATACGATGTTATTTGTAGGGCTGGCCTTAGGATTGAGTCTGGCGTGGGCGGTTAGTTTTATGATTACATGCCCATTAAATACGGCTGTTACTGCAATGAAAGATATCTCTGAAGGTGAGGGGGATTTAACTCGTCGCTTAGAGGTCAGTGGCACGGATGAGATTGGCCAACTTGCCTTGTCGTTTAATGGTTTTATTACAAAAATGCAGGATGTAATTCGGGAAGTTACTGCTTCAACCTCACAACTTTCTGCAGCTGCCGAAGAAATGTCGATGATTACAGGTGAAACCCGAACAGGGGTTCAGCGTCAGCAAAGTGAAACAGCTTTGGTTGCTACCGCGATTAATGAAATGAGCAGCACTGTACATGAAGTCGCGAGCAATGCTGAAACAGCGGCATCGGGAGCTAGCCAGGCAGATAGCCAGGCTGAAAAAGGTAAACAGATTGTAAGTTCAACGGTGTCATCTATTAGAACTCTTGCGACAGAGGTAGAAACCGCGGCAACGGTCATCGCTCAGCTTGAAAAAGACAGTGAAAGCATAGGTTCGGTTTTAGAAGTTATTCGTGGTATTGCAGAGCAAACAAACCTACTGGCATTGAATGCAGCAATTGAAGCGGCGCGTGCAGGAGAACAAGGCCGTGGTTTCGCAGTCGTAGCCGATGAGGTGCGTAGTTTAGCAAGTCGTACTCAGGAATCGACTCAGGAAATTCGGCAAATGATTGAACGCTTGCAGAAAGGCTCTCGTGATGCGGTAACCGCGATGCAATCAGGACAAGAACAGGCCCAACAAACGGTAGAGCAGGCATCTCAGGCTGAAGAGTCACTTAGTGAAATTTCTTCAGCAATTGCACAAATTAATGAAATGAATGCTCATATTGCCGAAGCTTCACGTCAGCAAGGTGAGGTGGTTGAAGAAATAAATAAAAATATAGTCAACATTAGTCAGGTTGCAGATGATTCCGCTGGCGGTGCTGATCAGCTATCAACGGCGAGTCAGGAAATGGCAAATTTGGCCGTAAATCTGGAAAGTCAGGTTGCACATTTTAAAATTTAAACTTTTCTAAAAACCAGGCCAGTGTTGGTTAAATGAGCAACATTGGCACATTTTAATTCCCTTTCCTTTATTTAACACTTGACGAAGCCCGATTACTTTCGGGTACAATCAGCCCTAAATTGAATTCTGTCATCCATAACAAACGAAAATAACTGATTAAAATATGTCCAGTTCTTATAATTCTGATGCTATTGAAGTATTAACCGGTCTTGAACCCGTCCGTAAACGTCCCGGAATGTACACCGAGACTGAGCGTCCTAACCACCTTGCCCAGGAAGTTATTGATAATAGTGTCGATGAAGCGATAGCGGGTTACGCAACGACGCTTATTGTCACCCTGTACAAAGATGGCTCGGTAGAAGTGACCGATGATGGCCGTGGTATGCCGGTAGATATCCATCCACAGCAAAAACTCCCTGGTGTAGAGGTCATTATGACTAAGCTACATGCCGGTGGTAAATTCTCGAATAAAAACTACGAGTTCTCGGGTGGTTTACACGGTGTCGGTATTTCTGTTGTAAATGCATTGTCTACAAAAGTTGAAGTGTGGATTAAGCGTGACGGCCAGGAACACTACATGTCCTTTGCCAACGGTGATCGTAAAACCAAGCTTAAAGTCACCGGTAAAGTTAAAAAAGGTGAAGTAGGTACGCGGATCCGCTTTTGGCCAGATAAAACGTTTTTTGATTCAGAAAAATTCTCCGTTAATGATTTAAAACATGTACTACGTGCCAAGGCGGTTTTATGCACTGGGCTGCATGTAAGCTTTATTGATGAGAAAACCAAAAAGAATACTGAAAGCTGGTATTTTGAAGAAGGCCTGCAAGCTTACTTAATGGATGAGTTGGGTAAGAAAACGGAGTCGATACCTCGTCCTCCTTTTATTGGTGAAATGTCAGGTAATTCAGAGTCCGTTGATTGGGCGCTGGTATGGGTACCTGAAGATCCAAAATCAATTACTGAGAGTTATGTTAATTTAATTCCTACCTCTCTAGGTGGTACGCATGTAAATGGTTTACGTACCGGCTTAACTGAAGCGATGCGTGAATTTTGTGAATTCCGTAACCTTATTCCACGCGGTGTGAAGTTATCACCTGAAGATGTTTGGGATAAAGTCAGTTACATCCTTTCGGTTAAATTATTAGATCCACAATTCTCAGGGCAAACAAAAGAACGTTTATCATCACGAGAATGCAGTGCCTTTGTTTCAGGTATTGTTAAAGATGCTTTCACACTTTGGCTAAGTCAAAATGTTGAACAAGCAGAAGAAATTGCTGAGCTTGCGATTAATAATGCACAAAATAGGATGCGTGCAGGTCGTAAAGTTATTCGTAAGAAAATTACCTCAGGCCCCGCTTTACCCGGTAAGTTATCGGATTGTTCTTCACAAGATCCTGATGTCGGTGAATTGTTTTTAGTGGAAGGAGACTCGGCGGGTGGTTCAGCCAAGCAAGCACGTGATCGTGTTTTCCAGGCCATCATGCCTTTACGTGGTAAAATTTTAAACACGTGGGAAGTAGAGTCTACTGAAGTTTTAAGTTCACAAGAAGTGCATAATATTTCAATTGCCATTGGTGTTGATCCTGGCTCGGATAACATAAAGAAGTTACGTTATAAGAAAGTTATTATCCTTGCCGATGCCGATTCCGATGGTTTACACATCGCAACATTATTAATTGCCATGTTCCTTAAGCATTACAAACCTTTAGTTGAAGCGGGTTATATTTATGCGGCACTACCTCCATTGTTTCGTATTGATGTCGGTAAGCAAGTTTTTTACGCTACAGATGAAGCGGAACAAAAAGGTATTTTAGATCGCATTGCTGCCGAAAAAATTAAAGGCAAGATCAACGTTATGCGTTTTAAAGGCTTGGGTGAAATGAATCCTTTGCAGCTACGTGAATCAACCATGGATCCAGATACACGACGTTTAGCACGCTTAACCATGGGTAATGAAAAGCAAACGAATGAAATGGTTGATATGTTGCTCTCGAAAAAGCGCGCACCTGATCGACGTAAATGGTTAGAAGACAAAGGCGACTTAGCAGATATCTAGATACATCTAAGTCAAAAAAACTTAGCCACGAAGAACACAAAGGACACAAAGAGATAAAGTAAAAACAATGGAAAGATTGTTAACTGCACTGTTTAGGTGGAATTAACTTAAAGGTTTTTCTTGGTGTTCTTCGTGTCCTTTGTGGCCAATATTGAATATTAATACTAAATTTGGAAATACATCATGTCTGACAATACCTCTGC
>JAGLTQ010000161.1 GCA_023135195.1 Gammaproteobacteria bacterium | reverse complement strand
CCAAAAGCAAAACTAAGTTTTTTGATCTTATCCGTGTAAATCCGTGTCTTTCCGTGGCAAAAAATCAATGTAACTTGACTCCGACCCCATATCAAAATCACATCTAAAACAGTGCAAAATGAAACAAAGTGCACATATATACAAGCTCTAATATAGGTCCAATAATTGTCTTATTGATAAAGCTAAACTAAAATTGTTTGCATCTTGCAATTATTTTGGTTTTACCAATGCAGCTGAGACATAAATTTTTCATCGCTATCTCCTTATTGACGACAGTACCCTTACTGATCTTGCAGTTTGGTGTTGTTGAGCGAATGGAACAGGAAGTCCAGTCACGTACCGAGCAGGAGCTTAATGCCTCACTCGATAAGATGGCGGGTGAACTCAAGTTAATTCTTAATAACCAAAAATCTATTGCAAACGGACTGTCTCGTGTGCCTGCGGTAAAACATTTTGCCAACAGTGTTGTGCCTAAGAAAGCCGATGTGTACAGCAAATATGCCAACAATCTTGAACACTTCTTTTTAAACTATCAGCATTCTGTGCCAAGCATTCAGGCGCTGCGCTTCTTTGATAAAACCGGTAAGTCTTTGGTAAAAGTTAAAGAAGGTAAGCCAATGGAAGCGAAAAAGTTTGATCCTGTGAACCAGCGTTCATATGTTGCCGATCAGTCATCCAAGCGTTTCTTTAAAGAAGCACTTAGAACTGCGAGTGAAGGTAAAGTCGTCATTTCAGACTTTGAGCTTGGTCAGGTTAACTTTGGAGCTGATTTTTGTCCTTCCATGGTTCGATACTCTGTTCCTGTTCGAGATGAACTTGATCAGCTGCAAGGTATTCTCGTGGTAAATATGTGGGGAACGCGTTTAGATTCAGCCGTGAAATTAACAATGAGTGGTTATCCAACGAGTAGTTATATCGTAGAAATAAATGACAACAAACTTCGTAATGGTATTTATCTATACCATTCTGATAACAAAAAACGTTTTGCCAACCAATTAAATACTGACTTCAGGTTTTCTAATGAAGTAACAACAGAAGAATGGAGGCGAATGAAGTCTTCACAATCTTTTGGTTTTACTACTCCAGCTGATGGACGCATGTTTTTTTATAAATCAATTTCTCCTTTTGAAAATAGAAATACTAAATGGTTATTGGTTATCGAAGCATCCAGTGAAAAGATTTTTGAATCTATAAACAATATGCGTCGATCAATCTGGTTATTAGTGGGGGGGCTGGTTTTTGTAAGTTTACTTCTCGCAGTATGGGCGTCCGGTCGATTAACGAAACCTGTACATCGTTTAGCTGGAATTATTCATAAATTTGCCGATGGTGAGCGCGGTGTACGTTATCAAGGCCCGGTTAATGATGAGGTAGGTTTAGCAGGTAAAGCATTTAATTATTTAACAACGACGCTGGAGAAAACAGAAAGAGAAAAAGAAAAAGCGGTTCGCTCAGCGTGTCAATCCGAACGTCTCGCAGCACTCGGACAAATGGCGGCGGGTATAGGCCATGAAATAAATAACCCGCTAATGAATATTATGTCACTGGCAACATTAATTGAAGAATCTTTAGGCCGTGAGCACGATGAGGCCAAAAATGATCTTCTTCTTTTAAGAAAAGAAGGGTTGCGTTGTGCTCGCATTATTCAGGGTATTTTAAATTTCGCCAGAGAAAATGAACCCAGCTATGTACCCTTTAATCTTACGGAACTTATTGAAGAAACATTAGATCTATTACATCACCGTATTGAATCATCGGGGATTAACTTAATCATAAATATAGAAAAAGATTTAATGATGGAAGGCGATGCAGGTATGTTGCAGCAAGTGTTGGTCAATGTACTCCTAAATGCTGTGCAGGCTTCAACTGAAAAAGCAGAAATAATAATTAACGCAAAAGAAAAAAATAAAAAATTAGTAATAGAAATCATTGATCAGGGAACAGGTATAGATGTCAATGATTTTACTAAAATATTTGATCCTTTCTTTACCACTAAATCAGAAGGTGAGGGAACAGGATTGGGTCTATCCGTGAGTTATGGAATTATTAAACACCACGGTGGAAGTATATCAATAGAAAATATGGAAAAAGCGGGTGTTAAGGTGAGTATTACGTTACCTGTTAAGGGTGAAGTTGAGAAAAAAGAAATAGATTTCCTGGAGTCAGAAAATGTCGGATAAGCAAACAAAAATCATGTTCGTAGATGATGACCTGGTTACAGGTCGAGTAATGAAACGAAATTGTGACAATGCAAAATTTGCTTGTTCAGTGTATCAAAATGGACAAGATTGTTTAAATGCCTTTAAAAAATCAGGTTCGGATATCGTTATAACTGATCTTAGAATGCCTGGAATGAATGGCTTTGAACTTTTATCGGAATTACGCGCAATAGATGAAAGTGTTCCTGTGCTTGTCATGACCGGGTATTCGTCAGTAGAGAATGCCGTAGAAGCAATGAAACGTGGAGCCACTGACTTTATTAAAAAACCTTTTGATTTTTCTGAGCTAAAGCTTATGTTAGATCGCACCATGAAAGGGGTGCAGTTAAAAAATGAAAATAAATTATTAAAACGCCGCTTAGGTCAAAAACACAACCGTTTTAATATGATTGGTGACACACCTGTAATGCGTACATTATTTAATACAATTGAAAAAGTAACTGATGTGAATTGCAATGTCATTATTACCGGAGAATCAGGAACAGGAAAAGAACTTGTTGCGAGAGCATTGCATGACTATAGCTCACGAAAAGAATCCCCCTTTGTTACGGTCGACTGCGGTGCGTTAAATGAAAACTTGTTGGAAAGTGAGTTGTTCGGGCACGAGCAAAATGCTTTTTCAGGTGCGGAACAACGGCAGCAGGGCTTGCTTGAAAAAGCAAGTGGCGGCACATTATTTTTGGATGAGATATGCAATATATCCGATGCCATGCAAATTAAACTTATGCGAACAATAGAGACCAATACAATTAAACGTCTTGGTAGTTCAGATGAAATAAATATAGATGTTCGTATTATTGCTGCGAGCAATCGTAATTTAGAAAAAGCAATAGACAACGGAGAGTTACGTGCTGATTTTTATCATCGTTTAAACGTTGTTAATATCTATGTACCTTCCTTAAGTGAGCGTAGAGAAGACATCCCCGCTTTGCTTGAACAATTTGTACAAGAGTTTGCAGAAGTCTATAACCGTGATATTAAAGGCTATGATGATACCTCAGTTAAGTTATTGTGCGATGCAAAATGGGATGGAAATGTTCGTGAACTAAGAAATATTATTGAACGTGAAGTGATACTTTCTGAAGATAAAATTCTTCACTGGAAAGGTGTCGAAGGTTTTGATAATGATGATGGAAGTAATTCCCTGATAAATTTTTCCGACGATAAATTTCTTTCACTGGAAAAATTGGAAGAAGAGTATATAAACCATGTTTTGCGCTGCTTCAAAGGTAAGAAAACAAAAGCAGCAGAAACTCTAGGAATTGATAAAACGACATTGTGGCGAAAACTTCGTCGTTATGATATCAACGAAGATACTATTGAAGAAAAAACGTAGGTGAAATGCATTTTATAGATTTTATATTACTGCAAATTGCACTACTAAAAGAAAATTAGTTGCACGAGATTGATATGGTCTTATAGTTATAAAATAAATTATGAAAAAGTATTATCGTTATATAGATAATAAGTGAGGATAATATTTCTAGTAATACGAAGCCTTCCGCAAGTGAAGGGTATATATAACATCAGGAGGAGTCCGCAATGAAAAAAGGTATAGTCGTAGCAGCAGCATTATTGAGCTTGGTAGCAACATCTGCATTCGCAGCTGGTCCAGCTAAAAATGGCAAAGCAAAAAATGGTTACTTAAAATCAAAAGTTGTTTATCACATCAATAACATTCACACAGCGACAGGTGCTTTACGTAATGTAAAAAATCACTTGAATGCAGTTGGCGATAAGAACATCGAATTAATCGTTGTTACTCACAGCTCAGGTGCTTTCGCAATGGTTGATGGTGCAATGGGTAAGAAGAGCAAAAAAACCGGCAAAGTATATAACTTTAGCGATACAATCGCTGGTTTAGCTAACCGTGGTGTTAAGTTCACAATTTGTGCAAACACTATCCGTGGTAAGAAAATCAATAAAAACTTAATCAACGAATATGCTGAAGTTATTCCTTCAGGCGT
>JAGLTQ010000160.1 GCA_023135195.1 Gammaproteobacteria bacterium | reverse complement strand
CAATCGCTAAAGTACATAACTCACTTAATTTTTCGTCAGTTAAACATGCAACAATTAATAAAATACAGTCTGCTCCCATACTGCGAGCTTCATAAACCTGGTAAGGATCTATAATAAATTCTTTACGTAATACAGGCAAAGCACAAACCTCTCGGGCCTGCTGTAAATAAGCATCACTACCCTGGAAAAAATCAACGTCTGTTAGCACTGACAAACATGCGGCTCCACCCTTCTCATAAGATACCGCAATATCAGCAGGTATAAAATTTTCACGCATAACACCTTTACTTGGTGATGCTTTTTTTATTTCAGCTATTACGGCTGGTTGGCCAGCTTGAATTTTTCTTTGTAGTGCATAAACAAAGCTACGCAAAGGGAGAGCTAATCGTGCTCTTTCAACTTTTTGTTTTATATCGGCTAACGAAACTAAAGCACGATGTTCTTCTACTTCTTCAAGTTTACGTTTAATGATTTTTTTTAAAATGTCCGGGGTATTGTTCATTTGTATTTCCTTTAAACCCTCCGTCATTGCGAAGGAACAAAGTGACTGCGGCAATCTCATAACAAGAACTCCGTAGCTGGAGATTGCCACGCTTTGCTCGCAATGACAGGGATTTAAATATTATTTGATAATTTAACTAACTCATCTAATTTAGATCTAGCCGCTCCAGAAGCAATCACTTCTTTTGCTTTCTCTATACCGGCTTTAAGTGTATCAGCTAAACCAGCAACATAAATTGCTGCACCGGAATTAAACGTCACAATATCTTTTGCAGGGCCGGCTTCGTTATCCAATACTTTTTTAATAACGGCTAATGACTCTTCCGCACTATTAACTGCTAACGCAGAAATATTAGTATTCTTAAAACCAAACTCTTCTGGTGTAATAGTATAGCTTGTAACTTTACCATCTTTTAACTCAGATATTTTTGTTGCTGCGCCGATACTAATTTCATCCATACCGTCTTCTGAATGTACAACCATGACATGGTTGCTGCCTAACTTATTTAATACCTCAGCAAGTGGTTCTACTAATGCATCTTCAAACACACCTAATAATTGATTGGGCGCGCCGGCGGGATTAGTTAATGGACCAAGTACGTTGAAAATTGTTCTTACTGCCATTTCTTTTCGTGGACCAATCGCATGTTTCATGGCGCTATGATGCATAGGCGCAAACATAAAACCGACACCCACTTCATTGATACACCTGGCAACTTGTTCGGCATTTAAATCAAGCTTTACACCTGCGGCCTCTAACAAATCGGCACTGCCTGATTTACTCGATACTGAACGATTACCATGTTTGGCAACGGTACCTCCGGCAGCTGCAACAACAAACGTGCATGCCGTAGAGATGTTAAATGTACTAGTCCCATCACCACCGGTTCCAACAATATCAACAACATGATCGCCGCTAACTTTTACACCGGTAGCCAACTCACGCATCACTTTGGCAGCAGATGCGATTTCATCAACCGTTTCACCTTTCATACGTAAACCAACCAGAAAAGCACCAATTTGTGCGGGGGTTGCTTCACCGGTCATAATAATACGCATGACGTTATTCATTTCATCAGCACTTAAATCTTTACGTGCTAATACTGTTTTAATTGCTGCTTGCATGTCCACGTTTTACTCCTTAAAAATCTAACGCAAAGGCGCTAAGACGCCAAGAACGCAGAGTTAAAAATGTTTTTCGATTTACCTCTAGAGCCAACTTATAACTTCGCAGTTATGTTTTATCGGCCTAAAGACCGAGCTACTTCAACAGCTCCTTAAATTATTTTCCTTTGCGTTCTTGGCGTCTTAGCGTTCTCTGCGTTGAAATCTTTTGATTTCACTTAGCTGAGTCTAAAAAGTTTTTTAGCATGGCGTGACCATGTTGAGTTAATATTGATTCGGGATGAAACTGTATACCTTGTATTGGATACGTTTTGTGTCGCACACCCATAATTTCATCAATGGTGCCACCTTCTGTTTCAGTCCAGGCTGTTACTTCTAAATAGCCTGGTAACGTTTTTACATCAATAACCAAAGAATGATAACGTGTCGCTTCTAATGGACTATAAAGATGTTTAAAAATACCTTCACCTTTATGAAAAATTTGTGACACTTTTCCGTGCATAATTTCTTTTGCATGAATAATTTTGCCACCAAATGCCTGCCCTATACTTTGATGCCCTAAACAAACACCAAGAATTGGAATTTTTCCTGCAAAGTGTCGTATTGCGTCCAATGAAATACCAGCCTGGTTTGGTGTACAAGGACCGGGGGAAATAACCAAATATTTCGGCTTCAATCGTTCAATATCTTGTATTGTAATTTCATCATTACGATATACCTGTACATCAACCTTAAGCTCACCAAAATATTGAACAAGGTTATAAGTAAAGGAATCATAATTGTCGATCATTAATAACATAAAAAAATCCAACGCAAAGGCGCAAAGACGCAGAGAACGCAAAGTTTAAATTTCATAATCCATTTACTACACGTTTAATTCCTGATTTTAAGATAGGAGTATTAAAATTAATTAATAAACCAAGTTTCTTTCCTGTTAACCTTAAATAAGACAACAACTGTGCTTCATGAACCGGTAGCAAATGCTCTACAACTTTTAATTCAAGCACTACGGTATCACTGACCACAAGATCCATTCTATAGGCACTATCAAACATCAATCCTTTATATTCTGCTTTTATCTGCACTTCTGACTCATAAGTTATATTTCTTATTCCTAACTCATGCTTCAAACACTCCTGATATACAGATTCCAATAAGCCTGGTCCCATTGTGCGATGTACATCAATGGCCGCCCCTATCACTAATTTTGATACATCATTCTCTTTCATCTCACATTCCTTTGCGAACTTTGCGTCTTTGCGTTGAAGTTTTTTGACCTTAATTATCTATGCACTTTATCCAGTCCGGCTTCTGCCATGGCAACGGCTCGGAATACGGCGCGTCCTTTGTTCATGGTTTCATCCCACTCATTTTTTGGAACAGAGTCATAAACAATACCTGCACCTGCTTGTATATGTAACATTTTATCTTTTATTACGGCTGTTCGAATTGCAATGGCAGTATCCATATTGCCGTGCCATGAAAGATAACCTACCGCACCGGCATAAACACCTCGTTTGACAGGTTCTAACTCATCAATAATTTCCATGGCGCGAATTTTAGGTGCGCCACTAACAGTACCAGCGGGAAAAGTTGCGCGTAATACATCCATGGCGCTTAAACCTTTTTTCAGCTTACCCGTGACATTAGAAACAATATGCATGACGTGTGAATAACGTTCGATCAACATATTTTCTGTTAATTTCACGCTGCCTGTTTTTGCAATTCGCCCTACATCATTACGCCCAAGATCAATCAACATTAAATGTTCTGCAAGTTCTTTTGGATCTGCTAATAATTCAAGCTCAAGTAATTTATCTTCTCGAGCTGTTTTACCGCGAGGTCGTGTGCCCGCTATCGGTCTTACCGTGACTTCACCATCTTCCAGGCGGGTCAAAATTTCAGGCGACGAACCGGCAACATGGAAATCACCTAAATCTAAATAAAACATGTAGGGAGAAGGATTTAATCCCCGTAAGGCACGATAAAGATCTAGTGGTCTTGCCGAAAAAGGAATCGATAAACGTTGTGATAAAACAATTTGCATTGCATCACCATCTGTTATGTATTCTTTTGCTTTTAAGACCGCAGCTTCAAATTCATTTTGATTAAAACCAGAAATAAAATCATCTTCGCTAACTTTTACAGCTTTCGATTTTGCAGGGTGTACAATGTGGCTATCTAACTGATTCGTTAACCAGTCTAATCGTACTTGCGCTTCATCAAAACCATTATCATCTGCATGTACGATGATATAAAGCTTGCCACTTAAGTTATCGTGTACAACCAGCTCATCAGAAACCATTAATAAAATATCGGGTAATCCGAGTTCATCTTTATTTGGGCAGTTTTTTAAACGTGGTTCGATATATCGAATGGTGTCATAACCAAAGTACCCAACCAGACCACCATTAAATTTTGGTAAACCTTCTATTTCAGGTACTTTATATTCTTGTTGAAATTCTTCAATCCAGCTTAATGGGTCTTCAACCGTCAAGGTTTCAGAAACTTTACCATCAATTAAAATACTAATTTCATAACCTGAAATACGAATCACTTTCCGGCTTGGCAAACCAATAATGGAGTAACGTCCCCATTTCTCACCGCCCTGAACAGATTCAAATAAATAGGAATATGGGCCATCAGCCAGTTTAAGAAAGGTACTTAACGGCGTATCGAGATCAGCCAGCACTTCCCGCATTAGAGGTATGCGGTTATAACCTTGCGCTATATACGCGTTGAATTCTTCTTGATTCATTCTTTTTGCCTAATAATAAAAAACAACAAATACTTAAAACTTCAAATAGAGCGGCATATATTTACTATGAGCTTAACGCATATACCACGCGCGAATGGCCGCTCTATGACATCCTTGTCATCGCGGCATAAGTACATCCATGTACAAAATTTCGCACCTACAGTGAGCTATGCCATCGAGATTGTATTTGTTGGTATTTAATATTCATTATCAGATCAATTTTTATGTTTTAATTATTACATCTAGGCCGTGTCTGCATTACTTAATATATCAGATAATTCAGTCATTGAATCAATGACAGCATCTGGATTCGCTTCACGAATATCAACACCATGATTATAGCCATAACTCATGCAAGTAATCTGAAAACCTGCCGCACGCGATGCTTTCACATCACTAATTGAATCACCTAACATCATGGCATTTTCCGGTTTAACGCCCATCTTTTCTGCGGCATGTAATAAAGGCAATGGATCAGGCTTTTTCTTTGCTAAGGTATCACCACAAATAATGATTTCAAAATCATCATGTATGCCTAAGGTCTTCAGGATCGGCAAAGTAAACTGAGCGTCCTTATTTGTTACGCAACCCAATTTATAACCTTCCGCTTTCATATACTCCATACCTTCTTTAACACCGGGGTATAAACAACTACGGACGCAGGTATTCTCAGCATAAAGAGCTAAAAAGATAGGGTATGCTTTTTCAAACAAAGCATCATCCGGCTCACCGTCAAGCTGACCAATTAAAGCGCGACGAGTTAAACGCTCAACACCATTACCCACCCAGTCACGAACTTTTGCTTCGCCGTGAGCAGGCATATCTAACTGCTTCATCATTTCATCAACGCAATAAGCGAGATCAGGTACGCTATCAACTAGTGTACCGTCTACATCAATGAGGATCATTTCTGGTTTTTTGTTAATCATAATTTTTAAATCTAACGCAAAGGCGCGAAGGCACAGAGATTTGTAGGTCGTGCCTTCAGGCCGACGAACATATTAAAATAACAGTTTTTCTCTTTAATTAACATTTTCTGTTAATAAAAAGTACCATTATCTTAATGACACCGCGTCGGCCTGAAGAGCCGACCTACAAAAAATCTTTGCGCCTCCGCGTCTTTGCGTTGAAATCTTTTTCCTTTAATTACTTAACTTTCGCTAATTCATCACGGAATTGTTTGATAACAGTGTCATATACATTGTCATCACTATCGCTCTTTGCATTGAATACCGCGGAACCTGCAACGAACATATCTGCACCGGCTTCTGCTACTTCACGAATATTATCGACTTTTACGCCACCATCAATTTCTAATGTAATGTCATAACCACTTTCGTCAATCAACTTGCGTGCTTCACGTAATTTAACCAATGTTTCTGGTATAAAACTTTGACCGCCAAACCCCGGGTTCACAGACATCAATAAAATAATATCTACTTTATCCATAACATGCTTGAGGATAGATAAAGGAGTTGCTGGATTAAAAACTAAACCTGACTTACAGCCACCTTCACGGATCATTTGTAAAGTACGATCAATATGCTCAGATCCTTCAGGGTGGAAAGTGATGTAGCTTGCGCCTGCATCAATAAAATCAGGAATAATACGGTCAACGGGCTTAACCATTAAATGCACATCAATATCGGCAGTTACACCGTGCTTGCGTAAAGCATCACAAACCAAAGGACCGATGGTTAAATTTGGTACATAGTGATTATCCATCACGTCAAAATGCACGACATCTGCGCCTGATTTAATGACGTTATCTACTTCTTCGCCTAAACGTGCAAAATCTGCCGCTAATATCGAAGGTGCTATTTTGAAATCTGCCATGCTGTGTGCCTCTTGTTTTCTCATGTTTTGCTCAACATTTGAAATAATTGAGCCTGTAAATATTTTGAAGCGCAGACTTTACCCGATCCATGAGGATATTTCAGCCTTTTGCTGCGAGCTTTAGCGACATATACTCTATTTAACCTGAGCAGCGCATAAAAACCGCACGTCATTCCCGCATGCCTTTAGCGGGAATCTAGCAGTTTAAATACTGGATTCCGGCTAAAAACATACCGGAATGACGGTATTTTAAAGATTGAGAATCTCTATTCGTATAATTTTCTTATACTAAGCTGAGGTTATTTATATATTAACTGGAGATAAGTATGACTCTACAACAGTATTATAAAACCTTATTAATTGTCGGATTTAGCCTATTTTTTAGTATTAGTCACGCCTCTGATACTGCAAAAGAAAAACGCTGGGCTGAGCAGATTGTCGATAGCATTATGATTGGTGATGCTGAATGGTTAAAAGTCGGCAAGAATAAAGTACTCGCTATTTATACCGAAAATACCACCGAAAAAGCCATTGGTGGAGCTATTATATTGCATGGCAGTGGCGTTCATCCAAACTGGGATCAAATTGTTCGTCCACTCCGTAGTCAATTACCTGAACATGGCTGGTCAACTCTCTCGCTGCAATTACCCGTTTTGTCTAACGAAGCGGAATACAAAGATTATATTCCACTGTTTAAAGAAGTTGCTCCACGAATTAATGCTGGCGTGGCTTTTCTAAAAGCAAAAGGTATTAAAAATATTGTTGTTGTTGCCCATAGTTTAGGCTCGTCTATGGCCGCTTATTATATGGCGAATAAACCGGATTCAAGTGTTCGTGCTTTTGTTGCTATCGGAGTCTCGGGTAATATGCATAAAAAAGATAAAGTAGGCTACCTGGCATCACTCAAAACCATTAAAGTACCTGTGCTTGATATTTTTGGTGGCAGTGATTTAGCTCCCGTATTAAAAAGTAAAAAAGCAAAAGCAAATGCGGCACGTAAAGCGGGAAATAAAAACTACACCCAGGTAGAAATTCCCGGTGCAAATCATTTTTTTGATAATCATGATGAAGTACTTATTAAACGCGTACGCGGTTGGCTAATGAAACACGCCATGGGCACAGAAATTAAAATTAAATAATTAAGGAAAACAGGATGACTATTAACTCTTTTTCATTGGTATTACATTTGCTCTCCGCTGTGGTTTGGGTTGGCGGGATGTTTTTTGCTTATATGTTTTTACGCCCGGTGGCGGCAGAACAACTTGAACCACCTGTACGTTTACAGCTTTGGGTTGGCGTATTTAAAAAGTTTTTCCCATTTGTCTGGCTTGCCCTTCTCTTCTTACCGCTAACCGGTTACATGATGATTTTTGGAATATGGGGCAGCATGGCGGGCACACCATTATATATACACATCATGAATGGCCTGGGCATTGTAATGATTCTAATTTATTTACATGTTTACTTTGCACCGTTCAAACGTCTTAAAGAAGCAGTCATAAAACAAGACTGGCCTGAAGGTGGCAGAAACTTAAATATTATTCGTAAGATGGTTGGACTTAATACTGCGATTGGTTTAATTGTTATTATTGTTGCTAGTGCGGGAAGAATGTTCTAGATAAAATTAAGCGCGGCATTGTCAGGGAATTCTTACCCAATAAAAAAGCCCGCAATGCGGTAATGCCGTTCAGTTAAGGATTTGGTTTTATTCCCCCTCCCTCACGACTACATGGACGCAGGAGGTACGTAGCCACGGATGGCTGAAGGTACGACTCCATGGATGGAGGAGGTAGAGCAACGCAGGACGCAGTTGCCGAGAACAATGCAGGAGCAATTGTCGAGCGAACGAATCTTTAAATTTATTTTTCTTAACTGATCTGCATTACCGCATTGCGGGCTTTTTTATTATAGGGATCATTTGTTTTCTAAATAAAACTTTTCAAATTCATCTTTTGAAAGAGGCTGAGAATATAACCCCCCCTGAAAAACTTTACAGTCATGCTCAATAAGAAAGTCTTGTTGCGCCCTGGTCTCAACACCTTCCGCAACAACAACAAGATTAAATATATTCGCAATATGAATTATAATATCAACCATTTCTTCAGCATTACTATATTTTGAAAGCTCATTGATAAAATGACGATCAATTTTTATTTCATCAACGGGTAATTTTCTAATATAACTTAATGAACTATAGCCTGTTCCAAAATCATCTATTGAGAATCGAATGCCCAACTTTTTAATTTCATTAATGGTTTCAACAATATTGTCTCCTTCAGCAACAATACTTTCTGTAATTTCAAATATTAATTTTGATTTCATACCTGCTGCATAGTACTTATTACATAATGCAGTAACATCTTTAATAATATTATGATGCATGAACTGACGCACACTAATATTAATAGACATGTGTTTTATATCGATGCCTTTTTCACCCCACTCTTTAAGAGTAATAAAAGCGGATTCAAGAATATGCTGGCCTATCTCAACGATTAACCCGGTTTTTTCTGCAATTGAAATAAATTCAACAGGAGAAACCTCTCCCAATTCTTTACTTTTCCAACGAGCCAGAACCTCAACACCCATGACCTTTTGTTTTTCATTTAATTGCGGTTGATATGCAAGATATAGTTCATTTTTTTCTATCGCTAAATGGAGTAGCTGTTCCAGTCTTAAATTATATTCAACACGCGCTGATATTTCTTTATCATAAAAGAAAACGCCATCGCGCCCTTTATCTTTTACTTCATACATCGCAATATCAGCTTCTTTTATAAAGTCGACTGCGCTGGTTCCATTTGAAGAAATTAAACTTACACCAATACTCGCACTAATATATAAGTGGTGTTGATTGATAGTATAGGTTGCTTTTAATATCCCTAATAACTCTTCAGAAAATTGTAACGCATTTTTTTTACATTCTTTTTTATTATTAAAATCACTTCCTGTAATAATAAACTCATCTCCACCCAGACGAGCCAACATTGCATTTTCAGGCAGATTGTTTTGTATTCTTTTTACAACTTCTTGCAGCAAACGATCCCCAATATCGTGGCCTAACGAATCATTAACAGTCTTAAAATAATCAAGATCAATTAATAATATGTAAGAAAACTCACCTGATTGTTTCAGGTTATTCATTTTCTTTTGTAAATACTCAACAAAGTATTGTCGGCTGTATAACCCCGTTAAAAAATCATGCGTTGCCTGAAAAATTGTTTTACTAAAAAGCGCATTACTTCCATTTGCTGCATAGAGTAATACCCAGCCAAAGGTGACAGCAAAAAATGTTAAAACATAACCATACCAGGTACCCACCATAAAAAAGTAAATTGCAAGTGGAGTAATGAGAAAGAGAAGAATGGGCTTATAGAGTTTTTTATCTGGAAAGAGAAGAGCTGAGGCAACGGTTGATGCACCTATTTCTGTAAAAATAGCAATGTAATGCATCCCGGAATCTGACTCGGGTGCATAAATAAGAAAAATAACAAGCCAGGCTAAAAAGAAAAAATAAAATAATATTCTGGTTTTGTCGTACCAACCTTTCAGACTGGCTTCACTCATGTTTTTTATATCAAAACTTTTATATAAGAGATAACCACGTGTTGAAATTAAAACAACAGCAAAATACCAAAAAAGTGCAGCTATATAAATATCATTAATCCAGCCCAAAGCGATATAAGCCAGGCCTGAAAATAATGATAACACCATCATTACCGGAATTTGTTTATGTAAATAACTATAATCTTCGTTAGCTCTCACTTTATTTATAACCTACTATATGGGGGATAAAGGTAGTTATATGTTAATTATACGTACAATTATTAGCCTGTCTCAATAAAATAAACATTAAATTATTTCTTTGTTTGCGACACAATTAGTTCATATGCTGCTTTAATTTCCTGTGTTTTTTCAGTTGCCATTTTTATCATTTCTTCAGGCATGCCTTTAGATACTAATTTATCTGGATGGTGTTGATTCATCTGACGACGATAGGCTTTTTTGACTTCTCCGGCACTGGCAGTATCAGAGACACCTAATACTGCATAAGCTTCTTTAAGCGCATATTCTGTAGATTGTTGTGTGTAATGCGCTTGTCCAGAACCCGACTGATGAAAATGTTGTTGTCCCATAACCATTTGCACGAGACGTTGATAATCTTGTTGTGAAAACCCAATTTCTTCACTTAAATTTAATAAAATGCGCTCTTCATTTATATCCAGCTTGCCATCCGCTAAGGCACCAAAGATTAAAATCTCCAATAACATTTGTGATAATGCTCGGTTGTGATGAGATACCTGGCGGAATTCTTCTATGCAACGATCCGGGTAAAATTCAACCTGTTTACCTTCATTAAAATATTCAATGGCACGTTTAGATTGCTGCTCATCCAAACGCATTTGCTGCATGATTGCGCGAGCAGCCTGAATTTCTTCACTACTAATATGCCCATCTGCTTTGGCAATATGCCCCAATAAAGAAAAGACTGTTTTAAAAAATATTTGCTGAATTTCTACACGGTTTCGAACAGCATTAAATACAGATGAGAAGTTACCTTGCGACAAACCCCGATCAAAAATATGTCCGAAATATGCGCCGATGAGTAAACCCCAAATACTTCCGCCACTGATCAAGTAGCCAAAAAAAGCACCGGCTAATTTTCCTGCTATATTCATTTTTACTGCCTTATATTTTTTATTAATTCAAATTTGTTTTATTAAACAATTTTCGTGCAAAACTATTATCTCTGCATCGTGCTTCAGCCCAACCTACGAAAATCAATTACATCAATGTAGGTCAGAAATCATAGTACCCCTCAAAGAAGTATTGTAAAGGGCATTAGTCTGATGCTGGCGATACGTTATTCCATCCTTCAAGACGAATAGTATAAAGTAAAAATCCACGTTCTAAGAACGTGGTTTTGATCTCACCCTATAAGGGTGTATAAGATCCATCATCCTCTGTAGGTGAGTTCAAGGAACAACGTGACGGAACTCACAAATGATGGATCCGTCACGTTATTCCTTGATCCATCCTACAAAACAAATATACACAAATAACATCATTCTTTATTTACAGGCAAAAGCCGCCAACCTGCTCCACGCCCTAAGGACGTGGTTTTATTTTTAATAAAAATCATCCTTGTTATTTATGACTCAAATACCGAAATTCAATCGCTTACATTCAAACTACCCACATACATTTTCATTTGGCAGGTAAATGCATATTCCCCTGCCTGTTCAGGTTTTATACTCACCAGAACCGGCTTATTTATTGGTAAATCAAAACTCAAATCTAACTCATCAAAAATTACTTTTTCTGCACACGGCGAAGGATCTTTTCTTATAAAAGATAATTTTACCGTCTGCCCGGACTTAACTTCAATACGCGCAGGAGTATAAACTCCGTTTTCAACAATAACTTCAACTACATTAGAAGAAGCTTTTAATGACTGTGGTTTTTTAATCCAGAACCACCAAATGATTAAAGCAATAAGGCTGATACCAATTAAATTTACGATCATCATGCTATTTTACCTTATGTCATTACTTCGATGTTTTAAAAAAACGTAACCGATTCGCATTACTCACAACAGTGACTGATGACATCGCCATTGCTGCACCCGCAATCATTGGGTTTAATAAAATCCCAAAGAAGGGAAAAAGAATTCCTGCCGCAACCGGAATACCTAACGTGTTATAAACAAATGCGCCAAATAAATTTTGTTTGATGTTACGTAAAGTCGCACGTGAAATTGCAACGGCATCTGCCACACCATGTAAGCTGCCCCGCATTAACGTAATGTCTGCACTTTCAATGGCAACATCAGTACCGCTACCAATTGCAAAACCAACATTGGCCTGCGCTAAAGCCGGTGCATCATTAATGCCATCACCTACCATGGCAACCTGTTCTCCTGCGCCTTGTAAACTTACGACCTTTGCCGATTTATCTTGCGGAAGAACTTCTGCAATCACTTCATCAACCCCCACCTGTTTTGCAACTGCGTTAGCTGTATGTTGATTATCGCCAGTGAGCATAACCACTTTCATACCAAGATCATGTAAACGTTTTATTGCTGCAATTGAATCTTTTTTAATGGGATCGGACACCGCAATAATGCCTTGTAATTTACCCGCTAGCGCTAAATACATACTGGTTCGCCCCTGTTGAGATAAATCTTGCGCTTTAGTTTCCATTATAGAAATATCAACATCATTATTTTTCATTAAAAGTGCATTACCAAACAATACCGTTTGATTTTCAATCAGACCTCTTACACCCTGCCCCGTTATTGCTTCAAATTTTTCTGCTTTTAGTAATGCAATATTTTTATCTTTTGCATATCCCACTATTGCAGCAGCTAAGGGATGCTCTGAACCTGCTTCAATACTTGCACCCACAGTTAATAAAATATTTTCATCTACTCCTTCAGCAACAATAACTTCGGTGACCGCTGGCTTTCCTTCCGTTACTGTTCCTGTTTTATCTAACACTACAGTCGTCAACTTTCCCGCTTGTTGTAAGGCATCACCATTGCGAATAAGTATTCCCATTTCTGCTGCTTTACCAACACCCACCATTATAGAAATAGGTGTCGCCAAACCTAAGGCACAGGGACAGGCGATAATCAAAACCGTCATCGTTGTCACTAGCGCATAACTTGCGGCATCAACAGTCGCAAAATTAAACCAAACCAAATAGGTAATAACACTTAAAATTAATACTGCAGGAACAAAAACAGATGCGACTTTATCAACCAGTCGGCCAATAGCCGGTTTTGTTGATTGTGCTTGTCTGACCATATCAATGATTTGTGCCAGCACCGTATCGCTACCAATACGTTTTGAAACAAATAAAAATGTTCCGCTGGTATTTATTGTTCCTGTTGAAACTTCATCGCCAATATTTTTTTCAACCGGCATGGGTTCACCGGTTAACATTGATTCATCAATACTGGAATGACCATCGATAATTACGCCATCTACGGCTATACGTTCTCCGGGACGAACACGCAAGGTTTCATCTAATCCCACTTCGCTGATTGAGATATCTATTTCTTTTCCGTCACGTAAGACCCTTGCCGTTTTTGGCTGCAAGCCAATTAAACGTTTAATCGCTTCACTGGTTTTGCCACGTGCTTTCATTTCCAAAGCAGAGCCAAAATTAATTAAACCAATAATAATGACTGCGGCTTCAAAATAAGCATGGCGCGCTAAACTGGGAACACTGTCTGGAAATAAAACAATAACAAAAGAATAAAGACAGGCTGATCCTGTGCCTAAAGCAATCAGGGTATCCATGTTAGCGTTATGCACACGAAACGATTTCCAGGCACCGGTAAAAAAATGTCTACCGGAGTAATACATAACACCAAGAGTAATAAAACCAAGTAATAACCAGGTAAGTTGTCCATTCTCGGCATCAATCTCAGGAAAAAATCCCGTCATACCACCAATAAAGAGAGGTACACCAACAATTGCTGCCACTCCGGCTTTTTTCAATAATGCACGATAATAAGTAAATTCAGCAGCCTCTTTCTCAGCTTCTTCATTATCCCCACCCTTTAATTCAGCAGCATCAAAACTTGCAAGTTTAACGGCGCTAATAACATCTGCGATATCCATCTCGCCCTTCACTATTGCAGTATGTTCCGCAAAATTAACCGTGGCTTCTTCTACACCATTTACGGAATTTAAAGCCGTTTCCACCGAGGCGACACAGCCTGCGCAACTCATGCCGCCAATTGATAATCGATAACTATTCATTTGAAAATCCGTTCCTAAAAGCGTTGTTAATGGTAATACCAATCAATTAAGGAGATGAATGATTTGTTCCCTCTCTCAGGGAGGGAACAAACATAAAAACTTAAAAGAACGGCATTATTATTAATGGGGTTCTAAAAATAACTATAACGACGATATGCATCAGACAGTGCTAGACTCAATATTACTCCAGATAAACAAAAAATATTTCGAATATATGGAAATCACCTTTGTCAGTGCCTTTTTTATTGGCCTTTTTAGTACCGTGCATTGTCTTGGTATGTGTGGTGGCATTATTGGCGCTTTAACGTTCAGCCTGCCTGAAAAAATCCGTAATAACCGAAAACGCTTAATTCCTTACGTTACTGCATATAATTTTGGCCGAATAATCAGCTATTCTCTTGCCGGCGCATTGGCTGGAGGCTTTGGCAGCAACCTTATTGCCTTTTCTCCGGCCTATGGTCACCTGGTATTGCAGTTATTTGCCAGTACTTTGATGGTCGGCATTGGCTTATATCTAGCGGGCTGGTTTCCCGCCCTTGTTAAAATTGAACATATCGGAAAACCTATCTGGAGAAAACTTGAACCCATAAGCCAAAAACTTATTCCTGTTAAAAGTCCCGGTCATGCTTTTTTATTTGGCGTTGTCTGGGGTTGGTTACCTTGTGGCTTAGTTTATACCGCACTGATATGGTCGACTACTGCTGGAAGTGTAAAAGATGGGGCTTTATTAATGCTCGCTTTTGGTGCCGGAACTTTGCCAGCAGTCATGATTGCAGGTATATTAACCGGGTGGTTTACAAGGCTTATTCGCTCGACGTATATCCGACCGCTCGTGGGGCTAACTATTATTCTTGTGGCACTTATTACGGGATATATGGCTTTACTACATGCAGGGCATCAACCGGCAAGTGATAACGATAGCAATAATCAGCATCAACATATGCAACATTGAAATAAGGTTACGACTATGAAGACTCAAATTGAATACGACATGTTAGGTCAATCAGCTGAATTTGAAGGCGTGCAACGCACCGCTAAAATCATGGCTGCGACCGATGTTACCGTGTTAATTCAAGGTGAAAGTGGTACAGGCAAAGAGCTAATGGCGAAATACATTCACGCCCAAAGCAAACGCAACTCCGCATCTCTTGTTACTATCAATTGTGCAGCACTACCTGAGGCACTTGCTGAGTCCGAACTTTTTGGTCATGTTAAAGGTGCCTTTACTGGTGCAACCTGCGATCAACATGGACGAATCAAATCGGCACATAATGGCACTCTTTTTCTTGATGAAGTTGGTGAACTACCATTAAGCATTCAAGCCAAACTATTGCGTTTTTTAGAAGAAGGTGAGTGTCAGACTATAGGTCAAACTAAAGCAGAGAAAATAAATGTTCGTATAATTGCTGCAACGAATCGTGATTTATTTAAAGAAGTTGAAAAGGGTAACTTCCGAGAAGATTTATTTTATCGTTTAAATGTAGTGCCACTAGAATTACCAAGCCTACGTAATCGCCAAAGCGATATTACCTATTTAATTAACCATTTATCTGCACAACTTGCGGCTAAACATTGTTTAAATGTTCCTCGCTATAACATGCAAACAATTGAGCAATGCCAACGTTATACATGGCCGGGCAATATTCGTGAATTAAAAAACTTTTGTGAACGAATGGTTATTTTATTAAGTGGTAAAACAATCACTATTGATAATCTACCTTTAGAAATGAAAACAAATCAAAAAACAAAAGTATCTGATCCATATATCTTGCCTGAAGGTGGTGTCATTTTGGAAAAACTTGAAGCTCAACTGATTGACCAGGCAATGAATAAAAGTCACGGCAATCAAAGTAAGGCTGCTCGTTTGCTAGGTTTAACCCGAAGTGCTTTACTTTACCGTATAAAAAAACACGCACTTTAATACTCTTGTTCTTGAGGTATAAGTGAAGCGCGAAGCTAAAATATGTAGTTACAACGTGCAGTAGGATTTATTGCTTAATTGTTCTTAAAATAACAAATTTTTTATTAGTCGCAATAACCTCACAATTATTAAATATTTTTTTTAATTTAATATGATATGCAAGATGTCGATTTCCTATTACCCATAACTCACCGCCTGTATTTAATATTTCTTTAGACTGTTTAAACATTTTCCATGCTACTTCATCACCAATTGCATTATCCTGATGAAAAGGGGGATTATTTAAGATGAGATCAGCACTATTTTCTTTCCATCCGGTTAAACAATCATTAACTTGAAAAGTTGCATCGCGATTATTTAATGCTGTTCTAAAAGTCTCTTTTGCTGATTCCACTGCCATGTATGATTCGTCCAGAAAATGAATAACTGCATCAGGATTTTTCTCAGCAGCAATTAAACCCACAACACCATTGCCGCAAGCAAGATCAATAATATTTTTATATTTTTCTGATTGAGGAATATGCTGTAAAAAAAATCGGGTTCCAATATCCAGGCTCTCACGTGAAAAAACATTTGCCTGGTTAAAAACAACGTAGTTTGTTCCTTCTAAAATATAATTTTTAGGATACGGGCTTTTTACTGCTTTAATATTCTTATCTGACGTGCTGAATATTAAACGTGCCTTTTTCTTAGCAAGTGATGTTTTTGTTGGGCCAATGTACTTTTCAAATAACTTAAGCGTTGAGGTATGTATTGATTTAACCATACCCGCAGCAATAATTTTTGTACGGCATGAAATAAATGGCTTAATACGAATCAGTTGATCTTCTAATAAAGCCAGGCTTTTAGTCATTTTAATCAGAACCAGATCATAATTATATTCAGGTGTTTCAATGCTATTAAATATTTTTAAATTGTCCGGGGATATTTTATTTATAGAAAAATTTTGATAAATACCTTCGTGTGCAAGCCAGGAATCTGTCCATACAGTAAGAGAATGCTCGGAAAGTGCTGAAGCCAAAGCACCAAAGCTATCGTTTACTATAAGAATCTTTAACTTTTTTTCTGAATTAACTTCTTCGCTGATGTAATTTAATAAATACTCGTCCGCCGCATCCCATGCGCGTAAACGATCATTTTTTCGATGTGGGTATCGTTCCAGCCGAAATTCACCTTGTGGTACTTTAAGTATTTCCATAGCCGTATTGTATTAGAAATTACAGAAGATGGAAAAGAGAGTAAGACCTTTGCAGGGATAGCGAGAAGCTACGAAGCCAAGGAAGGCTGAAGATAGAACAATGCATTAGGGCA